>QMOV01000031.1 GCA_003650305.1 Bacteroidota bacterium | reverse complement strand
TTGTGTGCAACCTGATTTAAAAAGTGAATAACGAACAAAAAGCAATACGAACTATATATTTCAGCATTATTGGAAATACCAGTTTAGCTTTGATTAAGGGATTTGCTGGATTTTTCGGAAATTCATATGCATTGATTGCGGATGCAATTGAATCTACCACAGACATATTTTCTTCTCTTTTGGTACTTTTTGGTCTTAAATATGCCAAAAGACCTGCGGACAAGAATCATCCTTACGGACATGGAAAAATTGAACCTTTAATTACATTTATAGTTGTGGCTTTTCTTGTGACTTCTGCTACCATAATTGCGTACGAAAGCATACAACATATTCAGACACCTCATAAAACCCCTAAATCTTGGACCTTAATTGTTTTAGGTTGCATCATTTTATGGAAAGAGATCTCATTTCAAGTTGTTATTAGGAAAAGTAAAGAAACAAATAGCTCATCACTAAAAGCAGATGCTTGGCATCATAGAAGTGATGCAATAACTTCAGTAATGGCATTTATTGGAATTTCTATCGCAATCATATTTGGAGAAGGTTATGAGACCGCTGATGATTGGGCAGCTTTATTGGCTTCTGCATTCATTTTATATAACAGCTATTTAATTTTCAGACCTGCATTAGGTGAAATAATGGATGAACATTTTTATGACGCCCTAATAATTGAAATAAGAGAAAAATCTATTGAAATTCAAGGAGTTTTGGGAACTGAAAAGTGCTTTGTTCGAAAAGCAGGAATGTATTATCACGTTGATTTACATGTAATAGTTAATGGTAAAATTTCAGTGAAAGAAGGACATAATATAGCTCATAAATTAAAGGATTATTTAAAAAATGAAATACCGAATTTAGGTCACGTTTTAATACATATTGAACCAAATGAATAAAGGCTATACACAACAATGGCTATAATTTAGCGTGGCTGAATTATTTGCTTGATGTTTTTTACTATATTTAAACAAAATAATTTATCGGAATGATTATCGGCGCAGCTTCTCACTCTGACTTGTTTGCTGGCGCAAAACCTCGTCGAAGCTGCCACGTATGCCGAAATCATAGTCAGAGACATTAACGAAACTTACAATTCATAAAAAAAGGAGCATTTAATTATGCTCTTTTTAGAATCCACGAATAATAACTAACTAACAACTAAATTATAGTAGACTGTCCTAAATGTATGTTAGTAAAATTGAGATTGCTATCATTTGGGTTGTTAATAACATCTTCAATAAAATCGCCAACTTTACTGGTAGTAATGTTATCGTATTTTGTATTTAAATCAGGAGTTGTAATATGAAGTTTTAAAGACTTTTCAACAGCGTCTTTAATTAACTGAGCTTCTTTAAACAATTCAAAATGTTCTAACATCATAGTAGCCGATAAAATAGATGCTATTGGATTTGCAATATCTTTGCCTTTGGCTTGAGGATAAGAACCATGAATAGGTTCGAACATAGCATAAGTATCTCCAATCGAAGCCGAAGCCAATAAACCGATAGATCCACCAATAACACTTGCTTCGTCACTTATAATATCGCCAAACATATTTTCGGTTAAAATAACATCAAACTGTTTTGGGTTTAATATCATTTGCATCGCAGCATTATCAACAAACAAGAAATCTAAAGTAACATCAGGATATTGCACAGCAAGTTCTATAACGACTCTACGCCAAAGTCTTGAGCTTTCCAGCACGTTAGCTTTATCTACCAAAGTGACTTTGTTTTTTCTGGATTGTGCTGCTTTAAAAGCTAAATGTGTAATGCGTTCAATTTCAAAACGAGAGTATTCACATAAATCGGAAGCTGTATTGCCATCATCACTTATTTGTTTTCCGCCAAAATAAATTCCTCCTGTAAGTTCTCTATAAATGCTAATATCTGTGCCTTTAATAATTTCCTTTTTTAAAGGGGATTTATTTAAAATGCTTTCATAGGCTTTTACAGGTCTAATATTGGCAAATAAACCCAATTCTTTACGCAACTTTAAAAGCCCTTGTTCTGGACGTACTTTAGCCGAAGGATCATTATCGTATTTTGGGTCACCAATTGCACCAAATAATATGGCATCACTGGATTTACAAATGTTAAGAGTGCTTTCTGGTAAAGGACTGCCATGTTCATCTATAGCAATTGCACCAACTGAAGCATAATTATAAATAAACTCATGATTAAATTCTGTGGCAATAGCGTTCAACACTTTTATTGCTTGATCTGTAACTTCTGGACCAATGCCATCACCTGGTAAAACAGCAATGTTTAATTTCATAGCTAAAATAGTTTTAGAGCGTCAATAGTTTTTAATTTGAAAATCAATATTTTTTTTCATTATGCTGATGCGATTTGTCTATATACTTTACTGGTTTCAATGATTTGATGAATGTCAGTATCATTTATTTCCTTCTTTTTATCAGCAAAGCTCAAGAAGTTGATGTAAATTTCATCTAACTGAAGTTTGGTTAACTCATAACCTATATTTTTTGCTCTATAAGCCAAAGCAGCTCTACCACTTCTTGCAGTTAGTACAATGGCAGATTCTGTTACACCAACATCTTTTGGGTCTATAATTTCGTAAGTTTCACGATGTTTAATTACACCATCTTGGTGTATTCCAGAACTATGTGCAAATGCATTTGCGCCAACAATGGCTTTGTTGGGTTGGGTATATATTCCCATACTATCAGACACTAATTGGCTAATGCCATACAACATTGATGTGATTATATTAGTATCTAAATTTAAGTAAGAATGTTGTTTTAAAATCATAACTACTTCTTCTAGAGCAGTATTTCCAGCACGTTCGCCAATACCATTAATAGTACATTCTATTTGTCGTGCACCATTTATAACGCCTTCAATAGAATTTGCAGTAGCCAAGCCCAAATCGTTATGACAATGACAAGATAAAATAGCTTTATCTATACCTTTTACATTTTCTTTTAGGTATTTCATTTTTGCGCCATATTCACTAGGTAAGCAATAACCAGTAGTGTCTGGAATATTTAAAACCGTCGCACCAGCTTTTATAGCAGCTTCACAAACTCTGGCTAAATATTCGTTATCTGTTCGTCCAGCATCTTCGGCATAAAACTCAACATCTTCAACAAAAGACTTCGCATAGCTTACAGCAGCAAATGCTCTTTCTATAATGTCTTCTCGGTTAGAATTGAACTTAAATTTTATATGAGAATCAGAAGTTCCAATTCCTGTATGTATTCTTGGTTTCTTGGCATATTGTAATGCTTCTGCAGCAACTTTAATATCATTTTTTACTGATCTTGAAAGACCACAAACCGTTGCATTTTTTACAATTTTAGATATTTCCTGAACAGATTTAAAATCGCCTGGGCTAGAAATAGGGAAACCAGCTTCTATAACATCTACACCTAAATTATCTAACTGTTTTGCAATAATTAATTTTTGTTCTGTATTTAGCTTACAGCCAGGAACTTGCTCGCCATCACGAAGCGTAGTATCAAAAATTTGAACATTAGAATCAGACATTTATTAAAATAATTTTCTTATTGTTATGCTAATTTATATTTTGGTAGCCTCTAAAGCAGAGGTCTTATTTAAATTTTACGATGTTTAACTGTTTTATTGATATAATAAATTATTGATATACAATAGATTATAAAAGAATATCCAACTATGACTAAAGAACAAAAAGATAATTTATTTGTTTTAATAAAGACACTGTCTAAATCTGAAAAAAGACAGTTTAAACTTTATGTTGGTCGATTAGGTGTGAATGAAGATTCGAAATTTTTACTACTTTTTAATATTCTTGAAAAATTATCGTCTTATGATGAAGCTGCTATTCTTAAAAAGGGTATTGTAAAAAAACAGCAATTATCTAATCTAAAAGCACATCTCTATAAACAAATTCTTATTAGTCTAAGATTAAATCCATCACACCAAAATATTAGAATTCAAATTAGAGAGCAGCTGGATTTTGCAACAATATTATATCATAAAGGATTGTATAAACAAAGTTTAAAAATATTGGATAAAGCTAAGGCACTTGCCATTGCTAATGAAGAAAAAAATATTGCTTATGAAATTATTGAACTTGAAAAAGTAATTGAATCTCAATATATAACCAGAAGTATTAGTAGTAGAGCAGACGAGTTAACAATACAAGCCAAAGAAATGAGTCAGCAAAACGTTTTGGCAAGTAAATTGTCTAATCTATCGCTTCAGTTGTATGGTTTGTTTTTAAAAACAGGTTATGTGAAAAACGACGAAGAGAATAAAAATATCACAAAATATTTTAACGATAGACTACCAAAATATGACATTAATACAATGGGGTTTAGAGAAAAACTTTGGCTTTATAAATCATATTTGTGGTTTAGTTTTTTAACACAAGATTTTTTATCCTGTTATAAATATTCCAAGAAATGGGTAGATTTATTTTATGATAATCCTAACATGATAAAGCTGAATCCAGTATTTTTTTTAAGAGGAAATCAGTATTTATTAGAAGCCTTATTTTTTATTAAGCATTATGAAAAATTTAGAGAGACATTATTTAATTTGGAAGATATTACAAACGAAAAATGGTTTCCTAAAGATGATAATGTTGAGGGATTAACATTTTTGCATGTATATACCAATAAGTTTAATTTACACTTTATGGAAGGTAGTTTCCACAAAGGATTGCCAATGGTAAAAGTTGTTTTAGAAGGTTTAAAAAAATATCAAAATAGAATAGATGAACACCATGTTATGGTATTCTATTACAAAATCGCAAGTTTATATTTTGGTATTGGAGAATATAAAAAATGTATAGCTTTTTTAGAAAAAATTATAACTAACAAAACTTTGCAAATGCGAGAGGATTTGTTGTGTTTCTCACGTATTCTAAATTTGGTTGCGCATTATGAGGCTGGATTAGATTATAATTTAGATGCCTTAATTAAGAGCACCTTTAAGTTTTTAATTAAAATGGAAGATTTGTACGAAGTACAAAAGGAAATGATTAAATTTTTAAAAGAGTTAGGTGATATTTATCCTCACGAATTAAAAGGAGCTTTTATTAAAATTCTTACTAAACTTAAGACCTACGAAGACCATCCATACGAACGACGAGCATTCTTATATTTAGACATTATTTCTTGGTTAGAAAGTAAGATTGAAAACAAGGACGTTAGTGAGATTATTAGAGAAAAATATTTAGCTCAAATAGCTAAATAAAAAGTTAAAAAATAAAAAAAGTAGATAAAA
The DNA here is from genome assembly GCA_003650305.1 of Bacteroidota bacterium. Classification (GTDB taxonomy): domain Bacteria; phylum Bacteroidota; class Bacteroidia; order Flavobacteriales; family Flavobacteriaceae; genus PRS1. The sequence goes on along the minus strand of QMOV01000031.1, from coordinate 20,975 downwards.
ATTTGGTTTTTAAATTTTTCTGACTGAATATTTGTACTCACAAAGTTCAAAAACTTATTGAAATGTTATCAAGAAAGGTGGAGGGATTAGACCCTGTGAAACCTTAGCAACCCTTTATTAGTAAAGAAGGTGCTAAATTCTACCCAGTTCTGAACTCGTTTCAGAATCTTATGGATAGATAACTAAACGAAATTACTTTCTGTGGTTTCTATTTTTTCTTTATAATATTTTCTATTAAGTACGTCAATTTTGACGCATTTGGCTTTTAATTAAAATAAATAATGAAAAAGCTTCAATATATAAATATTGATAATTATGAAACAGCAAATGGAGATCTTTTGGATATCAATTTGTCATATCAAACATTTGGCAAGAACTTAAATGAAGCTCCAATTGTGCTTGTAAATCATGCCTTAACAGGAAATTCCAACGTGTGTGGTCAAAATGGATGGTGGCAAGATTTAATCGGTAAGGATAAATGTATAGATACCAGCACTTATACAATATTGGCATTTAATATTCCTGGTAATGGTTATGATGGTATTACTAGAAATTTAATAGATAATTATAAAGATTTTAACACAAGAGATATAGCTACAATATTTGCTTTAGGATTAGAACAATTAAATATAAGTCATCTTTTTGCTGTAATTGGAGGCTCTGTTGGTGGAGGAATAGCTTGGGAATTAGCAGCATTAAAACCAAATTTAATTGAGCATGTTATACCTATTGCTGCCGATTGGAAATCTACCGATTGGCTCATTGCAAATTGCTATATACAAGACAATATTTTAAACAATTCTAACAAACCATTAACTGATGCTAGAATTCATGCAATGACATTATATAGAACACCAGAATCACTTGCAGCCAAATTTGGTCGCACTAAAAAAGATGTACAATTGTTTAATGTTGAGAGTTGGCTACAGTATCATGGAAAAGTACTAAATAAACGTTTTCAGTTGGCAGCTTACAAAATGATGAATCAAGTGTTACGAACCATAGATATTTTACAAAATAGAGGTAATTTTTTAGAAGTAGCATCAGCCATAAAATCTCATATTTATATCATTACCATCAATTCAGATTTGTTTTTTAAAGCTGAAGAAAACTGGAATACATATGTAGATTTAAAAAGCATGAAAGAAAATGTAACCATAGGAGAAATTAAATCTATTCATGGTCATGACGGATTTTTAATTGAATATGAACAATTATCAAAATTGCTAGATCCTGTTTTTCAATTAAAATCAAATACATTAAAAGTAACAGCATAATTATGAATGAAATAAATAAGCATATTGAAACTAAAGCTATTCGAACCCAAATAGAACGCACTCAATTCTTAGAGCATTCTAATCCATTATATCTTACGTCGAGTTATGTTTTTGAAGATGCTGAAGATATGAGAGCATCTTTTGCCGAAGAAAAAGAACGCAATATTTATAGTCGATTTACAAATCCTAATACCTCTGAGTTTGTAGATAAAATTTGTCTGTTAGAAGGTGCCGAATCTGGATATGCTTTTGCTACAGGAATGTCTGCTGTGTTTTCGACCTTTGCAGCATTATTAGATTCTGGTGATCATATTGTATCTGCACAATCGGTATTTGGCTCAACACATACATTGTTTACTAAATATTTGCCCAAATGGAATATTACTACAAGCTATTTTAAAGTGAATGAAGTAGATACAATTGAAAATTTAATTCAACCTAACACAAAAATTTTATATGCAGAGTCACCTACAAATCCTGCTGTTGATATTTTGGATTTAGAACTTTTGGGTAAGATTGCAAAAAAGCATAATTTACTGCTAGTAATAGACAATTGCTTTGCAACGCCTTATCTACAGAATCCTATACAGTTTGGTGCAGATTTAGTAATTCACTCTGCTACAAAATTAATAGATGGTCAAGGGAGAGTACTTGGCGGAGTTACTGTTGGTAGAGCAGATTTAATTAGAGAAATCTATTTATTTTCAAGAAATACAGGACCAGCATTGTCACCATTTAATGCTTGGATTTTATCTAAAAGTTTAGAAACACTTGCAGTTAGAGTAGATAGACACTGTGAAAACGCACTAAAAGTTGCCGAATTTTTAGAAGAGCATAAAAATATTAATCTTGTAAAATATCCATTTTTAAAATCACATCCTCAATACGAAATAGCCAAAAAACAGATGAAGCAAGGAGGCAATATTGTTGCTTTCGAAATAAAAGGAGGAGTTGAAGCTGGGCGTAAGTTTTTGAATGCCATACAACTATGTTCGCTTTCAGCCAATTTAGGAGATACAAGAACAATAGTAACACATCCAGCCTCAACCACACATAGTAAATTATCTAAAGAAGATAGATTAGAAGTAAGTATTACAGATGGTTTGGTTAGAGTTTCTGTAGGTTTAGAACATATAGATGATATTATTAACGATTTAAAACAAGCATTACAATGAATATTAAAATAAGTATCTTTGTTAAATGCTTTCTAAAAAGACAAAATATGGATTAAAAGCACTAACATTTATTGCGAGAAAAACCGACAATAAACCTGTTCCAATTGCTATGATTGCTAAAAATGAAAATATTTCTCAAAAGTTTTTAGAAAGTATTTTATTAACACTTCGAAAAAGTGGATTTTTAGGTTCAAAAAAGGGGAAAGGTGGTGGATATTACCTTTTAAAGGATCCAAAAGATATTAAAATGTCTTCAGTAATGAGGATATTAGAAGGTCCAATAGCAATGGTATCTTGCGTGAGTTTAAATTTCTATGAAAAATGTGATGACTGCCCAGACGAAAATGCTTGTTCAGTTTATAAATTAATGATAGAAATTAGAGATAGCAACTTAAAAATCTATAATAATAAATCGTTATCAGATTTAATTTAACAAATTATTTAATAAAATAGGTTTGGATTATAAAAAAAATGAAATATTTTAGCACAATAATCTACTATTCCGATAGGATTAGTTACAAATTAAATTAATTATGATTCTAGAAAGTGTTATAAAACTAAAATAAAGCATGTAATAATATAAATTAAAAAAAATGATAAAATTAAATTTAGAAAAAATAAATAAAGAATTAAGGTATAAAACACCAGATGAAATTATCGACTGGGCTTTGCCTTTATCTAAAAAGAAAATAGTAACAACAAGTTTTGGTATTTATTCGGCTGTGCTATTGAGTACTTTCTTTCGTAAGGATAAAAATATAGATGTTATTTGGTGTGATACTGGCTATAACACACCTGAAACATTTGAACATGCTAAAAATATTATTGACAAGTATCAATTAAATATTCATGCTTATGTACCACTTCAAAGTAGAGCAGTTATAGATTCTACTTTAGGGTTACCAGAAGTTACAGATCCAAAACATGAAGCGTTTACCGAAATCGTAAAACTAGAACCCTTTAGAAGAGCATTAAAAGAGCATAAGCCAGAAATATGGTTTACTAATATAAGAGTGAGACAAACCCAATACAGGAATTATCAAGATATATTAAGTATGAGTAAAGATGGAATTCTAAAAATAAGTCCATTTTATTATTGGACAGATGGTGATTTAGATAATTATGTAGAAGCTCATAATTTACCAAAGAACGACTCTTATTTTGATGTCACAAAAGTATTATCACATAGAGAATGTGGTATTCACCTTCAATAAATTAATATTAATAATTCCTTCCCTTTGGGAAGGTAGGATGGGCATGAGAAGTTTTAGAACAGAATTAGAAAATCCTGTAGTTGAAAAAGACATAATCGAATTAGAAAAAAAAATTCGATTATTTAAAGAAGGTCTTATAAACGAAGAGCTCTTTAGAAGCCTACGATTAGCTCGTGGTGTTTATGGGCAGCGTCAATTTGGTGTGCAAATGATTCGACTAAAGCTTCCATATGGCAAAGTAACAAGTAATCAGTTGTTAAGAATCTCAGCTGTTGCAGATGAATATTCTACAGGTAAATTACATATTACAACACGACAAGACATCCAGATACATTATGTAAGTTTAGATCGAACACCAGAGTTATGGGCACAACTCGAAAAAGATGATGTAACACTACGTGAAGCTTGTGGTAATACAGTTAGAAATGTTACAGCGAGTGCTACAGCAGGTATAGATATAAACGAACCTTTTGATGTTTCGCCTTATGCAGATGCCGTTTTTAAATTTTTCTTAAGAAACCCTATCTGTCAAGAAATGGGACGAAAATTCAAAATTTCTTTCTCTTCTTCCGATTCAGATTCAGCATTGAGTTTTATCCATGATATAGGATTCATCCCAAAAATCAAGAATAACGAAAGAGGTTTTAAAGTATTACTTGGTGGTGGCTTAGGCTCACAGCCAAGAGCAGCAGATGTCTTATATCAATTTTTACCAACCCAAAAAATTATTCCTGTTACAGAAAGTGTCTTGCGTATTTTTGATCGTCATGGTGAAAGAACCAAACGTCAAAAAGCGAGAATGAAGTTTCTTATTAACGAAATTGGTTTAGAAAGTTTTGTAAAGCTCATTGAAGAAGAACAAAAAGCGTTATCACAAAAAGAAGTAATCATTGATACTTCTAATTTTGATGCTGAAATTATAATTCCAAAAATTTCAAATAAAAAAATTAATATTGAAGACGAAGCCACATTTAAAACATGGAAAGAATTAAATGTAATTCCGCAAAAACAAAATGGACTTTTTGCAATTGGTATTAAAGTAAAGCTAGGAGATTTTACAACTCAAAAGGCAAGAGAGTTAGCTCGTTTAATTAAAAATTATGCAGCAGACGAATTGCGTTTTACTTTAAGGCAAAACATTCTTATTCGTCATGTAAAAAAGGAATTACTACCATTATTTTACCAAGAATTAAAAACATTAGGTTTCACAGAATTAGGGTATAATTCAACAACAGATATTACAGCTTGTCCGGGAACAGATACCTGTAATTTAGGTATTGCGAGTAGCACAGGCATTGCAGTAGAACTTGAGCGTGTTCTTAAAGAAGAATATCCTCAATATCTTAATAATAAAGAGATTACTATAAAAATTAGTGGTTGTATGAATGCTTGCGGACAGCACAATATGGCACATATAGGCTTTCAAGGCATGTCCATTAACGTAGGTAAATTGGTGATTCCTGCTGTTCAGATTTTACTTGGTGGAGGTGTTTTAGGAGATGGAAAAGGAAGATTTTCTGATAAGGTAATTAAAATACCATCTAAAAGGGGACCTGATGCTTTAAGATTGTTGTTAAACGATTTTGAAGATAATTCATCTAATAAGCCATTTTTAGAATATTACGATATTAAAGGCGAAAAATATTTTTACAATTTATTAAAACCACTTTCAGATACTAGTAATATAACTCAGGATGATTATATAGATTGGGGAACAACTAATAATTATGTAAAAACAATTGGAATAGGAGAATGTGCTGGAGTTATCATAGATTTAGTAGCAACATTATTGATAGAAGCACAAGAAAAACTAGATTTAGCTGAAGATGCTTATTTAAATAATAAGTGGTCAGATGCTATTTATCAAGCCTACGCTACATTTGTAAATGGAGCAAAAGCACTGTTGCTAACAGAAGATAAAAAAACAAATAGCCAAGCATCTATAATAAATTTATTTGACGAGACTTTTATTGAAACTCATAAAATAACGCTTCAAATGTCGTTTAAAGAATTGGTGTATCAAATAAATAAAAATCGACCAGATTCCGATTTTGCAAAAACATATATCAATCAAGCTAAAGATTTCTTTGAAACCATTGAAGCCTATAGAGAAAAAGAATTAGTAAATGAAGTATAGAAGAACTCCAAAATTAACAATAGTTGGAGCAGGTCCAGGAGATCCAGATTTAATTACACTTAAAGCAATAAAAGCTTTGGAGTCTGCAGATGTAATATTATATGATGCACTAATAAATAAAGACTTACTTAATTATGCGTCTCAAGAGGCAGAAACCATTTTTGTAGGTAAACGCAAAGGATGTTCTGCATTTCAACAAGATCAGATAAATGAACTTATAGTAAGCAGAGCAAAAAGCCATGGACATGTTGTACGATTAAAAGGTGGAGACCCATTTGTTTTTGGTCGTGGTGCTGAAGAGATAGATTATGTCCGTCAATTTGGGATTGAAACCTTTATGATTCCTGGAATATCATCAGCCTTAGCTGTACCTGCTTATCAAGGAATTCCACTAACAAAAAGAGGAACTTCAGAAAGTTTTTGGGTAATTACAGGAACTACAAAATCGCATAAACTATCAAACGACATTGCATTAGCTACAAAATCTTCTGCAACTGTTGTGATTTTAATGGGAATGGGAAAGCTTAATGAAATAGTTGAAGTGTTTTCAAAAGAAAACAAACAAAATACTCCTGTTGCAATTATTCAAAATGGAACTACCGAAAATGAAAAATTTGGAGTTGGAACTATTGAAACGATTACTCGAGTTATAGCAGAAAAAAAATTGTCTTCTCCTGCCATTATAGTTATTGGAGAAGTTGTAAACGATCGCGTTAGATTAACGACAATTTGTGAATCGTTAAATGAAGAAATAGCACCTATTTAATTCTTAAAATTTTAATAATGGAAAAGAACAATTTATATCCAATATTTTTAAAAATGTATCAACTTCAAACCTTAATTGTTGGAGGAGGTCATGTTGCGTTAGAAAAATTAACATTTTTATTAAAGTCAAGTCCAAATGCAAATGTGCACATGGTTGCTACCTTTTTTAGAGAAGACACAAAAGCATTAGCAAATCGGTTTGATATAAACATGATTGTAATATCGTATGAAGAATCTTTCTTATGTGATAAAGATTTAATCATTGCTGCTACAAATAATCGAGATGTAAATAAACAAATTTACAAAGACGCTAAAAGCAGAAATCTATTAATAAATGTAGCAGATACACCAGAGTTATGTGATTTTTATCTTGGTGGAGTTGTAACTAAAGGAAATATTAAAATTGCCATTTCTACAAACGGTAAATCGCCAACAATGGCTAAACGATTACGTCAATTCTTTGAAGAGGTAATTCCTGAAGAAATCAATGATCTAACTCAAAATTTAAATCAGTTTACAAAAACTATTAAAGGAGATTTTGCTTTAAAAGTCACTAAATTAAACAAGCTTACTAAAGGATTGTTAACTGAATAACTTAAAAAGCATATATTTTTAATAGTGTAAATAATGTATTGATTTAACGACTAGTGTTAGATATATAACATATTAAGAATACAAATGAATTTACCTTTAGAAGAAAAAAAAGAGTTAAAGAATTATAATGTTCGTTTAAAAGACACTATTGAAATTCTCACAAAGCGATTGTTTTATGTTCTGTTTGAAGAACTCAACAATAAGGAAGAAGAACTTTCAGTATTGAAAATTACATTTTTAGAGATTGCGTCCAAACTTTCAATTGAAAATGAAGAAACTGTTTGGAATACTTTTAAGGGTCAGTTCTTAAGTATTAGAAAGAAATTAGATTTAGATGCTATTGCAATAGAAAAAAATGATCCTGCAACAAAAAGCTTGCTAGAAGTCTATTTAGCAAGCCCTGGATTTTATGCCATTTCCGTTTACCGCTTAAGTCATGAATTGTATAAATTACGAATCCCCATTTTACCTAGAATGATGAGTGAACATGCACATGGCATTACAGGAATTGATATACATCCAGGAGCAACAATTGGAGATTCATTTTTTGTCGATCATGGAACAGGAATTGTAATAGGAGAAACGTCAATAATAAAAAATAATGTGAAAATTTTTCAGGGTGTAACTTTAGGTGGTATTCAGGTTAAAAAAAGTATGTCATCAACAAAGAGACATCCAACTATTGAAGATAATGTAACCATTTATGCAAATGCAACAATTTTAGGAGGCGATATTACTATTGGTGCTAATAGTACTATTGGTGCTAATGTTTGGATAACCAAATCAGTTCCAGAAAATTCTCTTGTAACCTATCAAAACGAAATTAAAATAAGAACTAAAAAGAATGGTTTATAGTAATAGTATAACAGACCAAATAGGAAATACACCACTCATAGAAGTTACTAATATTATTAAAAATAAAAAAGTTAGACTTTTCCTTAAATTAGAAGGCGATAATCCAGGCGGAAGTGTTAAAGATAGACCTGCTTTTAATATGATTAATGAAGCTCTTAAACGTGGCGATATTAAAAAAGGAGGACATTTAGTTGAAGCTACAAGCGGTAATACTGGAATTGCATTAGCTTTTATTGCGAAACTTTTTGGTTTAAATATTTCTTTAGTAATGCCAGATAATTCTACCGAAGAGCGCGTTAAAACAATGCGTGCTTATGGAGCAGAAGTAATTTTAACATCCTCAGACAGAGGGATTGAAGCTTCTAGAGATTTAGCATTTGAACTTCGAGATAAAAAAGGATATGTTTTATTAAATCAATTTGAAAATGATGATAATTGGAAAGCACATTATAAAACTACAGGTCCAGAAATTTGGAAAGACACTCAAGGAGAAGTAACGCATTTTGTTTCTGCCATGGGAACAACAGGAACAATAATGGGAGTTTCAACTTATTTGAAAGAAAAAAACAAAAATATAACTATTGTTGGTGCACAACCAATCGATGGTTCTAAAATTCCAGGCATAAGAAAATGGTCGCTTGACTATGTACCTAAATTTTTCGATAAATCAAAAGTAGATCAAGTCATAGAAGTAAGTGAAGAAGAGGCTGCACTAATGACACGTCAACTAGCCAAAGAAGAAGGTGTTTTTGCTGGAATGAGTAGTGGTGGAGCAGTAGCAAGTGCCTTAAAAGTCGCTCAAGAATTAGACAAAGGTATTATTGTAACTGTTATTTGCGATAGAGGAGATCGTTATTTATCTTCTAATTTATTTGAATAAGAGTTATATTTCAGCTTTATAATTGTGTAAATGAAAAATTAATTCTTTTATTTGTACACAAGTTCACAAACGTATTGATTGTTATCACGAAAGGTGGAGGGAAAAGACCCGTTGAAACCTTAGCAACCCTTTTATATTAAAGAAGGTGCTACATTCTTCTAATGTGTTTAATTAGACAGATAACTAGAGTAATTTTTCTTACTTTCCTGATGACATATTGATACAAATTATCAAAAATGTCAAAAATTTATCAAGCCATACAAAAACGCATTTTAGTACTCGATGGTGCTATGGGAACAATGCTTCAGCGTTATAATTTTTCTGAAGAAGATTTCAGAGGAAAGCGCTTTAAAGACTATCCAACATCATTAAAAGGGAATAACGATTTATTGTCCCTCACACAGCCTAATGCTATTGCAGATGTACACCACAAATACTTTGAAGCTGGTGCAGATATTGTTGAGACTAATACATTTTCTAGTACCTCCATAGCAATGGCAGATTATAATATGGAAGATTTAGTGTATGAGTTAAATTACGAATCTGCTAAAATCGCAAAACAGGTAGCTGATGAATTCTCTAAACAAAATCCAGATAAAGAACGTTTTGTTGCAGGAAGCATTGGTCCAACAAATAAAACGGCGAGTTTATCTCCAGATGTTAACAGACCAGAATATCGTGCCATTACTTTTAACGAATTACGTATCGCTTACAAACTACAAATAGAAGCTTTAATAGATGGAGGCGTTGATGTGTTATTGGTTGAAACCATTTTCGATACACTTAATGCTAAAGCAGCCTTATTTGCCATAGATGAAGTTTTAGAAGAAAGAAATATGGAGATTCCAATTATGGTCTCTGGAACAATAACGGATGCCTCTGGAAGAACCTTATCTGGACAAACAGTAGAAGCGTTTTTAACATCAATCTCTCATATTCCATTATTAAGTGTAGGCTTTAATTGTGCACTTGGAGCAGAGCAGTTGAAGCCATATATGCAGCGATTATCAAATAAAACAGAATTTTTTACATCAGCACACCCAAATGCAGGATTACCAAATGCTTTTGGAGAATATGACCAAACTCCAGAGCAAATGCAGTTATTAATTGAAGATTATTTAAAAGATGGTTTAATAAATATTATTGGAGGTTGTTGTGGTACAAATCCAGAACATATTAAAGCCATTGCAGATGTTGCTAAAAATTATGAACCAAGACAATTAAAAGTATATGTTTAAACAGAATCGATGCAAAGCATCGAAACCTTTTCCGCAGAATGTGTTGGCAAAACTTCGAAATGAATGTGAAGTGAAGCGAAACGCGAAGTTTTGACAAAGGGTTTTTCCGATTAAATAAATCGGAAAAAATTCCTCGGAAAAGTGTCCTTTCTTTTGGTTCGTTTTCTTTGGACAAGCAAAGAAAATGAATAAAGAAATAATAATAGAGCTAAACTAAAATGTTAAATAAAATAAACAGATATCTAACACTTTCAGGATTAGAGCCATTGGTTGTAACACCAGAAAGCAATTTCATTAATATAGGTGAAAGAACAAACGTTACTGGATCACGTAAGTTTTTACGATTAATAAAAGATGAGAAATTTGATGAAGCACTCGAAGTAGCAAGACATCAAGTAGAAGGCGGAGCGCAAATCATCGATGTTAATATGGACGAAGGTATGTTAGATGGTGTTGAAGCCATGACAACCTTTTTAAATCTTATAGCTTCAGAGCCTGATATTTCTCGTGTTCCAATTATGATTGATAGTTCCAAATGGGAAATTATTGAAGCAGGTTTGCAAGTTGTTCAAGGGAAAAGCGTAGTAAATTCTATTAGTTTAAAAGAAGGAGAAGCAGAATTTATCCGTCAGGCAAAATTAGTAAAACGTTATGGAGCTGCGGTAATTGTGATGGCTTTTGATGAGGATGGACAAGCAGATACATACCAAAGACGTATCGATATTTGTAATCGTTCGTATGATATTTTGGTTAATCAAGTCAATTTTAAACCTCAAGATATTATTTTCGATCCTAATATTTTTCCTGTTGCAACAGGAATGGATGAACATCGTAAGAATGCATTAGATTTTTTCAATGCTACCAAATGGATTCGAGAGAATCTACCTTATGCAAATGTTTCAGGAGGCGTGAGTAATGTATCTTTTTCGTTTAGAGGAAACGATACGGTTCGTGAAGCCATGCATTCAGCTTTCCTATATCATGCCATACAAAATGGAATGAATTTAGGTATCGTTAATCCTGCAATGTTAGAAGTTTACGACGAAATCCCTAAAGATTTATTAGACTGTGTAGAAGATGTCTTATTCGACAGAAGAGATGATGCAACCGAGCGATTATTAGAGTTTGCTGAAACTGTAAAAGGTCAAAAGAAACAAGAAGATTCTATTATTCAAGAATGGCGAAATGATACTTTACAAGAGCGTATAACACATGCACTTGTAAAGGGAATTGATGTTTTTATTATTGAAGATGTTGAAGAAGCAAGAAAATCGGTTTCAAGACCAATAGAAGTAATAGAAGGACATTTAATGATTGGAATGAATGTGGTTGGAGATCTCTTCGGAAGCGGAAAGATGTTTTTGCCTCAAGTGGTTAAATCTGCTCGAGTTATGAAAAAAGCAGTAGCCTATTTACAACCTTTTATTGAAGCTGAAAAAGATGGAAAAGTAGAATTTGCTGGCAAGATTCTCATGGCTACAGTTAAAGGTGATGTGCATGATATTGGCAAAAATATTGTAAGTGTCGTTTTAGGTTGTAACAATTACGAGATCATCGATTTAGGAGTTATGGTTCCACCAGAAAAAATTATTGAAGAAGCTAAAAAACAGCAAGTAGATATTATTGGGCTCAGTGGATTAATTACACCATCATTAGATGAAATGGTGTATGTGTCTAAAGAAATGGAAAGACAAGATTTTAATATTCCTTTAATGGTTGGTGGAGCAACAACATCTAGAGCACATTCAGCAGTAAAAATCGCACCTAATTATAATCATACAGTTATTCATGTCAATGATGCTTCTAGAGCTGTAACTGTAGTTGGGAATCTATTAAAAAAAGACAACAAAGTATATAAAGAACAAATCAGAGAAGAGTACGATGCATTTAGAGAACAATTTTTAAACCGCTCAAAAAAGAAAGAATATATATCAATAGAAGCTGCTCGAAAAAATAAATTTAAAATTGATTGGAATACTACTGAAATTGTAAAACCAAAGCAATTAGGGATTCAAACAATTCAAGATTTTGATATTAGAAAATTAGAAACTTATATTGATTGGTCGCCTTTTTTCAGAAGCTGGGATTTACATGGCAAATATCCAAATATTTTAAAAGATAAAGTTGTAGGCAAACAAGCTTCAGAGTTATTTGCTGATGCTAAAATATTGTTGAAACGAATTTTTGATGAAAAGTTACTTCAAGCAAAAGCCATCTTCGGATTATTTCCTGCTAACTCAATAAATGATGATGATATTGAAGTATCATCTGTCATTCTTAACGAAGAGAAGAATCTTATGAATAACAAAACATATAAATTCCTAACACTTCGCCAGCAATTAAAGAAAAGAGAAGGTGCTCCAAATTTATCATTAGCCGATTTTATTGCACCAAAAACTTCTGGAAAGCAAGATTATTTAGGATGTTTTTGTGTGTCAACAGGTTTTGGAACGCAAGAATTAGCAGAAAAATTTGAAGCAAATCATGATGATTATAATTCAATTATGATAAAGGCTTTAGCAGATCGATTGGCAGAAGCTTTTGCAGAATATTTACATAAACACGTGAGAAAAGACATCTGGGCTTATAATTCAACAGAGAATTTTTCAAACGAAGAATTAATAAAAGAATCGTATAAAGGCATTCGTCCAGCTCCAGGTTATCCAGCATGTCCAGACCATTTAGAAAAAAATACTATTTGGAAATTCTTGAAAGTAGAAGAAAATATAGGTGTTACACTTACTGAAAGTTTGGCAATGTGGCCAGCAGCGAGTGTTAGTGGGTACTATTTTGCAAATAAAGAAGCCAAATATTTTGGTCTTGGTAAAATAACTGAAGACCAGTTAATAGATTATTCTAAACGAAGAAATATAAATATTGATGAAGCACGAAAGTTGTTAAACGCGAATTTAAGCCCATCCTAACCTTCCCAAAGGAAATGGAAAAATTGGGCAAAAGAATAAAAAAATTATATTAATTTAAAAGACATCTGTAAATCCCCTCCTTTGGAGGGGTTTGGGAGGCTTATGAAAGTAACAGAACACATAAAAAATGCAAACGGGAATACACAGTTTTCCTTCGAGATATTGCCTCCTCTAAAAGGGCAACATATCCAATCTATTTTTGATAATATTGACACCTTAATGGAGTTTAAGCCACCTTTTATTGATGTAACCTACCATAGAGAAGAATATGTGTTTAAAGAGCAGGAAAATGGCTTGTTAAAAAAGCAAGTGGTAAAAAAACGACCAGGAACTGTTGGCATTTGTGCAGCAATCCAAAACAAGTATAAAGTAGATGCAATTCCGCATATTTTGTGTGGAGGATTTACAATTGAGGACACCGAAAATTTTTTGATAGATTTAGATTTTCTGGATATTGATAATGTTATGGCTTTACGAGGAGACGCAGTAAAAAGTGAAGCCTATTTTAAGCCAGAAAAGGAAGGACATGTTTTTGCAAGTGATTTAGTTTCTCAAATTGAAGATTTAAACACAGGGATTTATCTCGATGAAGATTTACAAAACACCTCTTCAACCAATTTTTGTATTGGTGTGGCTGCATATCCTGAAAAGCATATGGAAGCACCGAGTTTAGATAGCGATATCCATTTTTTAAAGAAAAAAATCAAAAAAGGAGCAACATATATTGTAACTCAAATGTTTTTCGACAATCAAAAATATTTCGATTTTGTAGATAAATGTAGAAAAGGAGGTATTACTGTACCAATTATTCCAGGATTAAAACCTATTGCAACAAAAAAGCAGTTGAATTTAATTCCGCATCGTTTTCATGTAGATTTGCCTGAAGAATTAATTATAGCAGTCGTAAAATGTAAAGATAATAAAGCAGTTCGAGAAGTTGGGATTGAATGGTGTGTTCAACAATCCAAAGAACTACAAAAAGCAGAAATTCCTGTGTTGCACTACTACTCAATGGGAAAAAGTGATAATATAAAAGCTATTGCTTCACAGATATTTTAACAAATAGGTACTTAAGAGGAATTTTAAAAATTCATTTCTTTTTAGAGATTATTCTTAACGTTTAAATGTAAAAAAGAAATGGACTTAACTTTTAGTATATTTAAAATAACTTTAGACACTTTCAACTTTAGTGTATTTTAAGTACTGAATATTTACTTATTCTATTACATTTGCTTCACAAATAAAATAAATGAAGCAAAGTTTAACCTACATTTTATGTTTGTTTTTTGGTGTTATTTTATCACAAGATAATCAAACATCATCTTCTTATGTAGATGTTAGTTATTTTAAAGGAAATATCGCTTTGCACAACACAAGTATTCTTCATTTAATTAAAGGTCATCCAGAGGGCTTTATTTTAAGTTGGAATAAAAAAACTTTTGGGCACAAGGATTGGGAACAACGTTTTAACTATCCAGATTATGGCGTTTCATTCAATTATCAAAATTTAAAAAATGATGTTTTAGGAAATAGCTATGCATTTTATGCACATTATAATTTTTACTTCTTCAAGCGTAATTTAATGTTAAGGATTGGACAAGGTTTAGCACTTACAACAAATCCTTACGATAAAATAAATAACCACAAAAACATAGCCTTTGGTTCTAAATTTATGAGCAGTACTTATGTAATGCTTAATTATAAAAAAGAACGAATTATTGATAGGTTTGGTTTACAAGCTGGATTATCTTTAATTCATTATTCTAATGCAAATGTAAAAGCACCAAATACGAGTATTAATTCAATAACATTAAATATAGGTGTAACGTATAATTTGGATGAAGAAGATCCAGAATATGTAAACACAATATCTAAAGAAGATAAATTCACACAACCTATAAAGTATAATTTTATTTTTAGAAGCGGTATAAATGAAAGCGATGTTATAGATAGCGGACAATTTCCGTTTTATATTTTTTCTGCATATGCAGATAAAAGAATAAACCACAAAAGTGCATTTCAATTTGGAACAGATGTGTTTCTTTCCAATTTTTTAAAGGAGTATATTAAATACAATGCAGTAGCTTTTCCAGAACGCAATGAAGATGGGGAAGCCGATTATAAACGTGTTGGAGTTTTTGTAGGACACGAACTATTTATTAACAAGATGTCTGTTATAACTCAATTTGGATATTATCTGTACTATCCATTTGATTTTGAAGGTAGAACCTATTTTAGAATTGGGCTAAAACGTTATTTTTCCGATAAATGGTTTGCGGCATTAACATTAAAAGCACATGGAGTAGATGCTGAAGCAGTTGAATTTGGGATTGGAATAAGACTTTAAGGAAAGTTAATATCATTTAATTTATAAAGCTTTAATTTTGCTAATTATAAACTTTAAATGGAACAAACCACAAATACAATACTAATGATTCGTCCTATAAATTTTAGGATGAACGAACAAACTGCTGTAAATAATTATTATCAAAAAGTGCTCGATAATATATTGCCAGAA
Organism: Bacteroidota bacterium; assembly: GCA_003650305.1. Taxonomy (GTDB): domain Bacteria; phylum Bacteroidota; class Bacteroidia; order Flavobacteriales; family Flavobacteriaceae; genus PRS1. The sequence goes on along the minus strand of QMOV01000031.1, from coordinate 5,398 downwards.
ACTGTAAATTTTAAAGCGCAACATGAGTTTGATGTTTTTGTAGAAAAGCTGCTCAAGATTGGTGTTAATGTTATTTTGATTAATGATACAAATGAAAATGATACGCCAGATTCTATTTTTCCTAATAACTGGATATCATTTCACGATAGAGGTACAGTTGGCTTGTACCCAATGTTTGCAAAAAATAGACGATTAGAACGTCGCGAAGATGTATTACAACAATTAGAAAGACAAGGATATATAATCAATAATATTATAGATTATACAAGTGCTGAAGAGGAAAATATTTTTCTTGAAGGCACAGGAAGTTTAGTCTTAGATCGTGTAAACCGAAAAGCGTATTGTGCCTTATCTCAAAGAGCAGATGAGGGTTTGTTAATAGAGTTTTGTGAAGATTTTGAATATACTCCAATAATATTTTCAGCAAATCAAACTGTTAATGGAGAACGTTTGGCGATTTATCATACCAATGTAATGATGTGTATAGGAGAGACTTTTGCAGTTATATGTTTAGATAGTATAGACAATAAAACCGAACGTAAAAATGTCGTTAAACATTTAAAAGCCACAAATAAAGAAATTATAGATATTACCGAAAGTCAAGTGAATAATTTTGCTGGTAATATGTTACAAGTTAAAGGTAAGGATGATGCGTCTTATATCATTATGAGTCAAGTAGCTTATAATTCGTTGAGCAAAAATCAAATCATTACTTTAGAAAAACATGGAAAATTTTTGTCTAGCTCTTTAGATATAATTGAGGCTTGCGGAGGCGGAAGTGCACGTTGTATGATGGCAGAAGTTTTTTTACCAAAAGCAAATTAGTGCTATTAAGACACAGATTTAATTTTTGGCAACTCAACAAAAAATTTGCTACCTAGATTAGGTTCGCTTTCAACCCAAATAGTACCATTATTAAGTTCTACAAGATCTTTACATATAGAAAGCCCCAAACCAGTTCCTTTTTCTTCGTTAGTGCCTCTGGTGGTAAAACCACTATTTTCAAATAGTTTCTTTTGGTTTTCTTTAGAAATACCAATACCTGTATCTTCTATACAAATAAGAACGTTGCTATTACGTTCTCTATTAGAAATGGTAATAACATCTCCTATTTTCGAAAATTTTACAGCATTAGCGAGTAGGTTTTGAATAACAATCTCTATCATACTTCTGTCTGCAAAAACAAAGTCTTTTATAGATTCGTCTAAAAGAACAATTCTTTTTTGTTCAACCTTTTTCTGAATTAAACTCATTTTTTCTTTAAAGACATCCTGAATGTTAAATGACTCTGGTTTTGGTTCTAAATTTTGCATTTGAGACTTAGACCAATTCAGTAAATTCAATAATAATGCTGAAGCATTATCAGCATTATCACTTAATTCAGGAATTAAGTCATCGAACTCTTTTTTAGAAATACTATCTTCTTTAAGCAAATCTAAAAAGGCTTTTATTGAGGTAATAGAATCTTTTAAATCGTGAGATACAATAGAAAACAACCTATCCTTAACTTGATTTATGTCTTCTAAATGTTTAATCTGCTCTAAAATAGCCTCTTTTTCGAGTATAAATTGCTCGTTTGTTTCTTCAAGTTGTGTAATAGAAGTGCTCTTAATCTTTTTGCGTATTAGAATGCTAATTAAAATAGCACCTAAAATAATTAGAACTATTATAAGACCGTAAATAATTAGTTTTAATTTTTTTGTGATTGTGTTATCACTAACTGTTGTGTTTTGAGAGATTGTTGCATTATCAAAAGTAGTATCAATATTTGAAGGTTCATCGAAGGTTAGCGGAATTGCATTTGCTTTTTCAATTTTAGCTTTTAAAGCATGATATTCTCTTTGCCAATTAAAAGCGTTCTTGTAATCTTTTTTTATTGAATCTATGACTACTCTTAATCTATAATTTTCTAATAATTCTTCATCATTATCAACTTGAGTTGTAAGTGTATAAGCTTCATTTAAATGAAACTCTGCTAGTCTAACTTTATTAAGTTTTAAATTGAGATTAGCTAGATTATTCAGCGATTTTAAAATCCCAGTATTGTTTTTTATAGACCTGTTAAGATTTAAGGCATCAAACAAATAGGTTGTCGCTTTTTCAAAATCGTTAAATTGTAAATATTCTTTGCCTATTTTTGGTAAAATGTCTCCACGAATATCCTTGTCTTTTTCAGCATCAAGATAATTTAAAGTTCTCTCGTAATATTCAATTGCTCTTCTATGTTCTTTACGCATAGAATAGAGCTGGGCAATTTTATTTGTTGATAAAATAATTCCTGTAGTATCCTTTAATTGCTCCCTAACTTGTAGAGCTTTAGAGTTAAATTCTAATGCTTTATCAAATTGTTTAGTGTTAAAGTAAGCTTCAGATAAGTTATTATAAGCTAAACTTAATTCCTGTTTCAAATTTTTCTTTTCAAAAATATTTAAAGCAGATAAAGAAAACCGAAGGCCTTTGTTATAATTTCCACGTTTTATTTCAATAAGTCCAATACTATTATTCACTTTGGCAATTCCTAAAGAATCATTTAATTGTTTAAATAAATGTGCCGATTTGCTATAATTATCTAATGCGTTATAATAGTCATCTTTTTGAGTATAAATAAGTGCTTTAAAATATTTAATCTCAGCAGTACCTTTATCATATTTTAGCATAGATGCTAACTTTTCACTCTGATTAATATATAATAAAGCCTTTTTATAGTTGTTTGCGTAGTAAAGTGATTTAATGAGTTCTAGTGAAGTGTCAACCTTTGCAGAATCTTGTTTTTGATATGCTAACAATATGGTAAGACTGTCTTGCTCATTGGTTTGGGAATAACTAGAGCAGATAGTTAATAAAAATATTGCAGTTAAGGTAATTAACTGTTTCATAAACTGCATGAGATTTTAGGCACTACAAATAAAGCATGACCTAAACTTGCCTTGAGGGAGAGGAAAATTAAGCATACACTATAAGGCAATAAATTTGCCTTATTACAAATAGTAGGCGTTATTTTCATTTGGGCTGTAATTAATAGCATTGTAAAAATTGCTAAAAGGAATTAAAAAGCCTAATTTCTGCGTTTTAATACCAAAAAATTAGATGAAATGAATGTAATTTTATTTTGAAAACACGTCCTATCGATGAAAAGTAAAAATCATAGAAAAACGGCACTTTCATCGACGAAATGCAAATTACGCGTAACGTATTGACCATTAATTTGTTAACAAAATATTAAAATATATTATTAGCTGGCAAACTCTTCAATATTAATTAGTCTCAATTTAACTTTTTTTTCTTTAGTTTAACAAGAAATGGTTCACTAATTTTCTATTCTAATAACTTTAAGAAAAGTTCTATCTTTGCATCTTAATTTTTAGTTTAAAAATGAACATTCAAAAAACGTTAGCATATCATATAAAAAAAGCATTTTTATCGCTATTTAATTTAGAATTGGAGACAGTAGAATTTCAAGCAACTCGTAAAGAATTTGAAGGCGATATTACTGTAGTAACTTTTTCTATGTTGAGAGTTGTTAAAATGAATCCTGCACAACTTGGTGAAGATTTAGGAAATTATTTGGTTAAAAATCTAGATGAGGTTAAGAGTTTTAATGTAGTTAAAGGATTCCTAAATATAGTAATAGCAGATGTCTTTTTTCTAAACTTTTTTAATACAATAAAAGATGATGATAAGTTTGGTTTCGTAGAAACAGACCCTAACGGAAAAGCAATAATGGTTGAGTATTCTTCACCAAACACTAATAAGCCATTGCATTTAGGACATATAAGAAACAATTTGTTAGGTTATAGTGTAGCCGAAATTTTAAAAGCTGCTGGCAATAAAGTTTATAAAACACAGATTATAAACGATCGTGGTATTCATATTTGTAAAAGCATGTTGGCTTATAAAAAGTTTGGACATGGTGAAACTCCTGAAGGTTCTGGACTGAAAGGCGATAAATTGGTTGGAAATTATTATGTAAAGTTTGATCAAGAGTATAAGAAGGAAATACAAACTTTAGTTGAAGACGGATTTTCTATTGATGGAGCAAAAACACTGGCGCCAATTTTATTTGAAGCTCAAGACATGCTCCTAAAATGGGAAGCAGGAGATGAAGCAACTGTTGCTCTTTGGAAAACCATGAACCAATGGGTTTATGAAGGATTTGATATTACTTACAAAAATCTTGGAGTAGATTTTGATGCGCTTTATTACGAAAGCGATACCTATCTTCTTGGAAAAGAATTTGTTGCTGAAGGATTAAAAACTGGCGTTTTTTTCAAAAAAGAAGACGGTTCAGTATGGTGCGATTTAACCGAAGATGGTCTGGACGAAAAAATCGTTTTACGTTCTGACGGTACAGCAGTTTACATGACACAAGATATTGGTACAGCAATACAGCGTATTAAAGATTATCCAGATGTTGGAGGCATGGTTTACACCGTTGGTAACGAGCAAGATTACCACTTTAAAGTCTTGTTTTTAATATTGAAGAAATTAGGATTCGATTGGGCTAAAAACCTGTTTCATTTAAGTTATGGTATGGTAGATTTACCCAGCGGAAAAATGAAAAGTAGAGAAGGAACTGTTGTTGATGCCGACGATTTAATAATAGAAATGGCTAAAACTGCAAAAGAGATTTCTCAAGACCTTGGAAAGCTTGAAGAATATAATGAAGCCGAAAAGCAAACCATTTATAATACAATTGGTTTGGGTGCTTTAAAATATTTTATTTTAAAGGTCGATCCTAAAAAACGCATACTATTCGATCCTGAAGCATCTGTAGATTTTCAAGGTAATACAGGACCATTTATACAATATACTTACGCTAGAATTCAAGCGATATTACGTAAAGCTAATTTTGATATAGCAATAAAGGTTGATGCTATTACACTTCACAAAAAAGAAAAAGAACTCATCAAGCAATTACAATTATTTCCAGAATTAATACAAAATGCAGCCAAAAATCATAGTCCAGCATTAATAGCTAACTATACTTACGATTTGGTAAAAGGCTTTAATTCATTCTATCAAAGCGTATCTATTCTTGGTGCCGAAAAAGACAGTGAAAAAATCTTTAGAGTGCAAGTCTCTCAAGTAGTATCGAACACTATTAAAAATGCGTTGAGTTTATTAGGTATTAATGTACCAGAACGAATGTGATTTTTAAGTTTGTTTAACGGTCTGTGTATGAGGCGTTGGGCATTTTTATGCACTTCATTTTCGGTTTATTACTTGCTTTATTTGTATGTACTAACTTTGGTTTAATCACTTATTGCACGATGATTTATACACGTCTTAAGTTTACAATCTCTTATATTAGAGATATAATCAGAAAGAACAAAAGAGAGAATTAAGATTAGTATACACGGTGAAGCCAAGACTTCGACAACATTGATAATCCTCTCTC
>QMOV01000030.1 GCA_003650305.1 Bacteroidota bacterium | reverse complement strand
TTTAAAAGAACTAGATTTGGGAATAATAAAAGTTGAAAATATAAAGGTCTATGCTTACCATGGCTGCCTTAAGGAAGAAACAAAAATTGGTAGTGAATATAGGATTGATCTGGTTGTTAAAGCAGATTTAAGTTCCTCTAGTAAGACGGACAACTTAAATGATACAGTAGATTATGTGCTGCTTAATAAGATTGTGAAAGAGGAAATGAATATTCCTTCCAAACTTCTTGAAACTGTAACGAAACGTATTTTGGATAGGGTTTTTATTGAAAGCGGCTTGGTTACAAAAGTGATTATTTCTGTTTCTAAAATAAATCCTCCAATTGGTGGTGATGTGGGAATGGCAACAATAACGCTTTCGGAAAAAAGAAAATGCTTAGAGTAGCGTTGAAAAGACTATATTTTTGTTAAATTTGCTGTCCTAAAAAGGCGTCTTGGCCGAGTGGCTAGGCAGTGGTCTGCAAAACCATCTACAGCGGTTCGAATCCGCTAGACGCCTCAAAAAAAGAGATATAAAATTGTATCTCTTTTTTTATTCTGCTATTTCTTCTATAAGGTCTTGTGGATTTAATTGGTCTTTGGGTAAAAATCCTTTTATTATTAAAACAAGGCCGCAAATAACGAGAATTAGGCCTAATAATTTTTTTACTTTTAAAATACGGCTTTGAGTTAATTTTCTTTTAAGCTGTTTTGCGAGAAGAATTTTAAACAAATCGGTTATAAAATATGCTAAAATCATTGTTCCGAAGAACACATAAAATCTATTTATGTCGTTTTCTAAACTAGGTCCAGTAATAATTATTACACCTAGCCAAAACACTAAAACACCAATATTTATAAAATTTAGCAGGAATCCCTTGATGAAAAGCCCTAAATAGTTAGTCTTAATAAATTTAATTTCGCTTATTTCGTTTGTGCCTTTTTGAGGTTTTTTAAGGAATATGATAATACCGTAAACTGCTAATAATGTGCCACCAAAAACAAATAAACCTGGTTGATTGCTTAAATTTTCTAAAAGTTGAAAACTACTAAAATATGCTAAAGTAATAAAGAAGACATCTGCAATAATTACTCCTAAATCAAACGCAACCGCAGCTCTAAATCCTTTGGTAACACTTGTTTCTAGAAGAACAAAAAAAACAGGTCCAATCATAAAGGCTAGAAAAAAGCCTAATGGAATTGCCGCTCGAATATCCTCTATCATGTTATTGTTAAATAAAAATGCTGAATTAAAATTCAGCATTTAAATGAAGTTTTACAAATATAATAAAAGAACTAACAGTTATTTCTTTTATTAGTCAGTAAAATTATTATTCCATTCTTTTTACTCTGCCTCCAAAAACACGGTTCTCTTTTATGGTTTTAGGGTTGCCGTAAACAAACACATCTCCTCCTGCTCTTATTTTAACATCTACAATCTCTGACGCTTTTACATCTGCATTACCTGCTGCTCTAATATTGATTTTTGTGTTTTCGGTTTTTAAATCTTTTCCTTTGTAAATACCTCCAGTATTTAAAGAAACGCTTTGCGAAGTTGCTGTTCCATGTGTTTCAATTATGCCTCCAGATACAGCTTTTACATTTGCTACTTTTACTTTTAAATCTATAATAATCTTTCCGCCTTCTTGTGCTTTAAGATCTATTTCGTATTGTTTAATCGTGTCTTCGGAAGAAATTATAGCACCTTCGTTGACATCTAAAATATCTACATTAGTATAAAATAAAGTTACTGAAGTATTTTTTCCATCAAACCTTTCTTCAAGATTCATTCTAATTTTTAACTTTCCGTTTTTATTAATGATCACAACATCTTCGGTGTTTTTTCCAGATATTACAATTCTGTTTTCTTTCGATTTAACTAATTTCACTTCAATTAAATCAAATACTTTTAGTTCGGTAAATTCTCCAATAGTTTTTTTTATATCGTTTTGTGCTATTGTCACTGAAGTGATTAAAATTGTTAAGACTGTAAATATGCGTTTCATATATTTGTTGTTTGTTGTTTCTGTAAATCAATAACTATGCCTCTTTTTTACCAATTAAGCGAAAATCCAGATGCCTCCTCGCCAAATCTGTTTGTTTAACTTTTACAATTACTTCATCCCCTAGCTGATACATATTTTTTGTGTTGTTTCCAATAAGAGCATATTGGCTTTCATCAAAAACATAATGATCGTCTTTAATGTTGCGAATTCTAACCATGCCTTCGCATTTATTTTCTATAATCTCCACATAAATTCCCCAATCAGTTACACCGGAAATAACTCCTAAAAACTCTTGGTCTTTATGATCTTGCATAAACTTAATCTGCATATACTTTATAGAATCTCGCTCTGCTTTTGTAGCAAGATATTCCATATTACTTGAGTGTTTACACTTATCTTCATAAACATCTTGATTGGCAGATTTTTTTCCATCTAAATAATATTGTAATAAGCGATGATTCATAACATCTGGATAACGACGAATTGGAGATGTAAAATGACTGTAATAATCGAATGCTAAACCATAATGTCCTATATTTTTTGTAGTATATTCAGCCTTACTCATACTTCTAATAGTGAGTGTATCTACTAAATTTTGTTCTTTTTTTCCATTCACTTCTTTTAATAAATTATTTAATGAAGTTGAAGTGGTTTTACTATTGTTAAAATTTAGTTTATATCCAAACCGAGAAACAATGCTTTTTAATATTGCAAGTTTAGAATCGTTTGGTTTGTCATGTACTCTATAAATAAACGTCTTTTGTTGTTTTTTATTTCCTATAAACTCTGCTACTTTTTTATTTGCAAGTAACATAAATTCTTCAATAAGTTTATTTGCATCTTTAGAAGTTTTAAAATAAACTCCAATTGGATTTGCTTCTTTGTCTAGATTGAACTTTACTTCTACTTTATCAAATGATATCGCTCCAGAATTCATTCGTTTTCTTCTTAAAATTTTAGCTAATTCATTTAACTTTAAAATAGCATAAGCTACTTCTTGTGTTGTTTTATATTCTTTTCCTGTCAGTGAAACTTCTTTTGGAATAACACTCTTTTTAGTTTCAATAACTGTTTGAACTTCTTCGTAGGCAAAACGAGCATCACTATAAGTTACTGTTCTTCCAAACCATTGGTTTTTTATTTCGGCTTTATCATTAAGTTGAAATATTGCTGAAAATGTATATTTTTCTTCTTTTGGGCGAAGTGAACAAGCGTTATTTGATAAAACTTCAGGTAGCATTGGTACGACTCTATCTACTAAATAAACAGAGGTTGCGCGTTCGTAAGCTTCATCATCTAAAATGGTGCCTTCTTGTAAATAATGAGATACATCTGCTATATGAATTCCTATTTCGTAATTTCCATTGTCTAGTATTTGAAAAGATAAAGCGTCATCAAAATCTTTAGCATCTTTTGGATCGATAGTAAAGGTTAAAACGTCTCTCATATCTCGACGTTTTTTAATTTCTTTTTTAGTAATTGATGTATCTAATTTATTAGCAAACTCTTCAACCTTATAAGGGAACTCATAAGGTAAACCATACTCTGCTAAAATAGAATGTATTTCAGTATTGTGTTCTCCAGGTTTACCAAGTATTTTAGTAACTTTCCCATAAGGAGAATCGGCTTTTTCTGGCCAATCTTCAAGTTTAACTATAACTTTATCTCCTTCTTTCGCTTTATTAATTTTATTAATAGGAACAAAAATATCCTTATACATTTTATTATCATCTGCAATAACAAAAGCATAGCTTTTATGAATTTGAATTACACCAACATAATCTGTTCTTGCTCTTTTAATTATTTGTGTTATTTCCCCTTCTAATTTTCCTCTTTTTCTTCTTTTATAAATATAAAGTTCTACTTCGTCATTATGTAGTGCTTTATTAATATTATTTGAAGCAATAAAAATATCATCTTCAAAAGCTTCACAAACAACATAGCCTGAACCTTTAGATGTTAAGTCTAAAATTCCTGTATAATATTCGGTATTTACAATAGCTTTATATTTACCTCTTTCTATTTCTTCAATCTCTTGTTTAGCTTTTAATTGCAGTAGTTTTTTATTGATTTGATTTCTACTACTAGTATCATTAATGTTAAGTATTGAAGCAATTTGTTTATAATTAAAAGATTTATTTCTATCTTTTTTAAGTATATTTAAAATTGTATTTGTAAGGTTGGAAGTATTCTTGTTATTAACTCTTCTTTTCTTCTTTCTAGCCATATATCTATTTGAATAAGGGCAAATCTACTGTTTAAATATTAAATTCCTTTTTTAAAATAAAAAGTTTAAAGTAATTTTATTAAAAAGTGTTATTAACAAATAATATTATATTATTATTTTCTTCTTTAATAAATTTTAAAAAATGATGATGTTTATAGAGTGTTAATTATAAGTATAACTTTTTTTACTTTTCTTTTGAATTGTTTTAATTTACATATTGTTATCTAGTAATTAACACTGTTTTTATATTTAATCTCTTATTATTAAACGTTTTATTTCATCTATTAACAGTTGTTTATAACCTGAATTAACCGTTTAATATTAATAAGTATTTAAAAAATTTATGTTCATACTATGCTTTTATTGTTTCATAAGTTTATTTTAAAAAGTGAGTTAAATTTTTGGCTAATAAATAAAAGATATCGATTGTAATAAATATTGGAATATAAAAATTTTTATTTCAAAATATAATAAATAGATATAAACAGTTTATTAATATAGTAATTCACATTTAGTGTTTTTACAAACCTTATTTTGTACTTTTATAACTGAAAAATAATAAAATTTCCATCTACACGAAAATTATTAAATATAATTTATAAATGAATATATCAATAGGTAACGATCACGCAGGAACAAATTATAAATTCGCTATTATAAAACATCTTAAAACAAAAGGAATTACAGTAAAAAATTATGGAACAGACACTAATGATAGTGTAGATTATCCAGATTTTATTCATCCTGTAGCAAAAGATGTAGAAACTAAAAACTCCGATTTTGGAATTATTATTTGCGGTAGTGGCAATGGTTCAAATATGACAGCAAACAAACACCTAGGCGTTCGCTCTGCATTATGTTGGACCAAAGAAATTACTGCTTTAGCAAGACAACATAATAACGCAAATATTTTAAGTATTCCAGCACGTTTTATAACCTTACCTCAAACCATAGAAATTGTAGATACATTTTTAAATACAGCTTTTGAAGAAGGAAGACACGAGCGACGCGTAGAGAAAATAGATACTTCTAATTAAAATGGGTAATTCGCACTCTCATAATCATTCTCATCATCATCCAGATTTAAAAGGAAGAAATCTTGTTATTTCTATATTTTTAAATACTCTAATAACTGCTGCCCAAGTAGTAGGCGGCTTATTATCTGGAAGTTTAGCATTATTAAGTGACGCATTACATAATTTTACAGATGTTTTATCTTTAATAGTAAGTTATATAGCTAATGTTTTATCAAAACAAAAAGCATCAATACATAGAACATTTGGCTATAAAAGAGCAGAAATTTTAGCAGCATTTATAAATGCATCAACGTTAATTATAATTGCTGTTTTATTAATAATTGAAGCCATAAAACGTTTTCAAAACCCTCAAGAAATCGAATCTAACCTTGTTATCTGGTTATCTCTTTTAGGAATTATAGCTAATGGTATTAGTGTGTTGTTGCTCAAAAAAGATGCAGATGTTAATATGAATATGCGAAGTGCATATTTACATTTATTAACAGATATGTTAGCTAGTGTTGCTGTGTTAATTGGAGGTTTACTAATGAAATTTTACCAAATGTTTTGGGTTGACAGCGCGTTAACATTAGCGATAGCATTGTATTTAATTTGGGTTGGATATGATTTATTGAAGAATTCGTTTAAAGTATTAATGTTGTTTACTCCAGAAGACATACAAGTGAAAGATATAGTGGAAGAGCTTCAGCAAATAAAAAACATAAAAAATGTACATCATATTCATATCTGGCAGCTTAATGAAAATGAGGTTCATCTAGAAGCACATATAGATTTTAATGAAGATATATCCTTATCTAAATTTGATGTTATCTTACAAGAGGTTGAAGAAATATTGTATCATAAATTCGAAATTAACCATGTAAACATACAACCAGAGTTTGGTAAATGTGATGAGAAGGAAATTATTGTACAAGATTAAATTAATGATTTTGTCACTTCTACAAAGACTGAAATCTTTTTGATTGAACATAAAATTATGTTGATTATAAAAACTAAATATTTCAATGAGCTAAGCACTAAAGAACTCTATGACTTACTTAAGTTGCGAAGCGAAGTTTTTGTAGTAGAGCAAGATTGTGTGTATCAGGACATAGATGGAAAAGATGAAAAAGCACTACATGTTTTAGGATATAAAAATGAAACTTTAGTCGCTTACACAAGAATTTTCAAAGCTGGAGATTATTTTAAACAAACAAGTATAGGCAGAGTTGTAGTTTCTAAAAACGAAAGGCATTACAAATATGGTTACGAAATTATGAAGGCTTCTATTAAAGCTATTGAAGATAATTTTGAAGAAAATATAATTATCATTTCTGCCCAAACTTATTTAAAGAAATTTTATAACAATCTAGGGTTTGTAGAAACAGGAAAAGAATATCTTGAAGACGGAATTCCGCATAAAAAAATGATTAAAAAGACTAATTTAATCAATCTTTCTATTTGAAATATAAGTAACAACTATTTCCACACGTCTATCAAATTTAGGATCTCCACCAAGCGGAAATTTTCTGCGCATCCCTACATACTTCATTCGTTTTTTAGAAACTCCTTTTTTAGCCAGAAAATTGTAAATATACTTTGCCCTAGCTAGAGATAGGTTTTGCTTTTTCGTTTCTGCATCAACAGCATCTCTAGTATTTTTTGTACAGCATACATGACCTTGAATGCTAAAATAAATATTTTCTTTTTCAACTAAAATTTCTGCTAAACTATCAAGAACTTGTTTAGATTCATCAAGAATAGTACTGTATCCTATTTTAAACAGAATATTTTTCAACACAATTTTATCTCCAACTTTAAGATCGTTATTTAAGTTTTTTTCTTCATTTTGATTCTCCTCAATCTCTTTTGATTTAGAAGGCTTTAATAACACAATAATTTCCACTCTTCGGTTTAATCCTCTTATAATATTTGCTTCTTTAGTATTAACAATTGTAAGAAGAATCTCTCCTTTACCGTCTACATTACTTATTAAAGATTCATCTATTTTTCGGCTTGAAAATAACTCTTTAATAACATCAGCTCTTTGTTGAGAAAGATTAAGATTGTAATCAACGCTTCCTACATCATCACAAAACCCGTAAATCGATATTTTTTCAACCTGTAAACTATCAAGTTTTTGAATAAATAAAAAAAGTCTGTTTTGTTCTATTTCAGGAACTTCATACTTGTCTGTATCGAAGTATATTTCATGGTTTAACTCGTTTTGAGCAAACATAACGTTGCTAATTATTAGAAATATGAAAACCTTTTTTTTCATTTTGAATGCTTCAACACAAATAAACTGAATCGACTTTATAATGTTTAAGCTTTAAAAAGCTAATTTAAGTAACCAAAGTATTTATTAGGGTTTCCTAAAATTTCTGTAGCTGTTTTAATTTCAACATTATGCGTTAAAAAATATTCGTACAATCCTTCCCTGTAAAAATAACGCTTCACGATTTCACTTTCTAAAAGCGATATAAGTTGTTTTTTGTTATTGTTAACAGCTTTGTTTTTTATGGTGTTTAGGCTAGCAACAAGAGTATTATAGTCTTTAGAAAGGTCGTCAATCAATCCTTCTTCAAGAGCAATTTGTTCAACATTTTCCAGAGCTTTTTCCGTTTTAGTTTGAAAAGCAAAATTGTTGGATTTTAAATAGGTTTTAAAATTATTAAAATCGTAATCACTTAACTTAAACGATGTTAAATCTGTTATCGTGTTGTTGTAATAATAATTGGTAGCAAAATTAAAAATATAATCATTATCAATAATAACTTTTGTAATCGGAGCGTGTTTTGACAGCGCAATTTCTACATCTGGATTTATGCCACCACCATCAAAAACCGAACGACCATTTTTAGTTTTAAACTCATTATAATTTTCTTTTTTTACACGAACAGCTTTCCCTTCCTCATCGCGATGCCAATAATCTAAAGCCTGAATGCATCTTCCAGAAGGTGTATAATATCTGGAAATTGTAACTCTTAATTGTGTGCCATAGGTCAATTTTTTTGGACGTTGTACTAATCCTTTTCCAAAACTTCTGGAGCCAATAATTACAGCACGATCGAGATCTTGTAAAGATCCAGAAACAATTTCGCTTGCAGATGCGCTTCCGCCATCTATTAAAACAACTAGAGGTATTTGTGTATCTAAAGGGCTATTTCTTGTAACATATGTTTTATTGTATTTTTCTATTTTAGATTTTGTGGTTACCACCAATTGGTCTTTAGGAACAAACAAGTTTACTATTTTTATTGCTTCTCTCAATAAGCCTCCAGGATTACCTCTTAAGTCTAAAATCAATCTTTCGGCACCATCAGCTTTTAATTCTTTTATAGCATTTTCAGTTTCAAAAAAAGCCTTACTATTAAATTTTGTTAAAGCTACATATCCTGTTTTATCATCAACCATAGAAAAAAGAGACACTGCATTTACCTCAACTTCCTGTCGAATAATTTCTGTAGTTTTTGTTTTTCCTTGTCTTAAAAAAGTAACATTAACTTTAGAACCAGGAACGCCTTTTAACAAATCGCCAGCATTTTCTTTAAAGTCTTTAATAATACTATTTTCAACTTTAATGATTTCGTCTCCTGCTTTTAATCCAGCTTTATCTGCAGGATAATCCTTATAAGGCTCTATGATTATTAATTTATCCTTCATCACCTTTACTTTAGCTCCAATTCCTGTATAATCTCCAGTATTGTTTATTCTAGCAGCTTCAACATCTTGTTCATTTAAAAAACGCGTGTAAGGGTCTAAATCGTTTAACATACTTTTAATTGCGGTATCCATCAATTCTCCAGGATTTGTTTCATCAACATAGTTCATGTTGAGTTCTTTAAACAAAGTGGTAAAGATTTCTATTTGTTTAGCGATTTCAAAAAAATCACTTTTAAAAGCAGTTCCTGTAAATAGAATTGTTATTGCTAATACGGGAATTAGTATTTTCTTTTTTATTATATTTTTCATAACAGGATTACTTTTTATCAACTTTAATTAAAAACTGTTTAAACAACAATTTCATTTTGGTTTCAAGATGTTTATAAATAGGTTTATCGTTTCCAATGTACAAAATCATAAACGCATATTGTGTTGTAATGTTGTTAAAATACGTGTGCTTTTGAAGCCTGTAACACTCTCTTAACAGGCGTTTTATTCTGTTTCTGTCAACGGCTTTTTTAAAGTTTCGCTTACTTACAGATACACCAACTTTTAATTTTACACCTTCAGCAAAGGAGGCTTCAATGAAAATTAAACGCAAAGGATGTACCGAAACCGATTTTCCTTCAGTAAATAATTGCTCAATAAGCTTTTTACTTTTAAGTTTTTCTTTATTTGAGAGCGATCTATTCATTTATAATAGTAAGAGTACAAAAATAGTAAATACAACTTATTAGCAAGTGCCCAAATTACAGGTATGATAAAAATCATGTTTTATCTTTCTATGTTATAGTAATTTAACGCTTAGTAGCAATTCTTAAAAGGTACAATATGGGAAATTTAAAAGTTACAAAACTAAGTTCTAAAAAAGAAAAAGCCAGTTATATATATCAATTAGTTAAAGACATTGAGGCTTTAGATGTAATGATTGAAGAAGGCTTAATCGAAAAATCACCTATTCGAATTGGAGTAGAACAGGAATTTTGTTTAGTAAATAATGAGTTTTTACCCAAGAATAATTCGTTAGATGTTTTAAAAGAAATTAACGACGACCACTTTACCACAGAAATTGGAAACTATAATTTAGAAATTAATTTAGACCCTTTAGAGCTTAAAGGAGATTGTTTTTCTAAACTACATCATCAGCTTTCAAGCCTACTAAATAAAGCAAAAGCAGTAGCAAAAAAAAGTGACACAAAAATACTGCTAACAGGCATTTTGCCAACACTCTCTTTAAAGCATATTAAAGATGAGAACATGACTCCAATACAAAGGTATTATGTGTTAAACGAAGCTATAAAAGAATCCAGAAAACAAGATTTTTATATTCATATTAAAGGAGTTGATGAAGTAAATTTACTACAAGATTCAGTTATGCTTGAAGGTTGCAATACAAGTTTTCAAATGCATTTACAAATCAATCCAGATAATTTTATAGAGAGTTACAATTGGGCACAGGCAATTTCTGGACCTATTTTAAGCGCTTGCACAAACTCTCCTTTGCTCTTCGGAAAAGAATTATGGAGTGAAACCAGAATTGCATTATTTACACAAAGTGTTGATACTAGAGCAAATTCTTTTTTATTAAACCAAAAACAATCAAGAGTTAGTTTTGGAAACAACTGGGAAACAGGAACTATTACCGATATTTTTAGAGACCATGTATCAAGATTTAGAAGTTTAGTAACTTCAGAGTTTACAAAAGATAGTATTGAAATGCTTAAGAGCAATATAATCCCAAAACTTATGGCATTAAATCTACACAATGGAACTGTGTATCGCTGGAACAGACCATGTTATGGAACAGAAAATGGAAAACCACATCTCCGAATTGAAAACCGATATATTCCATCTGGACCAACGGTTACAGACGAAATTGCCAATTTAATGTTTTGGATTGGAGTTATGGTTGGTCGTACAAAGCAATATAAAAATATTGAAACAAAAATGGATTTCAAAGATGTAAAATCTAACTTTTTTAGTGCTGCACGATACGGAATGGCTACACAGTTTTATTGGAATAATAAGTACATAACCAGCCAAAAATTAATTTTAGACGAACTGCTTCCAATGGCATATAGTGGATTATACAGCGTAGGAATATCACCTAAAGACGCTGAATATTATTTAAAGATAATTGAAAACAGAGTAAAATCACACAATGGATCTGAATGGATTAGGAAAAGTTATAGAAACCTATTAAAATCAAAAAAGCCATTAAATGCACTTCAAACCCTAACATCTAATAGTTATAAAAAACAAGAAACCGACTTCCCTGTTTCCACATGGAATTTACTCGAACAAAGCACAGCTTCAATTTTTAAAAAAAGAAAAATAGTAAAACACGAAATGAGTACTGATATTTTTTCTGTTGGAGAAAATGATAGTATAGAACTGGTTTTAAATATTATGCAATGGAAGAACATTCATCACATGCCAGTAATTGATGCTGAAAAAAAATTGATAGGTTTACTAACAAAAGCAGACATAAAAACATACTTAAATAACAATCAGAAACTTCAGGACTCGGTAAAATGTATTATGAAAAAAGAGATTATTTCTATTAGTCAATATAGTAGTTTAAAAGAAGCGAAAATGCTAATGCAAAAACACAAAATTAAAGGCCTTCCTGTTGTGAAGTACAACAAACTAATAGGTATAATTACCACTAAGGATATTTTAGACTAAATGGCACAGGTTTATAGCAAGGCGCTTAAAAAAACAATTTCTGTTGAAAGAATCATAGGTAAGATACAAGGAAACAAAGAAAGACCAACGCTAGTTTTTTTCTCTGGAATTCACGGCAACGAATCTGCGGGAGTTTTTGCCTTACAAGAGTTTTTTAATCATATAAAATCTCACCATAAAAATTTTAAAGGCAATATTTATGGTGTATTAGGAAACCCTAAAGCTCTTGAGTTAAACCAAAGACATGTTGATTGTGATCTAAACCGCATTTGGACCAGTTCTAATATTGAAGCCCTCAAAAGCAAAGAGGAATTAAACACAGAAGAAAAAGAACAAATAGAATTACATTCTCTTTTAAAAGAAATATTAGAGAACAATAAAGGTCCTTTTTACTTTATAGATTTGCACACTACCTCTAGCAAGACATTACCATTTATTACTATAAATGACGCTATAATAAATCGAAATTTTTCAAAGTTATTTCCCGTTCCAATTGTGCTCGGAATAGAAGAGTATTTAAACGGACCTTTATTGAGTTACATTAATGAATTAGGTTACGTCTCTCTTGGTTTTGAATCTGGTCAGCACGATGAGCAAGACGCTATAACAAACGGAATTGCATTTATATATTTATCTTTAGTATTTACTAATATTTTAAGCAAATCAGACGTAAAGGGCTTTAATGAGTACTACAATAAACTTAATAATGCATCAAATAATGTGACAGAAATTTTTGAAGTTATTTATCTACATAAAATTAAAAACGATGAAGTATTTAAGATGAAAACAGGCTTTAAGAGTTTTGAAACAATTAAAAAAGGGGAATTGTTAGCAATAAGCGATGATAAAGAAATTGTATCTAAATACAATGCTAAAATTTTCATGCCATTATACCAAACCAAAGGTAGAGAAGGGTTTTTTATTATAAAAAAGATAAAGCCTTTCTTCTTAAAATTATCCGTATTGTTACGACAATTCAAGGCAGATAATTTCTTTGTTTTATTTCCAGGTGTTTCTTGGGAAAATAGAGAAAAAAAAGCGCTAATGGTCAACCTAAAAACTGCAAGATTTATGGTTAAACCGTTATTTCATCTGTTGGGCTATAGAAACAAACAAGTTAATAAAACACACTTAAAACTCTATAATAGAGAAAGAGTTGCAAAAGTAGATATGTATAAAAATGAAAGATGGTGCCAAAAACCACTTAATTAAGGAGCTATTTTTGTTTTGGACAAATGATCAGCCATTATTAGCGCGTTATACGCATTAACAAGTTTCGCTGATTTTGATAAATCTTCAAAAGGTTTCGCTGTATTTAAATCCTTTCCAATTAAGACTTTAGCTTTTATAGGCAATCCAGAATTCATTAAGACTTGCTTTACTTGAGCAGCCGATAAATTTGGATAGTACGAACGAATTAATGCCGCAATACCAGCAACTGCAGGAGCAGCCATAGATGTGCCATTAATTGAGTTATACTCGTTTTCTGGGAAAGTAGAATAGATTTTTGAACCAGGAGCAAACACATCAACATTAATTTTTCCGTAGTTAGAATAATCTGCAACCAATCCAGATCCATATTTAGGAACAGTTGCTCCAACATTTAAAAATGTATTCGAAACCTCTTTACCATTATTAACCTGATCGGTTGGATAGTTTGCTTTTTTATCTAAATCTAAACTCTCATTACCAGCACCATGAATAATTAAGACATCATGTTGTCCTGCATAAGCAATCGCATCCATAACCCAATTACTATGAGGCGAATAGTATTTACCAAAACTCATGTTAATAATTTTTGCGCCATTATCTACGGCATATCGTATGCCTAAAGCAACATCTTTATCATATTCATCGCCATTTGGTGTATTGCGAATAACCATAATTTTTACATTTTTTGCAACACCATTTACACCCAAACCATTGTTGCGCTCTGCAGCGATAATTCCAGCCACATGTGTGCCATGACTTTCATCTTTTTTAACAGGTTTTACATTAGCATTGCCATACACTTTTTGTGAAAAATCATCTGGATTATCTCCTGTTTTTCGTCCTTTAAACTCTTTATTTAAATGAAAATTTAGACGCTCGTTAATTTGCTTTAAATCATCATTGAGAGATATAAGAAAATCTTTTGTGGAGTTAAACCCATTTCCCAAATACTGTTTAATTATCCAAACATGATATACTAATTCCTTGTCTTCGGTTTTAATTTCGTTTAAATCCTCTTTTGTGTAATCGGCTTTCTTTAAATAGCTTGAAACAGCTTTATCAGAATCGTTTAATTGCTGTATAATTTGCTTGTATTGGGTTTTATAATTAGAGAATTTTTTATATTCCTTATCATATTCTATTTGTGCTCTTTTGTAATCGGGATGCGTTGTATTTCCACTTGCTAATAATCGTACAAATTCCATCTGTTCATCGTAAGCATCTCCTAAAAAATTCCAACCATTAATATCATCAACATAGCCATTATTATCATCGTCCTTCCCATTATTGGGGATTTCTTTTTTGTTAACCCAAATTACATCGTCTAGATCTTCATGATCGATATCAATTCCTGAATCAATTACAGCAACTATGACGGTTTTACCCTTTTTACCTTTAATGATTTCATTATAAGCTCTGTTAATGCTCATTCCTGGAATCGTGTCATTTACAAGATCTAAATGACTCCAGATTTGTTTTTCTATTTCGCTTAATTCATTAATTTTAATGGGAGTATTATCAATATTTTCAATAGGGGTGGACAAAATTTTTACACTTCCACAACCTGATAATAAGAGGGTAATAATAATATTTAAAAGTAGAGGCTTAAGTATTTTCATTTTTGAGTATTAAAAAATTTCATTACAGTTATAAATTTCATTTAAACGCACACCCTTTTTACCGTGTTTAACTGTAATAATCTCGTTGTAGGCATCGTGTTCCAAAAATAGATGGTAATTGTTATCTGCAGCTAAATTCAGAAAATTTTCTTTTTCGTCTAAAGTTAATAATGGTCTCGTATCATAACCCATTATAAATGGGATTGGCAAATGACCAACAGTTGGCAATAGGTCTGCCATAAAGCAAATTGTTTTCCCTTTGTAATTTATCATAGGAATCATTTGCTTGTCAGTATGTCCGTTTGCAAAGAAAATATCGAAACCCAATTCGCTGTTTATTAGAATATCTTGTTCGGGAAGTGATGTAAATTTCAGCTGTCCGCTTTCTTCCATAGGTAAAATATTTTCTTTTAAGAACGATGCTTTTTCTCTTTTATTGGGAAGCGTTGCCCATTTCCAGTGATCCTTGTTGCTCCAAAAGCCTGCATTTTTAAAGGCAGGCTCATATCCTGTTTTTTCCTTGTTCCATTGGATGCTTCCACCACAATGGTCGAAATGTAAATGTGTCATAAACACATCTGTTATATCGTCTCGATGAAAACCATATGCTTTAAGAGAATTATCTATAGTATCATTTCCCCACAAATAATAATAACCAAAAAATTTATCGCTTTGCTTGTTTCCCATTCCTGTATCGATTAAAATTAAACGATTTCCATCTTCAATTAGCAAACAACGTGCCGCAATATCTATCATGTTATTACTGTCGGCAGGATTAGTTTTATTCCATAACGATTTTGGAACAACGCCAAACATTGCGCCTCCATCTAATTTAAAATTCCCAGAATTTATAGGGTATAATTTCATAAACCGAGCAAAATTAATAAAATGCTAGTAATTAACACACTAGATTAAGACTTTATTAAGATTTTATTAAGATTTTAGTTATTGTTAAAAAAAGTCTATTTTAGGAGGAAAATTAAGTATTTGAAAACACTAACACGAAGTCTAACTTTAACGTCTGCCATTGCAATTAGTATTGGAGGGATGTTAGGCAGTGGTATTTTTGTGCTTCCAGGATTAGCGGCTGCAAAAACAGGTTCGTCAGTTTGGTTAGCTTATTTATTAGCGGCGATTTGTGTTTTACCAGCAGCCTTATCAAAATCGGAATTAGCAACAGCAATGCCGTCGTCTGGAGGAACCTATGTTTTTATTGAGCGTACATTTGGTCCTGTTTTTGGAACTATTGCAGGGATTGGGCTTTGGCTATCACTTTTGTTGAAAAGCTCTTTTGCACTAATAGGTTTTGGAGTTTACCTTACTGTTTTAGTAAATATTAACGAAGGTTTTACAAAATATATAGCCTTATTTTTTCTCGCAATCATATTGTTTTTAAATATTTTCGGCGTAAAACAAGTAGGAAAAGTTCAAATTATAATTGTTAGTATTAGCTTAATATGCCTAATTCTTGTTTTGATTTTTGGTATACCAAATGTAAATCCCGAATTATTGAAACCTGTTTTTAAAAATGGAAACATTGGACTTGTATCTACAGTTGCTTTTGTCTATATATCATATGCTGGCGTTACAAAAATCGCCGCGATTGCTGGAGAAATAAAAAATCCAAACAAAAATCTTCCTAGAGCAATGTTAATCTCACTTATTATTATGACAATCATTTACGTATTTGTGACATTTGCATTAGCAGGTAATATCCCACTTAATGAATTAGAAACAGACATAAGGCCCATTTATACAATTGCTAATTTATTAGGAGGAACTTATGTAGGGTATTTTGCTGCTGGGGTTGGTGTTATTACTTTAGTCTCTATGGCTAACTCTGGAGTATTAGCAGCTTCTAGGTTTCCATTCGCAATGGCTGTAGATAAGTTGTTACCAAATTTTATGAGTAAAATTCACTCAAAATTTTTAACACCAGTTTCTACCATCATTTTGACCTGTGTTGCAATGTCAATCGCTATTCTTTTTCTTGATGTAGAAAAAATAGCCAAGTTAGCAAGCGCTTTTATGGTCATGATGTTCATTTCTGTTAATGCTTGTGTAATAATTTTAAGAGAAACAGGAACACAATGGTATAAACCACCTTATCGTTCGCCTTTTTATCCATTTGTACAATTGTTCGGAATTATTAGTGGAATTATATTATTAGTGTTTTTAGGAATGATACCACTTTTAGCCATTTTAACAATAATTGTTTTAGGGTTTATTATTTACTTCAAATATGGTATAAAAACAGCAAGGACAGGAATATTAAGAAAATATGGCCATCGTCCAGCGCTATATTTGATGTATAAAAAGAAAAATATAGAAAAGCAAGAAAGGGAAAGTAGTATAAAACTAGGTGCAACTTTTTTGGATGGCGATTTAATATCTAAAGCAGGAGTGATTGTACCTTTGTTGGGCAATGAAAATTCTCCAGAAATGCTTATTGAAATAGGAATTGCGATAAATAAAAGAGAACAGCTTCAAGCAGTTAATATTACCGAAGTTCCAAATCAAACATTTTTGGACGTGTTTATGGAAGAGAGTCCAAAAATTAACTCTTTATCTAGACGAATTTCAGGTTTAGCTAAGGCTAAAAATATTGATATTGATTTTGAAGCCGTGGTCACTCATGACGTTTCAGACACAATTCATGAATTAAGCCACCAAACTAATTGTGATTGGCTTGTAATGGGTTGGAATGGTAGAGCTCATAGTGGTATTTTAGTAAGAAACCCTATTGGATGGTTGTTAACACACATAAATTCAGATTTTGCCTTATTTAAGGACAATGGGGTACGACATATAGGAAAAGTATTACTCGCTTTACGCCCCGGAAGAAAGGATAAAAACTTTATTGCTATTGCCAATCGAATATGCCAATTTTATAATGCCTCGCTAACGCTTTTACATGTAGTGCCAACACAAACAGAAAGAGAAGTCAAAGAAGAAATGAAACAAACATCATTAAGGCTTCTACAGAAAATAAATACTAAAAGCGAAGTTATTATATTAAAATCGGACGATTCGATTAATGCCGTTTCGAAAATATCGGCAGGATATGATTTACTTATTTTAGGAACCCCACAAAAAGATAATTGGTTAAGCATATTGTTTGGAACTGGTAAGGATAAGTTTACCGAAAAGTCCGCCTGTTCTGTTTTAAGATTAACTATGAAAGACACCTAATTTCTTTTTTTATTAAAACCCTTGTTAACTTTAATTAGTAATTTAACACAAAATTTAATCGATGCTTGAGCTGGGAGGAATTATTGTTTTAGGAATATTAGCACAATGGTTTGCCTGGAAATTAAAAATCCCTGCTATACTGCCCCTGCTCTTGATTGGGTTATTGGTTGGGCCAATTGCTGCTGAATTTTTATCTGAAGACGGAAAAAAATGGATAGAACCCGTTTGGAATGGGAAAGAAGG
Organism: Bacteroidota bacterium; assembly: GCA_003650305.1. Classification (GTDB taxonomy): domain Bacteria; phylum Bacteroidota; class Bacteroidia; order Flavobacteriales; family Flavobacteriaceae; genus PRS1. The sequence goes on along the minus strand of QMOV01000030.1, from coordinate 8,543 downwards.
ACTTTTTGCTGGCGAAACACTTTTTTATTTTGTGTCTCTTTCAATTAGTATCATTCTCTTTGAAGGAGGGCTAACACTAAAACTAAAAGAAATAAAAAATGTAGGGCATGTAGTTATAACCAAGCTTATAACATTAGGATCTTTAGTTACTTTTATTGGCGCAGCGATTACTGCGCATTTTGTTTTTAGTTTAAGCTGGGAGATATCTTTTTTATTTTCAGCTTTAATTATAGTTACAGGACCAACAGTAATTACACCTATTTTACGGAATATTCCTCTTAAAAAAGACGTCTCAGCGATATTAAAATGGGAAGGGATATTAATAGACCCAATAGGAGCATTAGTGGCTGTACTTGTTTTTGAGTTTATAAGTGTTGGAGCTGGCGGAGAATTTACCAAAACAGCTTTAGTTGATTTCGGAAAGATAATCCTATTTGGCTCTACATTTGGGTTTACTTTTGCTCATGCTCTTAATTTTACTATAAACAGGAAGTGGATTCCTCATTATTTGTTAAATGTTTTTGCATTAGCTTCTGTTATAGGGGTATTTGTTTTATCAGACAGCTTTGCCCATGAATCTGGGTTGCTTGCTGTTGTTGTTATGGGAATGGTGTTGGGTAATTCAAAATCACAATACCTGAAAGAGCTTCTCTATTTTAAAGAATCCTTAAGCATCTTGCTTATTTCCATTTTATTTATTTTGCTTTCGGCAAACATCAACATGGACGACTTATGGCTTATCTACAACTGGAAAACGGCTATTCTTTTTGCCATTGTGGTTTTTGTATTACGACCTGTTGGAGTGTTTTTAAGCACACGAAATTCAAGCTTAAAATTAAATGAAAAATTATTTATAAGTTGGGTTGGACCAAGAGGAATTGTAGCCGCCGGTATCGCTTCCTTATTTGGTTTAAAATTGGTAAATGACGGAATTAAGGACGCAGAATACATTACACCTTTGGTATTTATGATAGTACTAGGAACCGTTTTACTAAATGCAACCACAGCACGGCTTTTTGCCAGAATTGTGGGGGTGTTCCTAAAGAAATCTAATGGAATATTAATTATTGGCGCTTCAGACGTTTCACGATTAATAGCAAGTTATTTAGAAAAAAATGATAGGCATGTCGTATTAATAGATAGTAACCATAACAATATTGCTAGAGCAAAAGAGGAAGGGTTAGAAGCTATTAACACTAATATTTATTCAGACTCATTAGCTGATAATATTGAATTGAATGATATGGGATATTTAATGGCCTTAACGGGAAGTTCTGATATTAATAAATATGCTATTAATAAATTTCGAAACCAATTTGGAGAGAATGGAGCGTATAGATTAGTCACTGAGAAAGAAATTCTTGATCCTACAAACAATCCAAAAGAAGGCTTATTTTCACAAACAGATGATTTTGCTTTATTAACAAGAACCGCTCAGAAATATCCAGCTATACATGAGATAGAAATACATGATGAAGAACATTACGAAATGATTATAAAAAAAACGATTAATGACAAAAACACTATTCCCATATTTTTAAAAGACATTAACGGAGAGCTGTCAATTATTTCTTCTTATAGTAAAGATTTTGATAAGATTGAAAAAGGATTCTACCTAGTGTATCTAGGAAAGCCATTAGAACAATTATAACAAAATTATTTTAACAATTAAATATACTTTTATGAAACTAGAAAAGATATTATTAATATTGCTTGTAATTATTGGTGTCTTAATGATTGTAATGGGAGTAAAAGCAGGGATTAAGCCTCCAATATTAACAGGGTTAGGATTTTTTATTATTGCTTATTTATTTAATAAAAAATAAAACCCTCAAAATAGTATTATTAAATTGAGGGTTTATGCAAATTAAGTAATGATAAGGTTAATCTAAACGAATTCTCCCATACATCATTAACGGATTTCTTTTATTGAGTGCAATTGAAGTGGAGTTTTGAGTAGTTTCATTACCATTAAACTCAAAGGTTGTGCTCGAATAACTTACAATTGGGAATTCTACGCCCAAATCCCATTTGCTGCTTAAACGAATATTAAAACCAGAATACAAACTCGCTCCATAACCAGTAAGATCTTGTTTAAAACCAAAATCTTCTTCACTTCCTGTTTTGTAAAACCCCTTAAGGCCACCAACTAATTGAGTCTCTCCGCTTTGTGTAATTGGAAGATGGTACTCAAATTTAGGACCAACTTTAAAAACATTTTTTTTAAACTCGTCTTGACTCGTAGTGTGATACGATGCAAAACCACCAAAATATGCTCCACAATCTTCTTTGTCGTTAACTTTACGCAAGTATTCACCACCAAAACATATAGTTGTTCTGTCTTCTACATCATCTCTAGACTTAAAGCTAAGGCCAGCACTTAAGCCAATTGTTTGCTTCGCGAATAAATCCAAACTGCGATTTATTTTTGGTAAAGCATCAATATTATCTTGAGAATACCCGTTTAAAAACGTGCTAAAAAAAAGCAATACGGTAAATACTAAAATTAATTGTTTTGTTTTCATAATAATTATAAAGATTAGTTAGTACTAAATACAGCAGATTATAATAAAATGAGAATTTGAAGTACACCAAGTTACATTATTTATTTTAGAAACACAAAAATAGCATCTGAATCACAGGCAGTTATAATAAAATTAATCTATTTTTTTACATATATAGAAATTTAACCAACCCAAACAATAAGAAATCTTTAAGCGTCTTTTACGTTAAAAAACTAACAATGTGAAAAAATAGTAATAAAGAAATTGTTACAAGCAATTAATTGAAACAGATGCTTTATTTAATAGTTATGAATTGGAATTAATTGCTTTTTTCACCATTATTCCAGTATTGTGGTTTGGTCTTTTTAGTTTGTTGATTCCAGTAATCTTGAGTTACTCTGTGACCATCAAACGTTTTTAGTTTGCGCTGAAACACCCAAATAGTTGGGTTAAAAACCATATCGGTTACAGCAACTGTATATAATTGAGAATCTTCTTCAGTTTTTCTTTTATCCTCTTGAGTGATGACTTCAAATCCGTTATACTCGAGTAGTTTTTTTAGAAAGTCTCTACGATTTTCGTCAACACCTTTTTCGACAAAAGTTACTCTAGTGTCTTCTATACTTCCGAACATGTGTTTTCCTGCTAATGCCATAATCTTTTAAAATTTCAAATTACAATAATTTGCTACTCAATTCAAAAATATAATCATAAAGCGGACTGTATAAACCAAGAATTAAAATACCTAATACTGTGATGATAAGTCCTAATCTCATATAGAGTTTATTCTCAAAGAACGGAATTGCGCTTTCGCTTTTTCTCAAAAACATTGCCCTTACAACCAATAAATAATAGTATAACGAAATAGTAACATTAACAACAGCAATAAAGACAAGTATATAATATCCTTCACTGGCAGCAGCTATAAATAAGAAAAACTTTCCGAAGAACCCAGCAACTGGAGGAATTCCTGCTAAAGAGAATAACGCTAACATCATTACCAAACTTAACTTTGGATTCGTTCTGTATAATCCTTCATAATCATTTATATTCTCTTTTCCTGTTTCTAATGAAATTGCTTGCACCACACCAAAAGCGGCTAGATTTGAAAACACATAAATTAAAACAAAATACACGACGGTTGCTGTACCTAATTGATTTCCTATAATTAAACCTAGTAAAATAAAACCCGCTTGTGCTATGGATGAAAATGCTAAAAAGCGTTTCATATTTTGTTGTCGTAAGGCAAATAAATTACCAATAGACATAGTGGCTATAGCAATTACATAAATTATATGTTCCCAAATATGCATTAACGGTTTTAGAACTGTAAATAATAAAATCATTAAAATAAATACTGCTGCACCTTTTGAAATTACTGATAGATATGAAGCAATACTAATTGGTGCTCCTTCGTAAACATCTGCAGTCCAAAAATGGAATGGGACTAGAGAAATTTTAAAGGCCAATCCTGCAAAGAACAATATTAGCCCTAAAATTGATAAGTTTGTGGCTGTGATTACTTCTATAATATCATTAAAATAAATGGATCCTGTTGTTGCGTATAACATAGAAATACCAAATAACGACACACCTGATGCTAAAGCAGCTGATAGAATTAATTTAATTCCTGCTTCACTCGATATTCTTTTAGTGGTTTCATAAGCGGCTAACGCAGCAATTGGGAGTGTTGATAATTCGAGTCCTAAATAAAACATTAAAAAATCGCCAGCCGAAATCATAAAATACATTCCTAATAAAGAAGAAAATAGTAAGACGAAAAATTCTGTTCCTCTGTTGTGCGTAACAATTTTCTCCTTCAACCAATCTGCAGATTGAAGCAATAAGACAAATACTCCTACATTCAGTACATTTTTAAAGAAGTGAATCAAATTATTTGTATTGAACATTCCACCAAACATGCTTCCCTCTTCAATTGCAAAAAAGCCTATAATAACATGAATACCAAATAAAAATATAGCGAGATCTACAATGCTACTCTTTTTGTTTTGAGGCATAAAAATTTCAGTTAAAATTAATAATAGCGCAATTGCTAAAAGTAAAATTTCTTGCCTCATTAATAAAAAACTACTAAAATCCATTTTAGTTATTTTATAATATTTATAATACTGCTTGAATAAATGGTTGTAAACTTTCTAAAATCATATCGCTCAACCAAAGTGGCGCAACTCCCATTCCAACAATAGGAATTAACAGCAATAATATTCCAAATTTTTCATACCAAGTTACTCGCTCTAATTTTAAATATGCTTCATTGTTAATTGGTCCCATTAACATAACTCCAACCACACGTAAAATATAAACAGCTGTCACCACAATTGCAGAAACCGATATAATAGTTAATATTCTGTAGAACATATTATCATGCTGAAAAGCTCCTACAAAAATATTCATTTCGGCAACAAAACCACTAAAACCAGGTAAGCCTAATGAGGCTAATCCAGCAATAACATAAACAACCGAAATAAATGGAATCACTTTTAGCAAGCCTCCTAATTTTGTAACATCTCTAGTATGTGTCCTTTCGTAAATCATCCCAATTAATGCAAAGAATAATGCAGTCATAAATCCGTGAGATAGCGATTGTAATATTGCACCATTCCAAGATGTTTTATTCAGCATTAATAAGGCGAATAAAACCAAGCCTAAATGACTAACTGATGAGTATGCGTTAATGTATTTTAAATCGGTTTGTTTTAATGCAGCAAATGCACCATAAATAACACCAATAACTGCTAAAACAATAAAGAACCAAGACCAATGTAAGGCACCTTCTGGCAATAAATACATAGCAACTCTAAATACGCCATAACCTCCTAATTTCATTAAAACTCCAGCATGTAACATTGAAACTGCTGTTGGTGCTGAAGCATGACCATCTGGCGACCAAGTATGAAAAGGGAACAAAGCCCCAATAACTGCAAAGCCTATAAAGGTTAAAGGGAAAAATAATTTTTGAGCTTCAAGAGGAATATTGACTTGAGCGATTTCTAATATATTGAATGTTAATGCACCTCCATCAGCATTTGTGTTAAAGTAAATTCCTAAAATTCCGACTAATAAAACTGCAGAAGCACCCATTAACATTAATGTTAATTTCATTGCTGAATATTCTCTAGGACCTGTTCCCCAAATACCAATTAATAAATACATTGGGATTACTGCAATTTCAAAGAAAACAAACATCATAAACAAATCAATAGAAATAAAGAAACCATAAACTCCAATGGAAAGTACTAAAAGAGAAATGAAAAATTCTTTAGGTAAATCTTTCATTTTCCAAGAAATAAAAACTCCTGCAAGCACGACAATAGACGTTAATAATAATAAAGCTACAGAGATCCCATCAACTCCAATACTATAATGAATATTGAACTGTTTAAACCAAACAACATCTTTAGCAAAAACCATTATGGCATCGTTAACAGCTCTTTCATTAAAATAAGCAAATACAAGATTAATAGCCATTACAAACTGAATAATACTACCAACCATAGAAATTATACGAGCCTGTTTTAATCCTTTAGTAAAAACTAATACTAAAATGGTTATTATTGGTACTGTTATAAAAAGTGATAGAATATCCATAGTTTCTTAAATTCCAATTTTTAAATTCCAAGCTCCAAAGCCCAAATTATTTAAGGCTTCTGATATAATATCTTTGGAATTTGTCATTTGTTTTTTCTTTAATTGTTTGTCCATAAATAAATAAACACTATTGCAAATACAACAGTTCCTCCAACAAAAGCAAAAGCGTAATCTTGAACTTTACCTGATTGCATTCCTTTTATTTTTTCGGAAGTTAAAACAGTTTTGTTTCCTATGCCTTCCATAGTTGCATCCACAACTTTTTTATCGAACCAAGCTATTGGTGCAGAAATTCTTTTAAATATTATCTTTTTAGTGATAAACAGATAAACCTCATCAAAATAAAATTTATGATACGTCCACTTGTAAAACACTCCAAAGGCATTAGCAAATTTATCGGCTAAATTATTTTCCTTTTTATAGAATAACCAAGCAAGGATAATTCCTGTTAAACCAACTCCAACAGCAATAGCTGCCAAAGGATAATTTAAATGTGCTTCAAATCCAGCTTTATCAGCAGATACAAATTCACTAAAAGGAATAAATCCGCCAACTATACTTAATAAAGCTAAAACCATAAGAGGAAAAGTCATTGATAATGGCGATTCTTTTGGCGTATGCTCATACACTTTGTCTTTCCCCCAAAATATTCCGAAGTAAATTCTAAACATATAAAATGCGGTAAGTCCAGCGACAAATACCCCTATAAAATAGATGAGTTTATTATGTTCAAAAGCAGCGACTAAAATTTCATCTTTACTCCAAAATCCAGCAAACGGTGGCATTCCTGCAATTGCTAAAGCTGCAATTAAAAATGTAATATTTGTAATAGGCATATACTTACGTAAACCTCCCATATCTTTTAAATAGTTACTATGTACAGCATGAATTACTGAGCCAGCCCCCAAAAATAATAAGGCTTTAAACATAGCATGTGTAAACAAATGAAACATAGATGCCATATATCCTACTCCTTCATGTCCGTCATATCCAGAAACGCCTAAAGCTAGCATCATATAACCCAATTGAGACATCGTAGAAAATGCTAAGACGCGCTTAATATCGGTTTGTGTAATAGCAATAATTGCTGCAAATAATGCTGAAATAGCACCAACATAAGCAACAATGTTTAATGCAAATCCATCTTGGACAAAATAAAACATAGGGAATAGTCGTGCCACCAAATATATACCTGCAACCACCATAGTTGCTGCATGAATTAATGCAGAAACTGGAGTCGGTCCTTCCATAGCATCTGGCAACCAAATATGAAATGGCAACATTGCCGATTTTCCTGCCCCTCCAATAAATATTAAAATCAATGCCCAAGTAATTGCAGACAAGCCCATAAATGATGTGGATGCCCAATTTAAAATAGCACTTCCTTCGGGATTATTTAAAGTTTCAAAATCGAATGTGCCAGTATAATAACCTATAATTAAGATTCCTATTAAGAATCCTAAATCGGCAAAGCGCGTAACTATAAATGCTTTTTTAGCAGCCGCAACTGCTGATGGTTTTGTATAATAATATCCAATTAATAAATAGGATGAAACGCCTACCAATTCCCAGAAAATATATATTTGAAAGAGATTTGTTGCCAAAACTAAGCCATACATTGAGAAAGTGAAAAGGGATAAGAATGCAAAAAATTTAGTATAGCCATCATCATCTTTCATATAACCCCTACTGTAAATATGCACCATTAACGACACAACAGAAACCACGATAAGCATCATAACAGAAATTGGATCTATTAAAATACCCATGTCTATACTCAGAGTTTCTGTAAAGTTCATCCATACAGTTTTTTCAACAAAAGTTTGATAAACACCATCTACTTTTCCAATTATAAAAAAGTATTGATAAGCTGCATATAATGATAATATAGCCGAAGCTAATAATCCGAATACACCAATATAACCAGACACAGATGGTTTAATTCTTTGGTTAAAAATTCCAAGAAGCAAGAATACTGCTAGAGGAATTAATGGGATTAATATTGTATAGCTAAAATTCATATTATAAAAAATTAATACTTCATAGTTTCAATGTCTTTGACTTCAACAGAGGTAATTTGCCTGTATAGGTTTATTATTATTGAAATTGCCAATGCTGTTTCGGCAGCAGCAACAGCAATAATAAAAAGTGAAAAGAAAACACCTTGCAACATATCTGGATATAAATATTTGTTGATAACAACAAAATTCACAACAGATGCATTCAAAATCAATTCGACAGAAATCAAAATGGATATCAAGTTTTTTCTTGTAATAAATCCGTAAACACCAATAAAAAACAATATTGATGTAAGCGTTAGTATTTCGTATATGCTAATTCCTTCAATCATATCTTTTCGTCGTTATTAGATTCTAACTTTTTCCCTTTAGCAATTACAATAGCGCCAATTATAGCAGCTAATAAAAGCAC
>QMOV01000029.1 GCA_003650305.1 Bacteroidota bacterium | reverse complement strand
TTTTTTTTACTAAAATAGATTCTATAATCTTGCCTTTTTCATATTCTTTAATTTGAGAAAATGAAAAATTGCAAACAAATAAAAATATTAAAAGTTTTATTAATTTCATTAGCAATTAAAATTAACAAAATATCCTATAGTATACATTCAAATTAAATAAAGTTTAACTTAATTTGTATTTAATATTTTCTATCTTCAAGCTCTAAAATCGATAAAATGCTAACTAATAAAATTTTACCAACTGTTGCCCTGTTTTTTTTGACTTTTCCTATAGTTGCTCAAGATTACTTTTTTAAAGACAAGGCTCCTTTTAATTCTGAAATTCCATCTCCTGAAACTTTTTTAGGATATCCTATTGGAGAACAACATACAAGGCATGATCAAATTGTAGCCTATTTAACTAAACTCGCCGAGCTTTCGGAAAGAGCATCAATTACAACTTATGGTAAAACACACGAGCATCGTAAATTGGTAATGTTAACAGTATCAACGCCTGATAATTTAAATAATCTAGATCGTATAAAAGCGAAGCATTTAGCATTTACAAATCCTAATGAATCTCCAACAAACTATAATGAAATTCCTATTTTTGTAAATTTAGGCTATAGTGTTCATGGTAACGAACCATCAAGTTCGGAAGCTGCATTACTTACTGCTTATACTTTGGTCGCATCTAATAGTCCAGAAGTTTTAAACTATCTTAATAATGCAATTATTTTTATCGATCCAACCCTCAATCCCGATGGTCGTGACAGGCACACACAATGGGCAAATCAGTTTAAAGCAAACTCATTAGTGTCTGATGGAAATGATGCCGAACATAATGAAGCTTGGCCACGAGGAAGAACCAATCATTACTGGTTTGATTTAAACAGAGATTGGTTATTAGCAATTAATCCCGAAAGCAGAAGTAAGCTAAAATGGTATCACGAATGGTATCCTAATGTAGTTACCGATTTTCATGAAATGGGAACTAACAGTAATTATTTCTTCGAACCTATGAAGCCTATTGGCTCTAAAGATCCTATAATGCCAAAAGAAAATTATAAAGATTTAACCGATTTATTTACACCTTATTTTTCGAGTGCTTTAGATAATATTGGATCTTTCTATTACACAAAAGAATCTTTTGATGGCACGTATCCAGGCTATGGATCTTCCTATCCAGATTTACAAGGCGGATTGGCTCTATTATTCGAACAGGCAAGTTCCAGAGGTCATCTTCAAGATACACATTATGGTACAATTTCGTTTCCTTTTACTATTAGAAACCAATATGCATCAAGTATTGCAACAGTAAAAGCAGCTATAGAAAACAAAGCTACACTACGAAAGTACCAACAGGATTTCTTTAAATCGGCAATATCTCAAAAAGCAAAAACTGGATTTATTGCTTACGAGTTTGGTGATGCTTATGATATGAACAGAAACAAAGCGTTTATAGATAAGCTGCTCATCCATAAAATAAAGGTTTATAAAAAAGGAAATAAATATGTAGTGCCTTTAAAACAACCTCAACATCGTATGGTTCAAACCATGTTTGAAACCTACAATACTTATCGTGATAGTGTGTTTTATGATGCTTCTGCCTGGAGTGTTGCAAACTTCTATAACTTGAAGTACAAAGGGTTAAAATCTGTGAATTTAGGTGAAGAAATCACTTCTACTGAAAACTTGGTGAATGTTTCAAAAGTGCATCAATCATCTTATGCTTATATTGTAGATTGGGATGATTACAATGCTGCTGCTGCATTATATTATATCCAATCTAAAGGTATAAAAGTAGCTTCAGCTTTTAAGCCGTTTTCTATTAATACTTCCAACGGGAACAAAAGTTTCAACTATGGTAGTTTAATGATTCCTGTGAGTAAACAAAAGAAATCGAGCGATGAAGTTTACAAAATTGTAAAAGACGCACAAAACAAATATAATGTTCCAATGTATGCTGTTAATACTGGATTCAGCACCAAAGGAATAGATTTAGGAAGTAACAATTTTAGAACACTCAAAAAACCTAAAGCTGCATTATTAGTTGGTAATGGTGTAAGTTCTTATGAAGCTGGCGAAGTATGGCATCTTCTGGACACCAGAGTAAATATGCCTATTACTAAATTACAGATGCGTAATTTTAAAAACGCTTCATTAGATAAGTACACTACTTTAGTCATGGTTTCTGGAAGTTATAGCCAATTGGATTCTTTACAAAGACAAAAATTGAAACAATGGACATCTAAAGGCAACACCTTAATAACTATTGCTAGAGCTTCAAAATGGCTAATAGATAAAAAATTAGTAAAAGAAAAACTTACTAAAAAACCTAAAGAGAAAGATAGTAGTAAAACAAAAACCGTTAAACGGTTTCCTTATGTAGATGCTCCAGAGCATATTGGTCGAGAGCGTCTTGGAGGTGCTATTTTAAAAGTAGATTTAGATCTCACTCATCCTCTGGGTTTTGGATATCGTTCGGCATCACTTCCAGTTTATAAAAACAATACCGTGTTTTTAGCACCTAGCAAAAATGAGTATTCAACTGTGGCAAAATATGCCAAAGATCCTCATATTGATGGTTATATTTCTAACGACAACCTCAATATATTTTTAAAACCTTCAGCTTCTTTAATTGTAAGCCCTTTAGGAAAAGGACGTGTTATTATGTTCGCAGATAACCCAAACTTTAGAGGGTCTTGGTATGGCACAAACCGCTTATTCTTAAATGCTTTATTTTTAGGAAATCACATATCAGTTCCTAAAAAAAGAGACTAACATCAAAATAATATTATGATAAAAAAACTAACCGTTCTGTTTGCATTTATTTTTTGTTTCCAAAGTTTTTCACAAAACACGTATCTTGGAGATGGACCATTTTCTCAACTTATAATTAGAGGTGTTACCTTAATAAATGGTGATGGTTCGCCTCCTCGTGGACCAATGGATATTGTTGTAGAAAACAACAAAATTGTTAAACTACAAATTGTTGGGTATCCCGGAATTTCAATTAATGAAGTTAAACGACCAAAGTTAAAAGAAGGTGGACATGAACTGGATGCTAATGGTATGTATCTACTACCCGGATTTATTGATATGCATGGTCATATTGGTGGAAATGCACAAGGTGCAAATTCAGAATATGTGTTTAAACTTTGGATGGCTCATGGTATAACCACAGTAAGAGAACCAAGTGGTAGAGGAATCGATTATACCAATGACTTAAAACGTAAAAGTAATGCTCATAAAATTGTAGCACCTCGAATTTTTGGTTATACAGGTTTTGGTCAAGGTAGTAAGGAGCCAATTAGCACTCCTGAAATGGCTCGTGAATGGGTTAGAGCAAATGCCAAAAAAGGTGCAGATGGCATTAAATTTTTTGGTGCAGAACCAGAAATAATGACTGCTGCTTTAGACGAAAATAAAAAATTAGGTTTGGGTTCTGCTTGTCATCATGCACAATTAAGTGTAGCTCGTTGGAATGTATTGCATTCGGCCAGAGCTGGACTAACAACTATGGAACATTGGTATGGCTTACCCGAAGCTTTATTTGAAGATAGAACAGTTCAAAATTATCCTTTAGATTACAATTACCAAAATGAACAACATCGTTTTGAAGAAGCTGGAAAATTATGGAAACAAGCAGCTAAACCATATTCTGACCATTGGAATAATGTTATGAACGAATTATTAGAACTGGATTTTACTCTCGACCCAACTTTTAATATATACGAAGCCAGTCGTGATTTACAACGTGCTCGTCGTGCCGAATGGCATGAAGATTACACCTTACCTTCACTTTGGAAATTTTATGAACCAAGTAAAATATCTCATGGCTCGTATTGGCATTATTGGGGAACTGAACAAGAAATTGAATGGAAAAATAACTTTAAGCTCTGGATGACTTTTATAAACGAATATAAAAACAGAGGCGGACGTGTAACAACTGGTTCCGACTCTGGATTTATTTATCAGCTTTATGGATTTGCTTATATAAGAGAGCTTGAATTATTGCGTGAAGCTGGATTTCATCCTTTAGAAGTCATTCGTGCAGCGACATTAAATGGAGCTCAAGCTTTAGGTTGGGATGATAAAATAGGATCTGTTCGAATAGGAAAACTAGCCGATTTTGTTATTGTTGAAGAAAATCCTTTAGTTAACTTAAAAGCACTTTACGGAACAGGAGCAATAAAACTCACTGATGATAATGAAGTAGTTCGTGTTGGTGGCGTAAAATACACCATAAAAGATGGTGTTATTTACGATGCTAAACGTTTGTTGGCAGATGTAAAAGCAATGGTTGATGCAGAAAAAGCAAAAACCAATTGGAAATTAAAACAACCTGGAATTAAAGATTAAAGCTGTCTATAATAGGATTATTTTCAATTACATTGGACAGCACAATTTGTGTCCTTGTTTCTCCGTAAGTGATTAATTGATCTATAAAGTTTTCCAAATGTTTTTGGTCTTTTAAAACAACTTCCATAACTATGTTTTCGTTGCCAGTAATTCTATAGCAATTTATAACTTCTGTAAAAGTTTTCACTTTCGTTAAAAAAGGTTTTAATCGTCCCATAAAAGCACGTAATGTAATTATGGCTTTTAATTGATGTCCAGTTTCAAAATAAGAAAGTTTTGAATAATAACCATCTATAATTCCTGCATCCTCCATTTTACGAATGCGTTCTGCAACAGCAGGAGAAGAGATCCCAACACGTTTAGAAATTTTTGTGTTAGACTGCCTTGAATTACGTTGTAAACAATCTAGTATTTTCCAATTAATGTCATCTATTTTCATTATTAAAGTAATTATCTCTAAAAATACTATTTTTTTAATATAATTAACAATTTAGCCTTAAATATTAAACACATAAACATCATTTACGATGTAAATTTGCATAATTGCTAGAAAAAAAATGTTATATACTGCTCCACCTTATTTGTTAGATTTGCCTATTTATAAAAAGGCACTGGAAATTTTTTCGCTTTCACGACGAATATCAAGCTATTTAAACTACGATTTAGCACCTTTAAAGGTTGATGGCACAGAAGATAAACACATTTATTTTTCTGGAGATATTGTTATGCAATCTGAGTCAATAGTTCCAGAAATTATAAAGGCAGAAGTTGAACAATTTTCCGATAAAAAACACCAACACGTTGCAACGGTTAACCGACTAACAACCTTATTAGATAAAAACTGTAAACGTTTGGAAAAAAGTAATAGTAATGGCAAAGAATTTTTGCCTATTTTACGACAAGAGCTCAAAAAATTTAGAAAATTACAGCGTCATTGGATGTTAACATTATAAAATGTTAGCTACACAATTTACAATCTTCTTTATCTTTAATTTCACCAACCAAAAATCCTTTTTGGTTTAATTTTAAATCGCAACATTCCATATAGCCTTGTGCAATTTTTTTTCTGGCTCGTTGAATGCGAGATTTTGTAGTGGATAGTTGTAATTTAAGTTGTTTTGCAATATCTGCCTGTTTCATCCCTTTTATATCGGAGAGAAATAAAGGGTTTCTATATTTTTTTGGTAAGTGCCCTATGATACCATGCAAGCAATCGGTTTCGTTATGCTGCATTTTACCCTCTTCTACAATACTATCAGCATCAAAAAACTCGCGTGTATTGGTGATTTGTTTAAAGTAGTCTAAAACTGTATTTCGTGCAATAGTGAATATCCAAGACTTGAGTTTTTCTTGATGTTGTAAGGTTTCTTTTTTAGTATGAATTTTTATAAAGGTTTCTTGTAACAAATCATTTGCTACGTCTTCATCTTTTACTTTAGACACAATAAATTGCTTTACATCTTGATGATAGGTTTCCCAAATATGTTGTGTAGTCATTAATGCATATAATTTTAAGTGTAAGCAAAAATCTTTTTATGACTTATAGCTTACACTTAATTGGTCCAAATTTTTAGCTAACAATTACAACCACTACACGTACAATTTTCACAAGTACAGTTTTGGCATTTTCCATCTGCACATCCTGTGCAAGTACAACTACATGCTGTATTCTTCATAATATAAATTTTAAGTTATACCTATAAGACTAAAAATACATGAAAAAGATGCAAATTGAGTAAACTATTTTACTGTAAATTTTTCGAATCTTCCAATAGGAGTTTCTGCTACAAAAGCATAATCTCCAGGCTCTAAATTACAATTTAAATAGGCTGTATAACCAACTGGCATTTCATTAGCTCCACCCAAAAATACAGCAGGTCCTGGTGAGGTTAATCCGCCAATATTTAACCAATCCATCCAGAAAGTAACATCATCCATGTTTGTGTTTTCATCAACCTTTATTAAATGAATATCATTTCCTAAACCAACTTCTGGATGCTCATTAAAATGAACTGCAATTACATTTTCTCCTGCTACAATATTGCCTTTAACTTCTATAGATTCATTCGTCAATATTACCTCAACATTGGTTTCAGGAGGAGTCATTTGCGTAGCTACATTTGACACTCTAATTGGGTTTATCATTCCTAATTCTGAATGAAACTGTCCGTTTGATGCTTTAACATAGCACTCCATAACATAATTCCCTGGTGGTAATTTCATTGTGGTAATTCCGGTTTCTCCTCCAGAAATCATACCAATTCCTCCCATTAATTTAGGGTTGGCATACCATGCTGGAAGATTAGCTCCTAAAATACCATAGGCTCCTGCTTTATCTACTTCGCCATCTTTATACGCATTCCAAGTCTTTCCAAAAGCAGCACTAACTTCATTTACATAATCATCAAAAGTTATAGTATCAGGTAACTTGGTCAAAAAGAAAAAATGTTCCATAATACCTGTATTTTTCATTCGGAAAGTGGACCATCCAGATGGGATTACAGAATCTACAGTAAAGGTAAAATCTCTAGCGATGACTATAATTATATTTTCTGTTAGTTCTTTAGTAAGTTTCTCTTTTTTTTCAGATTTGCAAGAGGCGAAGACAGTCATTAATATGGTAATAACTATCATAAATTTTAAAATTTTCATATCTAAAATATTATTAAGTTAGTTTGCAACAATTTACAAAATTTTATTCTAATCTTTAATCTTATCACAATAAGGCTATATGCCGTAGATGAAAATCTTTAGTCCTGCTTCGGTAGGACTTTTTTGTTTTAAGATTATAATACTCTAGAATCAATATCTAAAACACTTTTTTTTATAATTTTCAATTCAGAAAAACGAGGATGGTTTGGGTTTACCAGAATGTTATTTTCATCGGGCAATACTGCAGAAGGAACAGCCAAGCACAAAGTTTTGTTGTTTTCAATCCAATACGAACCATAATCTTTAGTATCAGAAATGGGTGGATAAGATCTCCATTTTTCTGATATACTTTCTGGATTTTTTAAAGCTAAAATTAACGACGAAGGAACTTCAGCTTCAATAAACGAATAATCGGTTGCCAAAAACTCATAATTTATGCGTGTTAAAAGCTCTAGTACACAAAGTGATAAATGTTCAGAAAAATACAAAAGTGCATCACCTTGCCTATTCCACCTTCCTGAATACATACTTGAACCTTCTCCACTTAAATCATTTATGTAAGTCGTTTTGGCAAGTCTATAAATCTTCACAGTTACATAAATTTAATAAACCCCATGTTCTATTCTTCCTAAAATATCTTTAATAAGTCTGGCTCCAAAAGTTGTGTCCAGAAAATCAAGAGGCGTTTTATAATTTAACACTCGTAGCTTTGTATGTAACCAAGCTGTAAAAGCTTTTATTGAACCTAATACATCGATACCTCGAGAGATAACTTCGGCAATTTCTAGTATTTGCTCTGTACTATAAACATTAAGCAAATCTTTATCGCTTTTACGCTGAATAGTTCTATAAGATACATGAATTAACTGGCTCATTTTTTCCATAGATATAGATAGGATATTACTTATAGTTTGAACAACCGATTTAGGCAAACCCTTACGCGTTATTTCTATAAGATCTATATCGTTATGTATAGGCTGCCCAATAGCAACACTACCTCCAAGTATGCTTATAATACGATCGTATTTGTTATTTAAGCCATAAAATAACTCTGGCTCGTTTACTATATTTTTTATGATATTTTCTTGAGAGTAAGTTTTCATAATCATGACATTTGTCACAAATATACAACTATTTGTCGTCTTTAAAAAATAATTTGCCTGTTTTTTAACCTATAAATAAATTTAGTTTTATTATTTAAGATTCATCGGCGAAGCTTGTCTTGATCGTATTCGAAAGGCTCGGAATGAGCGATATTCACAATGCGATTTGGGATAAGCAGTCTGCACAATTTTTTCTACATTTTATTTGAAAAAATTGACGACTTACTTACATGTTTCTGCGATACTGTCCTCCTACTTCAAACAAGGCATTAGTAATTTGACCTAACGAACATTGTTTACACACTTCCATTAAAGCTTCAAAAATATTTTTGTTATGAATTGCTTTGTGTTGTAGGTCTTTTAGCAAAGTTTCAGTATCGTTTGCTTTAAGAAGATTCTTTAAAGTGTTAATTTGGAATTGTTTTTCGTCTTCGGTAGCACGAATCACTTCTATTGGTAAAATCGTTGGAGACCCTTTAGAACTCAAAAAAGTATTTACCCCAATAATTGGGAAATCGCCATTGTGTTTCAAGGTTTCATAATACAAACTTTCTTCTTGTATCTTGCTTCGTTGATACATGGTTTCCATTGCTCCTAAAACACCACCTCTTTCTGTAATTCTGTCGAACTCAATTAGTACAGCTTCTTCAACCAAATCGGTAAGTTCTTCTATAATAAAAGAGCCTTGAATTGGATTTTCGTTTTTCGCCAAACCTAGCTCTTTATTGATAATCAACTGAATTGCCATTGCACGACGTACAGACTCTTCGGTTGGTGTAGTAATCGCTTCATCGTAAGCATTAGTGTGTAATGAATTACAATTATCGTAAATGGCATATAAGGCTTGAAGTGTTGTACGAATATCATTAAAATCTATTTCTTGAGCATGCAAACTACGACCAGAGGTTTGAATGTGATATTTAAGCATTTGTGCTCTTGGATTGGCTCCATACTTATGTTTCATGGCTTTTGCCCAAATCTTACGAGCTACACGACCAATAACTGCATATTCAGGATCGATACCATTGGAGAAGAAGAATGATAAATTTGGGCCAAACTTATTGATGTCCATACCTCTTGAAAGATAGTACTCGACATAAGTAAAACCATTAGATAAGGTAAATGCCAATTGCGAAATTGGATTGGCTCCAGCTTCGGCAATATGATAACCTGAAATAGATACCGAATAAAAATTACGAACCTTATTATCGATAAAATACTCTTGTACGTCTCCCATTAATCGCAACGCAAACTCTGTAGAAAAAATGCATGTGTTTTGTGCCTGGTCTTCTTTTAAAATATCTGCTTGAACTGTTCCTCTAACTTGTGATATAGTTTTTGTTTTAATATTTTGATAAACATCATTTGACAAAATCTGATTTCCAGTAACACCAAGCAACATTAAACCTAAACCATTATTACCTTCAGGTAAATTACCATTATATTTTGGACGTTTTTTCCCTTTATATAATTTTGAAATTTTCGTTTCTACTTCTTTTTCTAATTCGTTTTCTGTTATATATAATTCACATTGTTGATCGATTGCAGCATTCATAAAAAATCCTAGCATCATTGGTGCTGGACCATTAATAGTCATACTTACAGATGTCATTTCATTAGCTAAATTAAATCCTGAATACAGTTTTTTAATATCGTCTAAACAACAAATAGAAACTCCTGCATTCCCAATTTTTCCGTAGATATCTGGACGAGAATCAGGATCGTTTCCATACAAGGTTACACTATCAAAAGCCGTAGATAATCGTTTTGCAGGTAATCCCATACTCACATAATGAAAGCGTCTGTTAGTTCGTTCTGGTCCACCTTCACCTGCAAACATTCGCGCAGGATCTTCACCTTGACGTTTAAAAGGATACAGTCCTGAAGTATAAGGAAATTCGCCAGACACATTTTCTTGTAAACACCATTTTAGAATATCTCCCCAAGCCTGATACTTTGGTAAAGCTACTTTTGGAATTTGAGAATGAGATAAAGACTCTGTGTGTGTTTCTATTTCAATTTTTTTATTACGAACTTTAAAAGAATAGATTGGGTTTTTATATCTGTTTACTTTTTCACTCCAACCTGTTATCACTTCCCAATTGTAAGGATTAAGGTTAAGTTTTACGCGGTTGAATTCTGCAATAAGGAGTCTTATAAAGTCCTTACTGTCATCCTGAACTTGTTTCAGGATCACATCGTTATTAAGTCCTTGTTTTCCAATAAAAGACATCTCGACTGCGCTCGACGTGACATTAGCAACAGAGCAAATAGTTTTATAAATTCCGTAGAGTTTTTGTGCAACCTCAACTTGCTCGTTGCCTTTTTTATCATAAGCACGATTATTTTTAGAAATTTCAGATAAATAGCGTGTTCTCGCTGGTGGAATGATAAAAATCTTCTCGCTCATTTCATCAGAGATTTTGAAAGTAGAATTTAAATCTGCTTCTGTTTTTTCAACCAATTTATCCATAATCGCTTTGTAAAGCGTATTCATTCCTGGGTCGTTAAATTGAGAAGCAATCGTTCCAAAAACTGGTAACTCATCTTGAGGTATTTCCCAAAGATTATTATTGCGCATGTATTGTTTTTTTACATCACGCAAAGCATCTAAAGCTCCTCTTTTATCGAATTTATTAATGGCTACTAAATCGGCAAAATCTAACATATCAATCTTTTCCAGTTGTATAGCTGCACCAAACTCTGGAGTCATTACATACAAAGACACATCACTATGCTCTATGATTTCGGTATCAGATTGTCCAATTCCTGAAGTTTCTAAAATAATTAAATCGTATTCAGCAGCTTTTAAAACCTCTATGGCTTCACTAACGTATTTTGATAAAGCTAAATTAGATTGTCGTGTTGCCAAACTGCGCATATACACTCTTGGTGAATTAATGGCATTCATCCTGATTCTGTCTCCAAGCAATGCGCCTCCTGTTTTTCGTTTGGACGGATCTACAGATACAATCCCAACCGTTTTCTTGGGAAAATCTATTAAAAACCGTCTTACCAATTCGTCAACTAAAGATGATTTTCCTGCACCTCCTGTTCCAGTAATTCCAAGCACAGAAGTCTCTTTTTTTATTTTTTTTAAAGGGGAAAATAATTTACGAAATTCATCATATTTATTTTCTGCAAACGAAATTAGCCTTGCTATTGTATTTACATCTTTATTTTTAAGGCTATCGTTTATGTTCTTTCCTTTAGGAAGTATTAAAGATGGGTTTTCAAAATCACTTTGTTGCACCAAATCGTTTATCATGCCTTGCAAACCCATTTTACGACCATCGTCTGGCGAATAAATACGCGTAATTCCGTAATCCATCAAGTCTTTAATCTCTTCAGGAAGAATAACGCCTCCACCACCTCCAAATATTTTGATATGCCCTGCTCCTTTCTTCTTAAGCAAGTCATACATATATTTAAAATACTCGTTATGTCCACCTTGATAAGATGTTAGTGCAATTGCATTTACATCTTCCTGAATTGCTGTGTTTACAACTTCTTCAACGCTTCGGTCATGACCCAAATGAATAACTTCAACTCCAGTTGATTGAATGATACGACGCATAATATTTATTGCTGCATCATGACCATCAAATAATGATGCTGCAGTTACTATACGAACTTTATATTTTGGTTTATATGGTGCAATTTGTTTCATAGTATTTTCCACGAAAGTGGAAATCTTATTAATTAGGCTTGTTTTAAGGGTTGCAATTTACGGAATATTCAAAAAAATTAAACCTCTTTTAGAATTATATAATTATTTACAATGCGAAAATATCGCCTTCTTTTGCAAAATGAAATCCTAAATTTTGAATACTATCTTTTAAAGGATGAGAATCTTTAAGCGTAGGATTACTATGATTAAAATGTATAAAATAGATTTTATTTTTTGTTTCAACTTCTTCATTTTCAAATAAACTAGTGGTCTCTGTTGTAAAAGGATGTGGTATTTTACTCATATCTCTGTCTATTTCACCATCTCTAAAAAATGAAGCATCTAAAAATGCATAATCTACTTTTTTTACTTCTTCAATAATATCTTTTTTCCAAACATGCCATTTATCAATATCTGGAATAAATAAAGCCGATTTATTATTGCCTTCAATTTTATAACCAACCGTTTCAGAAAATTCATCACGATGAGGTACTAAAATGGGTGTCACTCTCAATTGGTTGTTTAAATTAATTGTAGAGTCATTTTGAAGTCCTCTCAATTCAATATTATTAAAAGTTAACAACTGACTCCATGGTCCATTATTTTCAAGATAGGTTTTCATTCTTGGCATAGCATAAGTAGGAATATTATTTCCTCCTAAAGCCTCAAAACCTAAATACATTAATCCTGAGTAATGACCAATATGTGTATGTGTTAGGAAAATACCATCTATTACTTTTCCGTTGTCCAAATGGTTTGTTTTTAAATCCTGAACTTGTTGCGTAATATCTGGAGTAGCATCAAACAACCATTTCTTTTTGTTTAACAAATCGACTAACCCTAAAGATGATACTAATTTTTTATTTTCAGAACCATCATAGAACGCTTTACAACAATCCTTATCACAATCTATATGTGGAAAACCAGCATCTTGAGCAATACCTAATACAGTAATATATTGATTGGGGCTTTTATTCGGTTCAATTTTATCTCTTTTCAGTTCAGAATTACAACTAAAGAAAAGAAGAATACTTAATAATACAACTGAAATTTGAGCATGGTTCATAATAACATATATTTGTTAAAGATATAAAACCTCAAATTATGCAGCGTAAATTTTTAATACTATTCCTTATTTTTAATTTAAGGATTATTTTACAAACGAAGCATTAAAAGGAGTTTATACTTTGATTACAATTGAAGAAAAAGAACTTAGAATTAAACTCTCATCTAGAACTACAAATTTATGAAAGAACGTTGAATGTTAGATTAAATGAATAATTACTATAAAATAGCGGTTGTTGGTCCAATACCATCTGATACCATTATAACACATAAAAACGAGGTTATAAAAAAGTTTGGTTGTGTGACTCATCCTACTATAGCTTTGGCTAATTTACTTGAAGGTATAGGAGAAGTTATACCAATAGCTCATATAAATAAAAAAGATACTGATGCTATAAAGTCTATTTTTAAGGATTATACTAATATTAATTTGAATGGTTTATATAACCAAAAAGATCAAGGCACAATCATAGAATTGAAGTTTATAGATCAAAATAACAGACTCGAAAAACAAATTGCAAATATGAGTCCAATAGCTCCAGAAGATATTTCTCCTTTTTTAGATGTTAATTGTTTTGTATTTGTTCCTATCACAAATTTTGAAATACAAATAGAAACTCTCAAGTTTATTAAATCTAATAGCAAAGCTAATATCATTTTTGACGCTCATGGCCCAACAACTTTTGTAAATAACAATGGAAAACGACTTCGCCGTTATTGGAAAGAAAAAGAACAGTGGTTACCTTATATAGATATTTTAAAAATGAATTTAGAAGAATCTATTTGTTGTTGGTTTGACAAGAATTATGAAGGTGAAGATTTTTATAACGAAAACCACACAGAACATCTGGATGATTTTGCAACATATATTTTAGATCAAGGTGTAAAAACATTATATGTTACACTCGACTCAAGAGGATGCATTGTTTATTCAAATAAAGATAAAACCATTAAGAAGGAGTTTGTATCTTCAATTCCCGTTACTAACGTTATTGATACTACTGGGTGTGGTGATTCATTTGCAGGTGGGTTAGCATATGGTTTTACAGTTCATAACAATCATATAAAAGCGGCTCAATATGCTAATGTACTTGGTGCATTACGGACACAAGGTAAAAGATTTGATGTGTTTAAATCATTAAAAGAAACAGAAGATTTAATAAATAAACATTATTAATCCTTTTTATACAAACCATCAAAAGCAATCGTTACGTCTTTATCATTTGTAATAGTTTCCCAATATTGACGAACATAACCATCTTCATTAAGTGTCCAAGTTACGCGATGGTAAAACGACTCTCCTTTTTTATTTAGTTCTTCATCGGTTTTCAAAATCATTTGATTACCAATTCGTTTCCCTTTTAAATGTAAGCTACCTCCTTGATTATCAATCCAAATTTGTTCCCACTGTTTAGTTTTAGAATTATAAAAATTATTACTTGTTCCTTTAAAAGTACCTTTTGCACTTGTCCAGTTTTCTCGAAGAATACAATTATCCTGAATTTTATCAATTACATTTTTACCCGCCAAACCTCCATCAGGTTTAGTAACTGTCCAACTACCAATCCAAAAATCAAAAGCTTTATGATTTTCTGTACAACAATTACATTTACTGGTTTGGGCATTTAATGATATTGTCATAAAACAAAGTAAGGTTAGAGTAACTAATTTATTCATAATTATTAATTTTATTTAGTTATTAAATATATTCAATCAAAGTAAATCTATTAGTGGTATTAACATAACATTAAAAAAAAATCTAATCTGTAGGATTGTAATTTGAGAATTTCTCTGTTTTTTATTAACAATTTCAAAATTCAACTTGCTGTTACATAATATTTTACTATATTTAATAGCGTATTTTTTATGATTACTATGAGTAAATCTTCTAAAATAAAGGAAAATCAAAATAAACTGCAAAAACAGTACAAACAGCTTATTGAAGATGCTTATAATTTTAGACAAACAGACTCTGCTTTAAGTGATATTTTGGAGTATAATGCTTTAAAACTTTTAGAAGAATTAAATCGTTTAAAGTATTTAAGTAGGGAATCTTCAAATAATTTCATAAAAATTTAATAAAAAACACCTTTTCTTACATCCAAGTTGGTACAAACTCTCGTACTTATATAAAAAGCTTGTATGAATTCACATTATTGTAGAGTAGGTACTATTAAACCTAACTTAAAAAAAGGATTATTATCGAAAGAATCAGAAAAAAATTCTTTTATATCTGAGACTGAAAAGACACTTTCTTCGGGAAAACAACTATCTAAATAATTTAGTTTATCTGATTATTTATAATTTCTGACATTTTTAGCTGCAATTCTTTAGCTTTTTTAGTTGCAGCTTCAGCAAAATCTACTCCATTTGAAGCATAAATAATTCCGCGAGAAGAGTTTATTAACAATCCAACGTTATCATTTAGACCATATTTACAAACATCTTGTAAGCTACCTCCTTGTGCTCCAACTCCAGGAATTAATAAAAAACTGTTTGGTATAATCTGACGAATTTCTGATAAATGCTCTGCTTTAGTTGCTCCAACAACATACATTAGATTTTCAGAGTTTTGCCAAGTTTTTGAAGTTTCAATAATTTGTTTATAGAATTCCTTTCCTTCAACAGGTTTAGTCTGAAAATCCGAAGCGCCTTCATTAGAAGTTAATGCTAAAAGAATTGTGTGTTTTCCTTCAAAACTTAAAAAGGGTTCCACAGAATCTTTTCCCATATAAGGCGCAACAGTTATACTGTCGAAGTCCAAATCCTCGAAAAAAGCTTTAGCATATCGACTACTTGTATTACCAATATCGCCTCGTTTTGCATCAGCAATTGTAAAAATATCTGGATGATTATTATTTAGATATTGTATTGTTTTTTCTAAGGCTTGCCAACCTTTTAAACCATAAGCTTCATAAAACGCTATATTAGGTTTATAAGCTACACACAAGTGATGGGTTGCATCAATTATAGCTTTATTAAATGCTAAAATAGGATCGTCTTCTTGTAGTAGATGTTGTGGGATTTTATCTAAATCGACATCTAATCCTATACAGAGGAAGGATTTTTTTTTGTGGATTTGTTCTACTAATTGGTTTTGAGTCATTATTATTATCTTGCCACGAATTCACTAATACTTTTTATAGATTCTTGCCTCCGCAGGAATGACAAATTAAATTACATCGCTATTAGCTTTTAACTTCTCTGTATTTTCAGCCAACATTAATTCGTCAATTATTTTTTGAATATCTCCATTAATAATATTCTGTAAATCGTATAAAGTCAATCCAATTCTATGGTCGGTTACACGACCTTGCGAATAGTTGTAGGTTCTAATTTTGGCACTTCTATCTCCAGAGCTAACCATAGAACCTCGCTTTGCTGCATCTTCGGCTTGTTTTTTTGCCAACTCTAAATCGTATAATCGAGAGCGTAATACTCTAAATGCTTTATCTTTATTTTTATGCTGACTTTTCTGGTCTTGACATTGAGCAACCAACCCAGTTGGAATATGTGTTAAACGCACAGCAGAATATGTTGTATTTACACTTTGTCCTCCTGGACCTGATGAACAGAAATAATCTATACGAACATCTTTTGGATTAATTTCTATATCAAATTCTTCTGCCTCAGGAAAAACCATAACTGTTGCTGCACTTGTATGAACACGACCTTGTGTTTCGGTTTGCGGCACACGTTGCACACGATGTACGCCAGCTTCAAACTTCAAAGTTCCATAAACATCATCGCCAGAAACTTCAAATTGTATTTCTTTAAATCCACCATTTGTTCCTTCGCTAAAATCTACTGTATCTACTTTCCATCCTCTGCCTTCGCAATATTTAGTGTACATTCTAAATAAATCTCCTGCAAAAATACTAGCTTCGTCTCCTCCAGTTCCCGCACGAAGTTCAACTATTGCATTTTTAGAATCTTCAGGATCTTTCGGTATCAACAAAAATTTAATCTTTTCTTCTAGCACTGGAAGTTTTGCCTTGGCTTCTTCATATTCAATTTTAGCCATTTCTACCATTTCTGCATCGCTTCCATCTGCTATAATTTCTTCAGCTTCAGTAATATTACCAACAAGGGTTTCGTATTCTTCTCCAATATCCAACAACTTTCTTAAGTCTTTATATTCCTTATTTAATTGAACATAACGTTTTTGATCTGTAATAATATCTGGCTGAATTATTAAATCGCTAACCTCATCAAATCGTTGTCTTACTATTCGTATTCTATCTAACATTTACCTTTATAAATTGTGAAACAAAAATACGATAATTTATGAATTGTCAATAGTATAAGCCTTTCAATACTATTGTTAAAAATATTTATTCTTTTGAATCGTTTATGATTGTATCATGCAGCAATTACTATCGATACTTGCATTTTACAGACCATTTGTAATCTGGTCGTTTATAATAAACATTGCTATTGCAATTGTTTATCCTTTTGTTTTTACAGCAATAGTCACTAAATTATTGCTAACAATTTTTGTTTGGTATTTGGTAAATGAAACTAATGCGAAACGAAAATTAATATTTTGTAAAAATTTGGGCATTTCTACATTCAAATTATTTTCTATTCTGTTTTTAGTTGATATTTTATTAACTGTTGTCTTTATTGTAGTTATAAAAGAATTTATATGAAAATAGAGTTTGATATTGTTCTATTTAAATATATAAATAGCTCCTCAAAAATCTTTCTTTAAAAATATTATTTGATTGCTTTTCTCAATGATTCAAAGAAATTACTTCTTAATAGTATATTATTCTAAAATTGCAGCAGGAGTTTTACCTCTTAAATTGTTATATATATAAAAATCAAAAACAATTACAATTATGCATTTTCGCCCAATAATTAAAAAAACACTTATCCCTCTCTTATTCTTTACTAGTTTTACTATAAGTTCTCAAGATTTAACCAATAATTTAAAAGCATGGACAGGTGCGAATTTATCTTATGAAATAAATGAAAATGTTAAAGCAAAATTGAGTCAGCTTTTTGCTTTTAATGTTTCTCTAGGCAATTA
The DNA here is from genome assembly GCA_003650305.1 of Bacteroidota bacterium. Classification (GTDB taxonomy): domain Bacteria; phylum Bacteroidota; class Bacteroidia; order Flavobacteriales; family Flavobacteriaceae; genus PRS1. Next base: position 8,555 of record QMOV01000029.1, on the reverse strand, counting down.
CAGTTTTTCTCAAACAAAACTATCTTTATCATATAAAATTAAACGAAGAACTTATGTTGAAGGTGGCTATGTTAGAGGTCTTTTTAACGACTCTAATTCATTAAGAGCACAAGGTGCATCTTCTGGTTGGTTTAATACATTAGTAGTTGATCGTATTTATGGAAATTTTTCTTATAAACACGATTTGGTTCATCGATTATCTTTAAGACATAAAATTGAGTTTCAATATTTTTTTCCTGATCTTGATAAATATAAAACCAGAAGTCTGTACTCAACAAGACTTGGTTACAATGTGAAAAGATCGAGTCTATCTCCATATATTGATGGTCAATTCTTCTATTATCAAGGAGGGATTATTTCAGACGGAATTAAAAGATATCGTATAAAAGCTGGATTAAGTTTTAAACCTATTAAAGACTCTTCGATGAGAGCTTCGATTTACTATCTATTTCAAAATGAAATCAAAACCGAACAATTACCAGACAATGACTATACAGTTATTGGAACAAGTCTATCATTTACACTAAAATAATTTTATTAAAAATCTACATAATTATGAAACTTCACAAAATTAATTCGAATAAGATAAAAAAGGCTATCATTTGTAAAAATGTAAATAGCACAATAATAAACAAGCAAATAAAAAAAACCTATATTCCTAAAGCTGGAGATGTTGCCATATTTAGAGTTAAAGAAATCGGAAAGCACACTCGTATCCAATCTGTAGGTGGTAACAACAAGTTTATATTATCTGGCGATTTAATTATGGCTCCTTTTGGAAATCGATATGCCACAGGCCAAATGGAAGGTTATGTGCCTAAGTCCTATCATTCAACATACCATATATTAGGTCAAGGTGGAGCTATTGGCGTATTAAGAAGTATACATGACAAATTTGAAAATATTGGCCCTACAACATTAAGTTTGGTTGGCTACATTGTTGATGAAAGTGGGCATGTTGTTAATACTAAATATCTAAATAATAAACCCGTTTTATCATCAAATTCTATTACTAATGTAAGAGATCCAAAAGTAATATTATCATTGGGAACAAGTATGGATAGTGGTAAAACTACAACTGCAGCATTTATGGCTAGAGGGCTTAAATTAGCTGGCAAAAAAATAGCTTATATTAAACTAACAGGAACTGTTTTTACCAAAGACAAAAGCATGGTGCGTGATTATGGGGCAAAAATATCTATTGATTTTTCTGATTTTGGTTTCCCTTCAACTTATATGTGTTCTACACTTGAACTTTTAAATTTATACAACAGATTAATAGAGCAAGTAATGCCTCATAATCCTGATTATATTATAGTTGAAATTGCCGATGGCCTTTTACAAAGGGAAACTTCTGCATTAATTCATAATAAAAATTTTATGAGAAATATTTCAGGAGCTTTGTTCTCATCGGCAGATAGTATGAGTGCGATTTCTGGATCCGACTTACTTACAAAATTAGAGTGCACTGTAATTGGTGTGTCTGGTCTTTTTACTACAAGCCCTTTGTTAGTACAAGAAGTAGAGCAACAATCTAACTATACGGTTTTAACTGGTAAAGATTTGATGTCTAAAGAAATAATTAATACTTTAGAAACTAAACTAAACTATTCGAAGTTTGAAAACAAAATGGCAGTTAATATTTAATTTTATAAAACGTAACAGACTACTTGTTTCTATTACATTTTTAAGTGGGTTATGCTATAACATCTTAACTTTGTTAATACCAATTAGTCTGGGACGTTTTTATGAATTTAATTTTGGGTTTTCTTCACATCGATTAAAGTTGTTGGATGCTTTGCCTTTTATTAATGCTGAAAGCTTTACAACGTTTCTTTTATTTTTTATTTCCCTTGTTTTTGGTCGTTTTATTTTCGAATATATAAATAAGTATTACATTTTAATTATTGGAGAAAAATTTGCCAAAACCCTTAGAGAACAACTTTTTGAGCATCAACTTCAAATAAGTACTTCGGTTTATGACCAAAAGGGAATTGGTAAATATTTGCTTAGGTATAGTGGCGATTTAAAAAGTATTCAAAATTATGTTACCAGAGGAATATTTCGATTTTTACAAGATCTTTTTTTAATAGTGTTTCTACTTATTACTATTGCATATATAGATATTAATCTTGGATCTATTGCAGCAATTTCAATTGGTTTCTCAATAATTATATTATTTTTTGTAAATAACATTTTGTACTCAATATCTGTTAATCGAAGAGACCAACGCGCAGCAATGTTAACCTTTATAAATACGCGGTTAAGAGCAATGATATCGATAAAAGTATTTAATAAATATACACCAGAAGAAAAAAGATATAACAAACGTTCTGATAAATTATATGCCGTAGGTAAAAAATATCAGCGTACAGTAAGTCTTATACAGTCTATTATTCCAATGTTAACCTACTTAATGTTAGCCTTATTAATGTGGTATGTATTTTATTTAAAAACCAGTAAAGATCATCTTTTTAATGAATCTGCATTACTGATTTTAATACTATTAATCATATCTTTTCTTCCTATTTTAAGACGTACGTTACGTGTAAGTATTGTTTGGAAACTTGGAGACATCTCGTTTGAAAAATTACTCAACATCTTTTCTTTGGAGGCAGAAAACAATCTCTCTTTTGAAGAAATTAATCTATCCATAGAAAAAATACACTTTGATGATGTTTGTTTTAAATATCCAAATTCAGAAAACATGGTTTTTAACAAATTGAATTTTTCTATTTTACCAAAAAGCATGACTCTTATAACTGGTGGATCTGGTTCTGGAAAAAACACTTTAGTAAACCTTCTACTTAAAATTTACCAGCCAACAGCAGGAAAAATTAACTATGGAAAATACAATTACAATGAACTCGCCGAGAAAACCATTAGAAAGAATATTGCAGTAATTTCAGATACATTCCCATTATTTGGAAGAACAGTATATGAAGCCATTGTTTATAGTCGAAATCCAAAAAGAGAACACAAAGCATCTAATCTTTTAAAAGATCTTCAGCAATTTGAAGACGAAAATAACAGACTAGAATTACACGACGCTATTGGCGATTTAGGAAACATACTTACTAAAGGACAAAAAAAGATACTGCTATATTGCAGAGCACTTTTAACAAATAAATCGTGGTTAATTATCAATCAACCATTCAAAGATTTGAACCTTAAAACTGTGGCACATTTAATAAGTATATTAAATTCATTAACAGACACCAAAACTCTTATTATTATAGATAATAATATTCCTGAAGGTTTGCATACTGATTATACCTATACAATTAAGAATAACACTTTAAATAAAAACTAAACTTTCAAAGTTATCTCAACGTCTTAACATTACACTATAATACTTCTATTTATCCACATTTAGAAGATCCACAATCTTTACATGTTAAACAGCCTTCCTGATAGATTAAGTTTTCAGAATTACAATTGGTACACACTTGCCCTTTTACTTGCGTTCCGTCTTCCACATATCGTTTTAAAGCACGAACAACTCCATTTTTCCAGGTATTAATTGATTCACTATCCAACTGAAGACTATTAATTAAGTCCACAATTTTATCGATTGGCATACCATGACGAAGCGTACTTGAAAACAATTTAGCATAATTCCAAAACTCTGGATTAAACTTATGCGACAAGCCTTCAATGGTGGTTTTATAGCCTCTTTTATTTTTATACTGAAAATCGTAACGTGAGCTGCCATTTTCATTCCTGTTTTTAATTATAACACCTTCATTTACCCAACGCGGAATTAATATACCATCCTCATCATCTGCAAGTCCTGTAAATATCTCATAAGGTTTCCCATCTATCAAACCTATAAAAGCAATCCATTTTTCTTTATTATTCTGAAACCGTACAACATCAGTTTCTAAAATTTGCGGACGCTTAATAGGAAAGGTTGTTAATATTTTATTCTCATCTTCTTTTTTATCTTCATTAGAAATCAGCACTCCAGAACGCGATCCATCTCTATAAACCGTTACACCTTTACAGCCAACTTCCCAAGCTTCTAAATACAATTTACCTACTAAATCTTCGGTTGCATCATTTGGTAAGTTAATAGTAACACTTATGGAATGATCTATCCATTTTTGCACAGCTCCTTGCATATGTACTTTGCTTAACCAATCTACATCGTTAGAAGTTGCGTTATAGTATGGTGATTTTGCTACTAAATCATCTAATTCTTCTTGCTCATAATTTTTAGTAATATCATAACCATTAACTTCCATCCATTGTTTAAACCTATGGTGAAACACTACATATTCTTCCCAAGAATCTCCAACATCATCCACGAAATCTACACGTGCATTTTTATCGTTAGGATTTACTTTTCTACGACGTTTATATACTGGAAGAAATACAGGTTCAATTCCAGACGATGTTTGTGTCATTAAACTTGTGGTTCCTGTTGGTGCAATGGTTAGCAACGCAATATTACGTCTTCCATACTCCAACATTTCGTAATAAAGTTTTTCGTCTGTTTGTTTTAAGCGCTGTATAAATGGATTTTCTTTTTCACGTTCTGAATCAAAAACACTAAATGCTCCACGTTCTTTTGCTGTATAAACCGAAGCACGATAGGCTTCAATTGCTATTGTTTTATGAACTTCTGTTGAGAAATCATTTCCTTTTTCACTTCCATATTGTATTCCTAAACCCGCAAGCATATCGCCTTCAGCAGTGATACCAATTCCTGTTCGTCGTCCTTCTTTAGCTTTATTTCTTATATTAATCCAAAGGTTACGTTCTGTTAATTTTACTTCTTCCGATTCTGGATCAGCTTCTATTTTTTTTATGATAGCATCAATTTTTTCAAGCTCTAAATCGATGATATCATCCATGATGCGTTGTGCTGCTGCAATATGTTTTTTAAATAATTCGAAATTGAAAAATGCTTGTTTTGTAAATGGCTTTTCGACATAAGAAAATAAATTAATTGCCAGTAAACGGCAAGAATCGTAAGGACATAAAGGAATCTCACCACAAGGATTTGTCGATACTGTTTTGTAACCCAAATCGGCATAACAATCAGGAACCGATTCGTTAATAATTGTATCCCAAAATAAAATTCCTGGTTCAGCAGATTTCCATGCATTATGTACAATTTTCTCCCAAAGTTTATTTGCTTCAATAGTTTTTGAAAATACAGGGTTTTTGCTATTAACCGGATACTTTTGAGTGTAGAATTCATTATTTTTTACAGCCTGCATAAAATCATCATCCATTCGTACCGAAACATTAGCACCTGTAACTTTACCTTGTTCTAATTTTGCATCTATAAAATCTTCGGCATCTGGATGATTTACAGATACAGATAACATGAGTGCACCTCGCCTTCCATCTTGTGCTACTTCTCGTGTAGAATTAGAATAACGTTCCATAAAAGGCACAATACCAGTAGATGTTAATGCTGAATTTTTTACTGGCGAACCCTTAGGACGAATGTGCGACAAATCGTGACCAACTCCTCCTCTACGTTTCATAAGTTGTACTTGCTCCTGGTCAATTTTCATGATTCCTCCATAAGAATCGGACAATCCTTCATTTCCAATTACAAAACAATTAGACAGCGATGCCGTTTGAAACTGATTACCAATTCCTGCCATTGGGCTTCCTTGCGGCACTATATATTTAAAATCTTTAATAAAGTTAAAAACTTCTTGCTCAGACAATGGATTTGGATAATGTTGTTCTATTCTAGCAATTTCTTTAGCAATCCTGTGATGCATATCGTTAGGAGTTAACTCATAAATATTTCCTTCAGAATCTTTTAAGGCATATTTATTTAGCCAAACTCTTGCTGCCAAATCGTCGTTATTAAAATAGGTTAATGCAGCTTGAAAAGCTTCATCTTGTGTATATGTTTTTTGGGGTATTGGGAGGGCTTTTACTTTCATTAAGCTGATTAGATATTAAGTGGTGGCTAATTTGTTTTAAAGATGATAAATAAACTCAAAAGATACAACTTAAAATATGACTTTTATCATAAAGTTTACAAGGAAAATGACTTAATATCCTGTTTGTTAGTAATTTAATAATTTATTAACATAAAAAAGTTAACAAATTTTTTATTTTATTTTTTTATATGAAACAAATGAATTTTAGTAATTAAATTCACCAAACCCACTGGATATAGTGAGTTTTTTATCTTTAGAGGCTTCTACTCTACCAATAATTTGAGCATCAACATTAAACGATTTTGAAATTGAAATAATATCATTTGCAATTTCTGGAGAGACGTATAATTCCATGCGATGTCCACAATTAAACACTTGATACATTTCTTTCCAATCGGTTATGGATTGCTCCTGTATTAATTTGAATAATGGGGGAATTGGAAACATATTATCTTTTATAATATGAAGATTTTCAATAAAGTGAAGAATTTTAGTTTGTGCTCCTCCACTACAATGAATCATTCCGTGTATAGAATCTGAATTATATTTTGATAAAATTTCTTTTATTATTGGAGCATAGGTTCGCGTTGGTGATAATACTAATTTTCCAGCATCAATCGAAGAATCCTTAACAGCATCAGTTAGTTTTATATTTCCAGAATAAACCAGTCCTTCAGGAACTACAGCATCAAAGCTTTCAGGATATTTATCGGCTAAATATTTAGCAAATACATCGTGTCTTGCAGATGTTAACCCATTGCTTCCCATGCCACCATTATACTCTTTTTCATAGATAGCTTGACCAGAGGATGACAATCCTACAATTACATCTCCTGCTTTAATGTTTGCATTATCAATAACATCGCTACGCTTTATTCTTGCAGTTACAGTAGAATCCACAATAATTGTTCGTACCAAATCGCCAACATCGGCGGTTTCTCCTCCTGTTGAATGTATGGTAACTCCAAAATCCTTCAATTCGGAAATTAATTCTTCCGTTCCATTAATTATAGCCGAAATAACGTCTCCTGTAATTAGGTTTTTATTTCTACCAATAGTTGAAGAGAGCATAATATTATCGGTAGCTCCAACGCATAATAAATCGTCGATATTCATGAATAAAGCATCTTGAGCAATACCTTTCCAAACTGAAAGATCTCCAGTTTCTTTCCAATACATATAAGCCAAGGAACTTTTAGTTCCTGCACCATCTGCATGCATTACTAAACAGTAATCCTCATTATTAGTAAGGTAGTCTGGAACGATTTTACAAAACGCTTTAGGGAATAAGCCTTTATTAATATTTGCAATAGCACTATGCACATCCTCTTTTGATGCCGAAACACCTCTTTGTGCATATCTTTTACTTATTACTTTGCTCATTGAAAAACCATCCTTTTTGGTTATACAAAAGTAATAAAGTTATTTAGTTTTTATTGTCAATTGGATTTGTATTAATAATTGTAGGAACATCATCTTTAGTTTTTTTACGCTTATTAGACTCTCCAAAATAGTAATTAATCCCTATAGCAACTCTCAAATACCCATCATCTGAATTCCCAGAAACTAGTCCATCCAAATCATCTGCAAATACCTGATTATATTCTGCAAACAACTTAAAACCTATGGGCCCTTTTGGAAAAATCTCAATACCGACACCTCCTTGAGCTTTTGTGTTTTGGCCTTCAAAATCATTCATGGCATTTAATCCGACTCCTGCAAAAACAAAAGGCGTAAACATATCATATGGAAGAATGAAAACTTCTAAATTAAGATCAATAGAAATAAACCCTTCTTCAAAAACGTTTTCATAACCCAAATCAAATTTATTAAACCCAATACTAATATTCGTATGTGGACTTAAAAAATGTTTATATCCTATATGTATATAAAATTCCAATAAACTATTTGAAAAATCTCCGTTTATTGTTGCAGCACCAATAGCTAAAGACACAATGTTTTTGTCTCTAATCCCTTCTTCATTTCTAGGATTATCTATTTTATTGTACTCATTATTTTCTACTTGTTGTGCTATTATTGAATTAGAAAAAAACATACAACAACTTATAAATAACAGTCGCACAAAAAAAGTTTTGCTCATAATTAAATTTTTAAAAATTGATAAAAAAACAGTAATATACAGGAGTCTAAATAAATCAAAATACAAATATTTGGGTAAAGTAATTTAGTAAACAGTAAAATTACTATTCACAATGATACATATAAAAGATTAAATATAATAAAAAAAGTAAAAAATAGTTATGAGAAAATTATTATTACAAAATATAAAAAGACCTTTTTATATTTATTATTATTACAACCAATGTACTAGGACCATATAGGGGTTTTTGTGAAGTAGTATTACTATATGGGTTTTTTAATAATAGAGCTTAATTTAAAGATACTGTTTTAGTGTTTTCGACTAATTCTGCAATATCATTTCCATTAACTTTCTTATTGACATCACTAGAATTATTGTTTTGAGACAACCAATATGTAGCAACAAAAAGTATTGCTACACTTAAGAGTAATTTTTTCATTTTTAAAAATATGGATTAATAGCATTACAAATTTAACAAAAAAAAAACCTTAATTTTTTTATTTTTTATTAATTTTTTTTAAAATTCATAAAATTTTAAA
>QMOV01000028.1 GCA_003650305.1 Bacteroidota bacterium | reverse complement strand
CTGTATTTTTTGTCTTTGGAATAATTATCAGGTAACCACACATCTACATTTCGAGGCTGAACATATTTTGACGGAAAACTTTCTATACGATGAATTGTTCCGCTTGAAAGAATAATATTGTCTAATTTTTGAGTAATAATTTTTACTTCAACATTATCAGAAATTTTAGCTTCTTTCTTCTCTTGTTTACACGAAAAAAAGCATAATGATAGTATTAATATCAATTTCAAGAATTTCATAATCCTATTTTTTTGTTGTTAAAAGCGTAACTCCTTTTCCATTAATTGTTAAGTTATCATTCCAAGTAAATTCTTCTTCTGTAATAATATTTTTAAGTGTTTTTCCATTCAATCCAATTTCATCAAAACTATTTAAATCTAAATTTGTTTCTCCTTCATTTTTATTAAGAATAAGTGCAACTATTTCATCCTCTAAAATTCTAAACAAAACATAAATTCCGTTTTCAGGAGCAAAATGAATTGTTTTTCCGTTGTGAATGGCTTTACTGTTTTTTCTGTAATTCAACACTATTTTTAGATAAGACTGCATATCTTTTTGAGCATCTGTTAAGCCTTCTCCTGTAAATGCATTTACGGCATCACCTTTCCAACCTCCAGGAAAATCTGTACGAATTAATCCATGATCACCTGGTTTTGCAGTATCATTCATTAAAATTTCGGTGCCATAATATAGTTGTGGAATTCTAGGCAATACAAGCATATAACTTAATGCCATTTTATTTTTGGTAACATCTTCATCTAATTGCGTAAATATTCGACTCATATCATGATTGTCAGGAAAAATCATAATATCCTTTGGTGAAGCGTAGGCAAAATCGTTTGCTAAACCTTCATAAATTTTAACGAATCCTTTATCCCAAGATTCATCTTCGTTAAGTGCTTGAGTTATTTTTTCTTGCATTGCAAAATCCATTGAAGACTTTAGATTTGAATCGTACCCATCTTTGTTGTTATTCCCTTCTTGCCAAAAAGCTATAAGTAAAGGATTGGTACTCCATTCTTCTCCAACGATATTAAAATTAGTGTATTCATTCATTATTGCACCAGCCCAATCAGACATAAATTTTTTATCAGAGTATGGATAGGTGTCCTGACGTATGCCTCCAAGTTGTGCCGTTTCTATCCACCAAATACTATTTTGAATAATGTATTTTGCCATAAATGGATTTCGCTGATTTAAATCTGGCATCATAGGTACAAACCAACCATCGCTCATTAATTTACTATCATATTTTGATGCGTAAGAATCTTGGTTTATCGTTCTTCTATGGTTTGAGTTTGTAAAATAGGTGTTAATACGATTCCAATCGTATTCTCCATTAGCCAAACGCATTTCTTCTACAGATACAGGTAATTTTTCAAAATCCTCCTGATAATTTACCCAATCTGAAAACGGTAAATCCTTCATCCACCAATGCTCACTCCCACAATGGTTAGCAACTTGATCCATGATAAGCTTAATACCTTTTTCTTGAGCTTTTTGAGATAATTCTTTGAACTCATCAAGTGTTCCGAAACGTGGATCAACTTCATATAAATTAGTAATTGCATAACCATGATAAGACGATTGTGTCATATCATTTGTCAATAATGGGCAAGACCAAATGGCTGTAAATCCCATCTCATCAATATATGTTAGATTATCTGTTATACCTTGAATATCGCCTCCATGTCTTGCATAATCATCTTTTCTATTAATGACGTTTTCTTTAAGTCCAGAAATAATATCATTTTCTGGGTTAGCATTGGCAAATCTATCTGGTGTGATTAAATAAATGACATCACTACTATCAAATCCTTTAAATTCTTCTGAAGTTTTTTCTTTATCCTTTAGCTCATAAGTATGTGCTTTCTCATTCCCCTTTTCATATTTAAAAACAATATCGAATTTTCCAGCTTTTGCTTCTTCTGAAATATTTAAATCTATAAATAAATAGTTTGGACTTGTAGCTTTATGAATTTCTGAAATAGTTACACCTTGATAAGATATTTCAGGTTTTGTGTTGCCTATATTTTCTTCCTTAACCAATAGTTGAAGATTAGTATCTTTAAAACCAATCCACCAATTTGGTGGTTCTACTCTTTCGATAAAAGCATTTGAAACCTGAGATACATTCTCTTTATTATTATCCCTTTCAGATTTCTTACAAGAATAAACTGAAAATATTAAAACAATCGCTAAAAATTTAATTTGTGCCCTCATGTGTCTATAATATTATACAGTCCCCAAGCTATTTGGAGTAATTGTAACTAATTCATCATTAACTAAAATCTGTAATTCTTCATTGCCTTGAAGCTCAAAATTAGTTTCATTTTGACATACATTAACTTTTATAATTTGGTTTCTGAAATTAATTTTAAATGAATAGGTTTCCCATTGCTTTGGTATTTGTGGTTTAAAACTTAATTTATCATTTTTTATTCGCATACCTCCAAAACCTTCAACAATACTCATCCAAGTTCCAGCCATACTTGTAATATGCAAGCCTTCATCAACTTCATTATTATAATCGTCTAAATCTAAACGAGACGTACGCAAATAAAACTGATAAGCTTGCTCCATTCTACCCAATTTTGCTGCTTGTACACTATGAACACATGGGGATAATGAACTTTCATGAACTGTATATTGCTCATAAAAATCGAAGTGCCTTTCTAATTCGTCTAATGTAAAGTTGTCTTCGAAAAAATAAAATCCTTGTAAAACATCGGCTTGTTTTATATAAGGTGATCGTAAAATCCTGTCCCAAGACCATTTTTGATTAATTGGTCTTTGTGATTTGTCTAAATTAGCAACTGTAACGAGCTCTTTGTCTAAAAATCCATCTTGTTGTAAATAGACTTTATATTCTTCGGAATATGGAAAATATAAATTGCCTGCTACGTCTTTCCATTTTTCTATTTCAACATTAGAAAGTTTAGCATTATTCATGATTCTTGTAAAATCTGAATCATGTTTTACTTTAATCATATTTATGTTTTCAATAGTAAAATCAATACACCATTTTGCAAAATAATTAGTGTACCAGTTATTATTTACATTATTTTCATATTCGTTTGGTCCAGTTACACCTAAAATTACATACTTGTTTTTTGATTTTGAAAAATTTGCTCTTTGGTGCCAAAAACGAGCAATAGCAATTAATACTTCTAGTCCTTTCTCTTTAATATAGCTATAGTCTCCAGTATATCGATAGTAGTTGTAAATGGCGAAAGCAATTGCACCATTACGATGAATTTCTTCAAAGGTTATTTCCCATTCGTTATGGCATTCTTCACCATTCATGGTTACCATTGGATACAATGCTGCTCCATTAGAAAATCCTAATTTTTCGGCATTTTCTATAGCTTTTTCTAAATGATTATAACGATAGGTTAAAAGATTTCTGGCAACTTGCTCTCCTTTTGTTACCATATAAAATGGTATGCAATACGCTTCGGTATCCCAATAGGTACTTCCTCCATATTTTTCTCCAGTAAATCCTTTTGGTCCAATATTTAATCTTGCATCTTTACCCAAATAGGTTTGATTTAATTGAAAAATATTAAACCGAATACCTTGCTGTGCTTTTATATCTCCATCGATAGTAATATCGGCTGTATCCCAAATTTTTGACCAAGACTTTTTTTGCTGCTCAAGAAGATTATTAAATCCTAATGTTGAAGCTTTAAAAAGCATTTCTTTTGAAACTTCTTTAAGATTATCTTTGTCATGATTTAAAGATACTGTGTAGCCTCCAAATTTTGTAAGGGTTAAAGTTTCGCCTTGTTTTACTTCACTTTCATATTGAAACTCTATATAATTTGAATAAGAATCTATTCTTTTTTCTTGTTTTAATACTTTTTCATTTAACGACAATTGGGTTTGCATAGCTGTACATACATGAAAATTAGTTTTCATGGTGTGTGATACTATAAAAGCCTGATCATCTTGATAATTCACACTTAAATTTTCCCAAAACTCATCATCCCAATTTGTGTCTTCGTTGGTTATGCCGCTATCTAAATAAGGATGATATTTAATTTCAGCTGAAGCATTTATAGGTGTTACCGAATATTTAATTGCTCCAACTTCATCTAAATCCAGGCTTAAAAAACGAAGCGCTTCAACTTTAACTTTAACATCATTTTGCAATGTGGCTTCAAAAGTTCTTTTGTACCAACCTTCTTTCATGTTAAGTTCTCTTCTAAAGTTTTGTATAACCTTGCACTTAAACAAATCTAAAGGTTCATTATTAATAAAGACATTAATCCCAATCCAATTTGGAGCGTTTAATACTTTTGCAAAATATTCTGGATAACCATTTTTCCACCATCCCACTCTTGTTTTATCTGGATAATAAACGCCAGCGATATAACTCCCTTGAAATGTTGGACCAGAATATTGCTCTTCAAAATTGGCACGTTGTCCCATAGCTCCATTGCCTATACTAAATAAGCTTTCGGAAGATTTAACCTGTGTTGCATCAAATCCTTCTTCAATAATCGACCATTTATCTGGTTTTATATAATCTTGATTCATTGTATTACTTTCTTTTCTACATTCGTGAGTTTGTTTAAAAATTCTATACTTATTTCTGTAAAATCTTTAAACACGAAATCAGCTTCTTTTAAAATTGACTTCTCGCCAATACCTATACTAATCATATTAGCAATATTAGCTGCTTGAATTCCTGCAACAGAATCTTCAAAAACCACACAATCTTTGGCGTTTATTTTTAATGCTCTTGTTGCATTTAAAAACACTTCTGGGTGAGGTTTTGCTTTTGAAACATCATTACCATCAACAATAGCATCAAATTTTTTAATCAATTTTACTCGTTTTAGTATTGCTCTTGCATTTTTACTTGCAGAACCTAAGGCTATTGGTTGATTTTGTTGTTTTAAATACTCTAATATTTTTGTGACATCTGGAAGAATTTCACTTTCATCCATTTGGTCAATATAATTAAGGTAATCGTTATTTTTTCTTGCCATGAGCTCCATAAATTTATCTTCTGAAAGGGTTTTATTTCCCCATTCTAGAATTTTTTCTAAAGAATGCACTCTACTTATTCCTTTTAGCTGTTCGTTTTGCTCCAGATTAAAATCAATATCGATACTATTAGCCAATTTTTTCCAAGCTAAAAAATGGTACTTTGCAGTATCTACAATAACACCATCGAGGTCGAATATGAATCCTTTTTTATTCATTTATTTTGGTTGAAACTTTATCGTTTACTGTTAATGAAATGAAACCTGCTAAAATCATTGAAACTCCTCCAATAAGAAGCGCGTAAATAGGTTGGTTATCGAAAAACTTCGATACTAAAAACCCTAATATTGATGCTGCCACTAATTGCGGAATTACAATAAAGAAATTAAAAACTCCCATATAATAACCCATTTTAGAAGCTGGTAACGAACCAGATAACATCGCATAAGGAATAGACAAAATACTTGCCCAAGCAATACCAACACCTATCATTGGTAACCATTCTATAGTAAATACGGTTGGGTTGCTAATAAAATAAAGTGACATTAATCCTAAACCACCTGCAACTAGAGCTAAAAAATGTGTGAATTTTCGACTTGTCTTTCTTGCTAATAAAGGAAGTAAAAATGCAACTGCTGCTGCTATAATATTATAATTAGCAAACATAGCACCTACTTGATTAGCGCCTAAATTATAAGCTTCGGAAGTAGTATCAGTTGTACTATAAATATGTTCTGTTACAGCTGGTGTCATATAAATCCACATAGAAAATAATGCAAACCAAGAGAAAAATTGAACCCAAGCCAATTGCTTCATCACTTTTGGCATAGATTGAAAATCGTTTATTATGGTTACAAATCCATTTTCAATATTATTACTCTTTTGCAATAATCCGGAAATTAACATTGCGAGTCCTCCTAACGTAATTAATCCAAGTGTAAGTACAAATAAGTCTTTTTTAAGTTCAAAATGATAAATAAAATATGTGGTTATTAAACCAACAATAGTAATTATAATTCCTTTTGTAAAATGAGATTTTCCATTATTTTGAAACCATTCTAACGACCGTTTTTCTTTATCGAAATTATTGTTTTCGGCTTCTTCAAAAACCTTCATTTCTTCTGGTGAGTATTCTTTAGATTTAAAAACTGTCCAAAGTACTGCAATTAAAAAAGCAATACCTCCAATATAAAATGAAAATTTAACCGAATCTGGGATAATACCTTCAGGTGCTGTATTAGCAACTCCTAAATAAGTTAAAAACCAAGGCAATTTTGACGCAACATAAGCTCCAATACCAATAAAAAAACTTTGCATGGCAAAACCTTTAGTAAGTTGATGTTCTGGAAGGTTATCACCTACAAACGCTCTAAAAGGCTCCATAGACACATTAATTGAAGCATCCATAATCCAAAGCATTCCTGCAGCAAACCAAAGTACTGGAGAATTTGGCATAACAAATAATGCCAATGATGCTAAAATTGCTCCTACTAAAAAATAAGGACGACGACGACCTAATTTAGGATGCCACGTTTTATCACTTAAATAACCGATTATAGGTTGAACAATCAAGCCTGTAAGTGGTGCAGCTACCCAAAGAATGGGAATATCTTCTACCTCTGCTCCTAAAGTTTGAAAAATTCGGCTAACATTTGCATTTTGTAGAGCAAAACCCATTTGGATTCCTAAAAAACCGAAACTCATGTTCCAAATTTCCCAAAAACCTAGTGTACGCTTTTTCATTATAGTACATTTAAATTAATACTATTTGATAAGCGAAAAGACTTATCAAAACTTATGTGAGAAGTGAAAATATAAGTTTTGATTAGTTTGTAAAGATATATAAAGATTTTTATTCTACAACATAAAAAAAATTATTTAGTAGAATCTCTTTCAATAAGTTCGGTCTCAATAACCACAGTTTGATAGTGTTCTTCTTCCTCTCCATATTCTTCCTTTTCAACTTCAAGTTCTAATCTTTCAATCAACAATTCTGCTGCTTTTTCGCCCATTTCTTGTGCATGTTGACTCACTGTTGTTAATCCTGGTCTTGAGTGTTTAGAGAGTACGCCATCTGTAAATCCTATAACCTGAATATTGTCTGGAATTTTTAAATCATATTTTCTAACAACCTTCATAGCTGTTACAGCATATAACTCGTTTACCGCAAAAATACCATCAATATTTTTATTCTTTTTAAAAAATTGTTCAATCTCATTTTCTAAATCCTCTAAATGATCTTCCGAGTCAAGCTCAACATCAATCTTTAAAATTAAACTCTTATTGGCAGATATTTTATTTTCTTGCAGTGCTTCTAAATAGCCCTGTGTTCTTAATCTTCCTACACTAACATAATCTTTTGTTGTAATTATAGCTATATTTTTACAACCATTAGAAATTAATTTCTCTACAGCTTTTTTAGATCCTTTTAGGTCATCAACGATAACTTTATCGCAATTAATTTCTTCTATAACACGATCAAACATCACAATTGGCATTCCTTGATTTATAGTTTCATTAAAATGATGAAAATCTTGCTGTAATAAAGTTTCTTTAGAAATAGAAAGAATAAAACCATCTATACTACCATTGGCAAGCATTTCCATATTAATTACTTCTTTGGTAAATGATTCATTAGATAAACCAATAATAACATTATACCCTCTGCTATTGGCTATAAGTTCGATGCCTCTAATGACTTTAGAAAAAAAATGATGAACAATCTCTGGTATTATTATGCCTATAGTTTTTGTTTTTCTATTCTTTAAACTAAGTGCAATATTATTAGGTCTATAATTATATAGTTTTGCGAATGCTTGTACTTTCTCTCTAGTATCTTCACTAATTTCTTTACTATGTCGCAATGCTTTAGAAACTGTAGAAATAGAAACATCTAACTCTCTTGCAATTTGTTTTAATGTTACTTTTCGTTTCATAGAATATAATATTTACAATAAATATATCACTATTATTATTTATGCCCTAATATTATGTGTTTGTAGCCACAACCCTGCAAATTTAAAAAAGTTTTCAACACGAAAACGTTTTCGCAAATAATTACTTTTTCTACCACTAATACTTTACATAAAATTTACATAGATTTAGAGCGAGAAGTGGAAATATAACAAACTTTAATTAAACTAATTTAATAGTATTGAATGAAAACAACTTTAAATAGCTTACTGTTCATACTGTTTTTTTTGCCAGCAATAATTTTTGCACAATCAACAGTCACTGGTACAGTAACAGAGCAATCATCCTCTCAACCTCTTCCTGGAGTTAATATTCTCATTAAGGGTACATCTCAAGGAACAGCTACAGATTTTGATGGTAATTATGAAATTACCGCTAACAATGGAGACGTTATCGTTTTTTCTTATGTTGGATATAGGACATTAGAGATTACTTATGCTGGGCAAAGTCCATTAAACGTCCAATTAGTAGAAGATGCCGCACAATTAGAAGAAGTCGTTCTAATTGGTTATGGTGGTGTAAAGAAAGAAGATTTAACAGGATCTGTCGATTTAATTACTTCTGAAGACTTTAATCAAGGTCCAGTAGTATCTGCACAACAACTTATTGCCGGAAAAATTGCAGGTGTTTCTGTAACGTCTGGTGGTGGTGCTCCTGGAGAAGATCAAAACATTATTATTAGAGGACTTGGTTCATTGTCATTATCTAGCTCTCCTTTAATTGTTCTAGATGGCTTACCTCTTGATGGAGGTGGCGTTGGTGGATCAAGAAATCCATTAAACTTAATTAATCCCAACGATATTGAAAGCATGGTGGTATTAAAAGACGCTTCTGCAACAGCAATCTATGGATCACGAGCTGCAAATGGGGTTATTTTAATTACTACCAAAAAAGGAAAAGACAGAGAATTTAAATTCAACCTTAATTCGTCCATGACTTTTGACAATCTCATTGATAAAGTAGATTTATTGTCTGCCGGACAATTTAGAAGTCTTATTAATTCAACTGGTGATGTTGATGCTATAGCTAGATTAGGCAACTCAAACACAGATTGGCAGGACGCCATTTATGTGGATGCTGTTGGTACTGATCACGCATTTAGTGCTTTAGGTAGTGCTTGGGGTGTGCCAATGAGAGCGTCAGTTGGATACTCTGACAGAAATGGAACATTAGATCGCGATAATTTTAAACGTACCACCGCATCGTTAAGTTTAACTCCAAACCTTTTTGACGATCATCTAAAAATAGAATTAAATGCTCGTGGCATGTACACCGAAAATACATTTGCAAATAGAGGTGCCATAGGTAATGCGGTTAACTTTGATCCGACCCAATCCATTTTTGATTTCAATAATCCTTTATTAGATAAATTTGGCGGATATTATACATGGATAGATTCCCAAACAGATTTTCAATTAAATTTAGCTCCAACTAACCCTCGAGCTTTAATCGATTTAACTGATGACACAGCAGAAGTACGGAGATTTGTTGGGAATGCTAAATTTGATTACAAACTGCATTTCTTTCCAGATATAACAGCAACTATTAATGTTGGTCTAGATAAATCAGATAGTGGTGGAAGAACTTTAACTTCAGAACTTATACCAACTTCAGATACGACTTTTAATGGTTCTAGAACGACATACAGTCAAGAAGCTACAAATAAATTATTCGACGCCTATTTAACTTATTCAAAATCTATTAACGATGTTCACAATATCAATTTTGTTGCGGGATATTCTTATCAAAAATTTGAGTTTCATAATGATAATTATGATAGTGAATTAGAAGAAGATGACCTAGCAAATCCCGATGTTGATATTGAATTTGAATTTGTCGATAAATTTGAAAATGTGTTGTTATCTTATTTTGGTAGATTAAATTACGATTACGATGGCAAATATTTGTTAACTGCAACTTTAAGAGCAGACGCCTCTTCAAAATTAAATCCTAATAATCAATGGGGTTATTTCCCTTCTGGAGCAATTGCCTGGAATATACATAAGGAAGATTTTATGGCAGACTCCTTTATTAATCAGCTAAAAATACGTGCAGGTTATGGAGAGATAGGTAATGTTAACGGATTAGGAGATTATCAATTCTTAACCAGATATACTGGTAGCCAAACTTCAGCAAATTATCAATTTGGATCTGCTTTTCTACAAACATTTAGACCAGATCCCATAAACGAAGATTTACGTTGGGAAGTAGGTAAAACTATTAATATAGGTTTAGACTATGCTCTATTCGATAGTAGAATTTCTGGGTCTGTAAACGTTTATAAAAAAGAAACTAACGATTTAATAGCTTTCGCCAACATTGATCCTTTTACTAACTTTGGAAGTAAAATAGATAAAAATATAGGCGACATGGAAAATAAAGGGGTTGAATTCGCCATAAATGTTATTCCTGTGCAGACTGAAGATGTCGAGTGGAGCATTAGTTATAATGTTGCATTTAACGAAAATAAGATTACAAGACTTCCTTTCGATCAACCAACTGGAGGCATAAGTGGTGGTGTTGGTAATAACATACAAGTCCATAAAGAGGGTGAATCACCATATAGCTATTTAGTATATGCACAAGTTTACGACACTAATGGAAACCCTATTGAGGGTTCTTTTGTAGATAGAAATGGAGATAATATTATAAATAGTGATGATCGATATATCTACAAAGACCCTTATGCCGATGTAATTATGGGCTTAAATACCAACTTAAGATATAAGAATTGGGATTTGGCTGTAGTGACAAGGGCTAACATAGGTAATTATGCCTATAATAATGTCGCTTCAAGTAATGGGTCTTTAAGTAGATTAACCGATAACGGTATACTGTATAACCAACATGCGAATCTTTTAAATACAGGCTTTAATGCACAGACAGAACAAAGCTTGTTAAGTGATTTATATATCGAAGAAGCCTCTTTTTTCAAAATTGATAATATTACTTTAGGCTATAGTTTGCCAGAAGACACCTTTGAGAATTTGAGTTTAAGATTCTATGGATCTGTACAAAATGTAACCACTGTTACAGATTATAATGGATTAGATCCAGAAATAACAGGTGGTATTGACAATAATTTTTATCCTAGACCAAGAACTTATGTTTTTGGTGTTAATATAGATTTTTAATAAAAAATTAGAAAAATGAAAAATAAAATTAAGAGTATTATTTTTATTGTAACTGTCTCGTTTTTTATGACTTCGTGTCATGACGATTTAAATCTATCACCAATAGATCCTGATAGTTTTACTCAAGAAGATGTATTTGCAGATGTAGCATCAGCCAAAGGTGGTTTAGCTAAACTGTATGCTTCTTTAGCCCTTACGGGGCAAAGTGGTCCAGCTGGAGATGCTGATATTGCTGATATTGATGAAGGATTCTCTCAGTTTTCGAGAATGTTGTTTAACCTTAATGAGTTAACTACAGATCATTCTGTAGTTGGTTGGGGAGACCCCGGTTTACCTAATTTACATGCTATGACTTGGTCAGGTGGTAACGACTTTGTTGAAGCCATGTATTCTCGATTAGCACAGGAAGTAAGTTTTACGAATTCATTTATAACAAATGCAGCAGAATTAACTGATGCCGAAGTGCAAACATTTATTGCTGAAGCTCGTTTTTTAAGGGCCTATGCCTATTATAATTTAATGGATTTATTTGCAAACGTACCTTTACTAACAGAAATTTCAACAGAACTACCTCAACAAAGTAGTAGAGCAGACATATTTGCTTTTATAGAATCCGAATTACTAGAAATTCAAGATCAATTAGCGCCAAGCGGCTCTAATGAATATGGTCGTGTGGATGAAGCTGCAGCCTGGTCATTATTATCTCGATTATATTTAAATGCTGAAGTTTGGACAGGAACACCTAAATATAGTGAAGCTGTTACATTCTCTAACAATGTGATGAATTCATCCTACTCAATAAACATGAATGATGCAAATGGCAACGGTACTGCTTACGACGAATTGTTTTTAGCAGATAACAATGCCAATGGCGCGCAAAATGAATTTATTTTTGCTTTAAATTTCGATGGCTTAAGTTCTCAAACTTGGGGAGGTACAACTTTCTTAGTACATGCAGCCATTGGAGGCTCAATGGATCCAACAGAGTTTGGAGTTAATGGAGGTTGGGCAGGTTTGCGTACAACCAAAAATTTAGTTAACCAATTCAATATAGATATAATAGATATTAATGTTTTAAATAATTCATTGGGTGGAACATTATCAGATTGGGGGCTTGTTGGAGATGCTACAGTTAATGCATGGAATGGTCCGGATATGGAAATGTATCAAACTGGAACTAACCAATATGCGCTGTACGCAAATTTAACAGCCGGAGAAATGAAATTTAGATTTGATGAAGATTGGGGAATCAACTTTGGTGATAATGATACCGATGGAACATTAGAGGACGGAGGTGCAAATATACCTGTTGCAGATGCTGGTCTCTATTTAGTTATGCTCGATTTAGATGCTTTAACTTATACAATTGAAGCTATTCAATCTTTAGATCAAAGAGGGCAGTTCCATACAGATGGTCAAAGTTTAGAAATTGAAGTTATTCCTCGATTTAACAATGGGTATGCAGTGAAAAAATTCAGAAATGTGGATTCTAATGGTAATGCTGGTAGTGATTCAAGTGGTGATATGGTTGATACAGATTTAGCATTAATACGTTTAGCCGAAATTTATTTAAACTATGCTGAAGCTACCTTAAGAGGTGGTGGTGGCGATTTATCCCTGGCTGTTTCTAAAATAAACGAGTTAAGACAAAGAGCATATGGCTCAAGTGCTGGTAACATTACTAGTGGCGATTTAACTTTAGATTTTGTATTAAATGAACGCTCTAGAGAATTACATTGGGAAGGGCAAAGACGTACCGATTTAGTGCGTTACAATTATTTTACTACAAGTAATTATTTATGGCCTTTTAAAGGTAATATTACTAATGGAACTTCAGTTGATGCCTTTAGAAATGTTTATCCTATACCAGATAATGTACTATCAACCAATCCTAATCTTACACAAAACGTAGGGTATTAAAAATTTAAAAACTAGAAAAAATGAAAAAAATAACAATTTTAGCATTACTAATTATAGCCGCAATTGGCTTTAATTCTTGTGAAGATGATGACGTTTTAGAATTTGTAGCACAAGCACCTGAAGAACTATCTTTTACAAACGAATTTTCAAACGAGTATATATTAACAACGGCAACTTCAAGTAATTTAGGAGAACGCTTTACATGGACTAGTGCATCTTTTGAAGTGCCCACTGTTGTGTCTTACGATTTACAAAAATCTGTTCTAGGTGATTTTTCTGATATGGAGGTTGTAGGAACTACAACAGGAAATGAATTAGCCGTTACAATAAGTAATTTGTTAAGCTACGCTAGTGAAGCTGGTTTAGATAATGATCCAAATACTCCAGAACCAAATACTGGTGAAGTCTCTTTTAGAATTAGAGCATATGTTGGTGATAATTCGGGTCCAGATGTTTTATCAGGCACACAAGTTTTAACACTTGTTTTACCAGAAGCTACACTCGAGGATCCTTCGGCTTCAATTGCTAGTTTAGGTGTTGTAGGCTCCGGTTATAATAATTGGGGAGCTTATGCTGATGGTTTTTTCTATACTACAGATCAACCTGATGTATTCGTGTCTTACGTAACACTTTTTGATGGTGAAATAAAATTCAGATTAGACAATGATTGGGGAGTTAATTATGGCGATACAGGTGCCGATGGTACATTAGATCAAGATGGTGATAATATTGTTGTTACTGCTGGTCATTATAAAATTACAGCCGATCTAGCTGGTGGTACCTATACTATAGAACCTTTTACTTGGGGAGTTGTAGGCTCTGCTTATAATGATTGGGGAGCTACTCCTGATGGAAAATTCTTTTATGATTATACTACGGACACTTTTAAAGTTGGTATAAAATTACTAGATGGAGAATTTAAAATAAGATTTAATAATGATTGGGCAGTTAACTTTGGAGATACTGGTGCAGATGGAACTTTAGATGATGGTGGAGATAATATTGCTGTAAGTGCAGGATTCTATGCCATTTCTATCAATATGAATGACATGACTTATATAATTGAAACTGCTGACCTTTGGGGTGTTGTAGGTTCAGGATATAATGATTGGGGAGCTACTCCAGACTTTACATTTACCCAGGTTAATCCAGATGTTTGGATTGCTGAAGTTGTAACAATTCTTGATGGAGAAATTAAATTCC
Organism: Bacteroidota bacterium; assembly: GCA_003650305.1. Classification (GTDB taxonomy): domain Bacteria; phylum Bacteroidota; class Bacteroidia; order Flavobacteriales; family Flavobacteriaceae; genus PRS1. The sequence continues at coordinate 12,279 of QMOV01000028.1, read as the reverse complement.
GAATTAATGAAGATTGGGGTGTTAATGTTGGAGATACTGGAGCAGATGGAACTTTAGATGATGGAGGAGATAATATCGCAGTCACAGCTGGTAATGCTAGAATTTGGATTGATATTTTGAATAATACATATACAATCAATCAATAAAAAATTCATATTACAAATTGAATTAGTAAAGGTAAAGGGTTGTGTCTTAATTGAGCAACCCTTTTTTTAAATTTATCTCTATGAAAAAAATAATACTTATATTTTTTTTAATATACTCATTCCATGATGTGTTTTCACAATTATCGTGGCAAGGTGGAACTACACCAGAAGAAACCGATTCTGCAATTCTATTATTTGATGCTACTGGAACAACATTAGAATCTTATACTGGAACTATATATGCTCATACTGGTGTTACTATAGATGGAACTACTCATTGGGTTAATGTTATTGGAGATTGGGGAAACAACACTAATCAACCAGCTTTAACTCTCGAGTCAGGAGAAATATATAGTCTTGATTTGACACCAACTATTCAAAGTTTTTATAGCAATCCGACAGGAGCTATTACAGCTATCGATATCGTTTTAAGAGCAGATATTGGCAGTCCACAATCCGCAGACTTAAATATTATTGTAGGAGCTTTTCAAACCACTCTAACTAATCCAGCAGTTAATTCAGTAAGTATATTAAACTCAGGAGATAATTTAAACATTACTGCAACAAATACTGGCGGGAATGCCAATTACGTTCTAAAAGCTAATGGCAGTACCATAAACTCCCAATCTAATATTGCTTCTTATTCTCATACCCATACCAACATTACAACTAATCAAAATTATGAATTAGAAGTAACATTAAACACGACTACAATTACAAAAAAATTCAGTGTAATTATAGATCCTGGTACAATTTGGGAAATGATGACAACAGATTATCTTGATGGTATTAATTATCATGATGGAGACCCAACAAAAGTAACGCTTGTCCTTGATGCTCCACTTAAAGATTTTGTTTATGTTGCTGGAAGTTTCAATAATTGGCAGCCTGATGGATCTAGTTTTATGAAAAGAGATTTCTCTAGAAATAATAAATTTTGGATTGAATTAACAGGACTTACCTCTGGACAAATAGAAACCTATCAATATTGGGTTGTAGATAAAACACCAATTGTAAATTCATCCACCTTAGTTAAAACAGCTGATCCTTATTCCACATTGGTTTTATCGCCATTTGATGATCCATGGATTCCTGCTTTAACTTATCCTAGTTTACCAGCGTATCCAATTGGACAAGAACGCGAAGTTACTGTTATACAAACTGGACAAACACCTTATTCATGGGTAGTTCCCAATTTTACTAAACCTAAAAAGGAAGATTTAATTATTTATGAAGTATTAATACGCGATTTTGATGCTGATAGAAATTATCAAGATTTAATTGACAGAATAGATTACTTTAAAAACTTAAATGTCAATGCTATTGAGTTAATGCCAGTTATGGAGTTTGAAGGTAACGAAAGTTGGGGTTATAATACATCCTTCCATATGGCATTAGATAAATTTTATGGTACCGAAGATAAATTTAGAGAATTTGTTGATGTATGTCACCAAAATGGTATCGCAGTAATTCTAGATCTTGCCTTAAACCATGCTTTTGGCAGAAACCCTATGAACAGAATGTGGATGAATGATCCTGATGGTGATGGTTGGGGTGAGCCAAGTAGCGAAAACCCTTATATGAATCAAGTTGCTACACATAGCTATAGTGTTGGTTCCGATTTTAATCATCAAAGCACAAGAACTCAAAATTATACAAAACGTGTCGTAAAACATTGGATTGAAGAATTCAAAATTGATGGTTTCCGTTGGGATTTAACTAAAGGATTTACTCAAAATTGTTCCTCTGGTAATGACACCTGTACGAACAATTATCAAGCTGACCGCGTTGCTGTTTTAAAAGACTATGCAGATTATTCTTGGAGTCTTGACGCAGACCATTACGTAATTTTTGAACATTTAGGTGGAGATACTGAAGAACAAGAATGGGCAAATTATAGATTAGATGAAGGTAAAGGTATTATGATGTGGAGTGAAATGTGGGATTCATATAAAAATCTAGCACAAGGTAATTCCAGCAATATTGACAGAATGGGACATATTGCTCATGGTTTTACTGGAAAACGAACTTTAGGATATCCTGAAAGTCATGACAAAGATCGTGTAATGTATGAAATGATTGAGTTCGGAAAAAATACAGAACCATCCCACAATGTTAGAGAACTTAATATTGCATTAAAAAGAATGTCGGCTCTTGGTGCAATAACAATTCCTATTCCAGGACCTAAAATGCTATGGCATTTTGCAGACCTTGGTATGGATAATTCTATCTGGACATGTACAGACGGAAGCGTTAATACAGATTACGATGGCAATGGCGATGGTGATTGTAAATTAGACACCAAACCACAACCACAATGGTTAGAGAATTGGCTTGGTGATGCGAATAGAAAACAAATTTATGATGACTGGTCACGACTTAATGTCTTAAAAATTAATGAAGCCGTGTTTGAAGGTGATTATTCAATTACAACCAATACACTAACTCCCAAAATTTATGTTTGGGATAATGCTTTACTTTCTACCGACTTAAAAGATGTTGTAATCCTAGCAAATTTTGATGTTACCACTCAAAATATTACACCAAATTTTCCTTACACAGGAGCTTGGTATGATTTAATGGATGATACTGGGAGTACATCAATTAATGTTACAAATGTAACTACACCAATAAGTATTCCTGCAGGAGAATTTAGAATTTATGGAAACCAAAATGTTACTCTAGGAGTAGAAAATTTTGAAACTAATTTGGATTTAATAGTTTATCCAAATCCAGTACAGAACTCCTTTTTTATAAATAAAAATATTAGCACTTTAAAAATATTCGATATCACAGGAAAACTAATTAAAGAGTTTAAAGGCGATTTCTTAAAAGGAGTACCCTTTGATATTTCGTCCTTAACTCAAAGTCTATATATTATAAAAATTATTAATAGCTCCGGACAACAACAAGCCACTAAACTTGTAAAATTCTAAGAAAGCAAAATACGTTAATAGCAAAATTCTGAGTTAAAAAAAGCTTCTCAATATTGAGAAGCTTTTTAAATTACAATAAATACAAACCAATTATTCATTATTCCAAACGAAGACTAATCATACTTATTCCATGCATATCTTCTCTCTCTTTATGTGGAACTTCTGGACCTATTGAAAACTGGAGACTTTCTATTTTGTTAATATTAAATTCAGAATTTATATTATGCTCAAAATAGTAAGGTAAAAAGGTTGGATAAGGTCTAGGAAGAGTTACGGTCTTCACAGGTTGTAATTCATTAATCGATAACTTATATTCTTTAAGTTCGGTGCCGATTTCAATAACCTTCCCAAACGAAGAACCATCATCCATTACAAAAGCTATTTGGAGTTTACATGGTTTATCGTTTAGAGCCCTTCCATAAAAGACAATAATTGACTTTGAAGAAAGATCTGTTTCTCTTCCAGTAATTTTATCAATTATAAAATGTTTAAAGGAATAATCATAAATAGGTTTGGCGTTAAGATTTTCATTATCAGGATAGAATAGTTTTTCTAAATTTATATGATATTCTGCTTCACCTTTATTTTCAGTAGGAACTAATTTAAATGTGTTTCTCCATTGTCTTACGAGTAAATTTGTGTCCTCATTTGCATTAAATAGGTATATTGGGTTTGATTTTGGAACCACCGTAATTTTATAAGTGCTTCTATCGTAGAAGTCCCATTCAAATGGTCTTCCTTCGTTAGCTGAAGGATACGTAATAAAATTATCTTCATCAATTTTCACGATTATATTGTAATTAAAAAATCCTTTAACAACTTTATCTGAAGGAATAGTTGCAGTATAATTGTATGCACTTGTTTTTATCATATCATACGCTATTCTCTGAGAACCTAAAAATCCAACAATTTGTATTTGTTTTGGCTCTGTTGCTGCAATAAATTGTGCTGTTAATGTGAATTCTGAATTTTCGGTTACTTCATTAATTTCTTGATGCTTAAACCAAAGTTGATCAACTGTAGTTTTAGGTGCATAAAAATCTTTTAGTTTATTCATGCCAAAAACATCATCTGGCGACCAATTTTTTTGCCCGCCTTTCTTACTAACTATATAAACTCCTGGCTTAATAATGAAGGACGTATTTGTCACTGTAACCGAAAAATCATTGTCGTCATCAATAGCTATAATACTAAAATCGTTGCCTAAATCTTTCAAATTAATTGTCATATCATGAGCTTCCCATTTAATAACTCCTACTGTTTTTTTAAGGCTATTTCTACCAAATGGATTACTAACCCATAAAGCATCAGGCATCACTTCTAATCGCCACATTCCTGTAGCAATTTTATCAATAAAATAAGCTCCAGTCCCATTATATTTAGCTATATATGAATTTCCTGAACCAGCTATTTCTTTTAAGTTATTTTCGTTTTTAGGAACACTATTGGTTGTATTTGTGTAAAAGAATTTTTCTTCTGAATTGTATTCTGCCAAATCATTTTCATAGTCAACCTTAAAGTTTCCAAATGTTGTGTTTTGAGGATAGATTCCAGAATTAGAATACAAAGGAATCTCATGAAAAATTTCGGAACAAATCTTTAAACTCAATGCTTTTTGAGGTGTATAAGATAGATTCATATAGTGTGTATTGTATTCGGTATTTGCATACGATAAAAACGTTGGATCGTAAGCGAAATGCGTAGCAATTTGAATTCCAGCTTCTCTAAAACTTCTTGCCATTGCTGGGTATATATATGATTTACCAACATCGGCAGCATCAAATTCATATACCATTTTTGCGCCTTTGTATGATTTTATAGTTTTATCAAACGTGATATTATAATCATTCACATTTGGTAAAAAATTACCAGAAAGTTCTCGTTGGTAACCCAATCCAGTTGGATACCATTGAAATGTACCGCCTTGGACATTTCCTTTAAAATAAGCATCAGCAAAATGCACTCCATGACTCATATTATAAAAAATAGGTTTTTTAGTTCCCGTTTTACGCATAGCACCTGTCATTCCTTTTACAAATGTTGTCACAATTTTCGCTTCGCCTCTATGATGTGGTTCGTTACTAACTTCAAAAGCAATCATATTTGGTTCATCCTTATAAGCAACTCCTGTATAAGGATTTATATGATTTAAAAACTGCTCTAAATAATTATGTTGTGCTTTAATAGCATCTGGATTTGTTAAGGAATTTCCTTTTCCATATTTGTGAGAAAAACCAGGAGTATCTTCATCCCGTTCTGGCCATCCATTTCCCCAAAAAGCGATTGGAGTAATTACGAAATTAATGTCCTTATCAATCAGTTTTTTCAAAAGATAATCAAAAGCATCTAAATGCTCGTTTTCAATAAGATTTCCCAAACTGTCACTAATTTCAGTATCCCAAACATGAATGCGATATAAATCGAATCCAAGACGAGAAAAATGATATACATCATTATCAATTTCCTTTTTTGGATCTATCCCAAGACGTTTTGCGCTGCGATAAGCATGAGCAAACGGAACTGTATAATTTACTCCAAACCCTTGTACTTCTTCATTAGAATTACCCCAACGCATTACGCCGTTATCATCTACATAAACATCACTTTTAGTCGTGTTTTCTTGAGCAAATAGATTAATAAAACAGAAAAGAAATACAAAAAACATTATTATTGAAAATTCCTTTTTTCTTTTAATTAATATTGAACCTTGTGTTGACTTCATAATGTTTATTCTTAATAATTAATACCTACTAATTAGAGTTTTTAAAGTATTTGCAGCAGATTCTGGCGTAATATCTCGTTGTGGACTTGCAAACATTTCATAACCAACCATAAATTTTTTCACAGTGGCACTTCGTAATAATGGTGGATAAAAGCTCATGTGCCAATGCCAATATTCATTATTTTTTCCATTGGTTGGTGCTTGATGAATTCCACTAGAATAAGGAAACGAACAATTAAATAGTTTATCATACGTTTTGGTTAGCATTAAGATAGCTTCAGCAAATAATAAGGTTTCTTCTTGTGATATATAACCTATATCTCTCTCTGCTTTTTTTGGAATAATCATTGTTTCAAAAGGCCATATCGCCCAAAAAGGAACTACGATTATAAAGGCTCTATTTTCAAAAATGATACGTTCTTGATGCTTTAATTCTTGTTGCACATAATCTTCCAACAAAGTTTTATTATGTGTTCTAAAATAATTTAATTGATTATTATCTTTTTTTATAATTTCGTTAGGTAAGGTTAACTGGCTCCAAATTTGACCATGTGGATGCGAGTTACTACAACCCATAATTGCTCCTTTGTTTTCAAATATTTGTACATAATTAATATTTTCTAATTTCCTTAAACCTCTAAATTCTTGTTGCCATGTATTTATCACTTTTTCAATATCTTTCTCTGACATTTGTGCCAAACTTTTAGAATGGTCTGCACTAAAGCACACCACTTTACAAACACCTTGCTCACTTTCAGCACGCAATAACCCATCATTAATTAAAAACGATTTTGAATCTTTTTGAAGTGCAGCAAAATCGTTAGTAAAAACAAATACATCTTTATAATTAGGGTTTACTTCTCCATTTGCTCTTTTATTTCCCGCACACAAATAGCAGTTCTCATCATACCTTTGTCTTTCAGAAAGGACTACTTCTTCTTGTTGCCCTTGCCAAGGCCGTTTTGCACGATGTGGTGATACCAAAACCCATTCTCCAGTAAGAATGTTATAACGTTTATGCGAATAATTTTGTATATCTAAACTCATCTTATTCTTGATATATTCTGTGTGTTAAATGTGTGCCTTTTGAAAGTTTTACAAAATAAATGGAGCATTCTATTCCGAATTTTTTCAGATATGCTTCCGAAGCCTTTTTTGTAAATGATTTTACAGAATTATTAGCAATTATATTTATGGTGCATCCTCCAAAACCTCCTCCCATCATTCTAGCTCCAATAACGTTCGAATCTTCTTTTGCTAATTCAACTAAAAAATCTAATTCTGGACAACTAATTTTAAACTGGTTTTGCGCACCATCATGAGCTTGGAAAAGCAAATTCCCAAATGCTATTAAATTATTTTCCCTTATCATTTGCGCAGCTTTTTGAACTCTAATATTTTCCTGAATAATGTATAACGCTTTTTGATAATCGTCTTCAGATAGGCTTTCTTTAATGCTCATTAAGCTTTCTTCAGTAGCATCTCTCAACGCTTTAATTTGAAGTAGTGAAACTACTTTTTCGCATACTGAACGTCTTTCATTATAAGCTGCATCAACCAGATTATGACTTACATTTGTATTGATCAACACTAATTGATAGTCTTCAAAATGTATCTTAAACGGAATGGATTCTTGACTTCTACAATCTAAAAATAGCGCATGGTTTTCAACACCAAACATACTTGCGTATTGATCCATAATACCACATCGTACACCTACAAAATTATGTTCAGCCTTTTGTGATATTAATATCATTTCAGATTTTGATAAATTCATTTTAAATAACTCATTTAATCCAAAAACGATACTATTCTCTAATGATGCAGATGAAGACAATCCCGCTCCTTCTGGTATATCTCCACCAAAAACAATATTAAACGGTTCAACATTTTTTACTTTCTTTTGAATTTCAGCAACAACACCAACCAAATAATTTCTCCAGGAGCCATTTTTAACTGGTATAATCTCTTCCAGTAAGAATTTATAACTCTCATTTTTATCAAAAGCATAAGCTGTACAAAAACGTGTAGTACTTTTAGAAAAGGCGGTCACAATACCTTTATCAATTGCAGCAGGAAAAACAAATCCTTCATTATAATCAGTATGTTCTCCAATAAAGTTAATTCTTCCAGGAGAATTAACTAAAACTGATACTTTTCCAAATTTCTTCTTAAATGTTTTTCTAATATCTTCAATTAAAATCGGATTCATTTGTTATGCAAAATAAATATAGATTTCTAAAATAATAATGCTAATTGTAATTCCTATACTATTTAAACTCCTCCAAGGAGTGATATCAAATTGTACTTTATATTCCTTTACCATTTTGAAAAAAACAAAAGATGAAAATTATTAGTAAAGATAAATACTAATATTCACTTATCAGTTATTATTAAAAAACAGATTGAATTAATTGTTCCGGATAATTTTTGGTGAATACATAAAATAAAAAAGACTTAAAAAACTATTTTCAAGCTAGTTAAGTCTAATTATTGTGCGGGCGGGGAGACTCGAACTCCCACACCTCGCGGCACTAGATCCTAAGTCTAGCGTGTCTACCAATTCCACCACGCCCGCAAAAGGACTGCAAATATAAACAATAGTTTGAATATTCAAATAGACACTTTCCGGAATTTATACCAGTTATTGTTTGATATTAGTATTTGCTTTTTTGTACTTTTGAATCAAATCAAAATGTACTCATGAAAAACATAAAATCTTACATAAATCAGCATAAGGATAGATTCTTAAACGAATTAATCGAGCTCTTAAAAATTCCTTCAATTAGTGCAGATTCTACTTATAAAAATGATGTGTTAAAAACTGCTGAAATAGTTAAAATGAGTTTACAAAATGCTGGTTGTGATAAAGTTGAAATATGTAAAACCGAAGGACATCCAATAGTTTATGGCGAAAAAATTATAGCCAAAAATTTACCCACAATTTTAGTGTATGGACATTACGATGTACAACCACCAGATCCTTTAGATTTATGGAATTCTCCGCCTTTTGAACCTATAATTAAAAATACTGATTTACATCCAGAAGGTGCAATTTTTGCTCGTGGTGCAAGTGATGATAAAGGACAGATGTACATGCATGTAAAGGCTTTAGAGTTTATGACAGCAACCAATCAATTGCCTTGTAATGTAAAATTTCTGATTGAAGGTGAGGAAGAAGTCGGAAGTTCTAGCCTTTCAGCATTTGTTAAAGAAAATCAAGAGAAACTAAAAAACGATATTATCCTTATTTCTGATACTGGAATGATTGCTCCAGATGCACCATCAATAACAACGGGATTACGTGGTTTAAGTTATGTAGAGGTTGAAGTTACAGGGCCAAATAGAGATTTACATTCTGGTTTATATGGAGGAGCTGTTGCAAATCCTATAAATATATTAACCAAAATGATTGCTTCATTGCACGATGAGAATAATCATATTACAATTCCTGATTTTTATGATAAAGTAGAAAATCTTTCAAAAGAAGAACGTGCTGAAATGGCAAAAGCTCCTTTCTCTTTAAAGGATTATAAAGCCGCTTTAGATATTAATGCTGTTTATGGAGAAAAAGGATATACTACAAACGAACGAAACTCTATTAGACCTACTTTAGATGTTAACGGAATTTGGGGAGGTTATACTGGAGAAGGCGCAAAAACAGTTATTGCGAGTAAAGCTTATGCCAAAATTTCTATGCGATTAGTGCCAAACCAAGATTGGATAGAGATTACTAAATTGTTTACAACACATTTTGAAAGTATTGCTCCAAAAGGTGTTAAAGTAAAAGTAACACCTCATCATGGCGGACAAGGTTATGTTACTCCAACCAATAGTATTGGTTATCAAGCTGCAAGTAAAGCTTATCAAGACAGCTTTGGTAAAACGCCTATTCCACAACGTAGTGGTGGAAGCATTCCAATAGTTGCTTTATTTGAAGAGGAATTAAAAAGTAAAACCATTTTAATGGGTTTTGGTTTAAATAGTGATGCCATTCACTCTCCTAACGAGCATTTTGGGATTTTAAATTATTTAAAAGGCATTGAAACTATTCCATTATTTTATAAATATTTTACAGAGCTTTCTACATAAAAATTAGTTTTATTTTATAAAATGTGTAGTTAAGAGGTTATGCTCTTTAATTCAAAACTAATATTATTAATTTATCTTTTCGTTAACATTATTTCACCCTCTACATTTGTAGAATCAAAATATTTGTTCTATGTTTGTAGAGCAAATATTCTGAAAACCATGAAATTATCAAAAACCGAAGAGCAATTAATGCAACATTTGTGGAAGCTGGAGAAAGCCTTTATGAAAGATTTACTTGAAGCTTTCCCTGAACCAAAACCAGCAACTACAACAGTTGCAACTTTGCTAAAACGTATGACAGACAAAGGGTTTGTGGCTTACAAACTATTCGGAAAATCGAGAGAATATTTTTCTTTAGTAAAAAAGAAAGATTATTTTTCTAAACATGTAAATGGTTTAATAAAACATTTTTTTGATGATAGTGCCTCACAGTTTGCATCCTTTTTTACCAAAGAAACTAATCTTACTAAAACAGAGCTTGAAGATTTAAAAACAATCATTGACGACGAAATTAAAAAGAAGTAATTATGTTAGTTTATATTTTAAAATCCAGTGCTTGTTTGGCAGTTTTTCTCATCTTTTACAAGCTGTTTCTAGAAAAGGAAAACATGCATTTCTTTAAACGCTTTTACCTTATTTTTTCGGTTATCATAGCTTTATGCATTCCGTTTATAACATTTACCCAATATTTAGAGGCTTCTTCTGAAATACAACCTCTAATAAATAAGAGCTTAATACTTAATTCAACTGCAGAGTACAACTATTTACCTACTGTTTTATGGAGCATTTACGGAATAGGTGTTTTTGTTTTCGGAATCTTATTCCTAAAAAATTTATTTAAAATCTTATATATAATAAAGCAGAATATTAAGGTAAAGAGTAATCGTTTTACTAATGTTTTACTTCAAAATCTTGTAATTCCACATACTTTTTTTAGTTACATTTTTTTAAACAAACACAAGTTTGAAACACATCAAATCCCTAAAGAAGTATTGCTACATGAGGAAACACATGCCATACAAAAACATTCATTAGACATATTATTTATAGAAATTCTTCAAGTCATTTTTTGGTTTAATCCTTTAATGTATGTATTAAAACAAAGTATAAAATTAAATCATGAATTTTTAGCAGACAAAGCAGTTTTAAATAAAGGTATTGAAACTTCTACCTATCAAAATATATTATTAGCATTCTCATCAGGTGCTCTACAACCTCTCCCAAAAACTATTGGGATGGCAAATGCCATAAATTATTCATTAATCAAAAAACGATTTACAGTTATGAAAACAAAAACATCAAAACAGTCCATATGGATTAGAAGCATAATACTTCTACCATTGTTAGCAATTACATTATATAGCTTTAGTGATAAAATTATTGTTGAAAAAGAAAAAATTAATTTAGAAGAACTAGAAGTTACTACTCTTCAAGAAAAAGCTACAGAAAAACAAGTTGCTGAATACAACGCTTTAGCAAAAAAATACAATGAACAACCAGCAGACAATAAAGTTATAAAGTTAGAAGATCTTAAGCGTTTAGAATACATTTATCATTTAATGAGCGATACACAAAAAAAGAATGCGCAGCCGTTTCCAAATTTTCCACCACCACCAGCTCCAGATGTTCCTAAAGTGAATGAAGTAAAGGAAATCGCACCTCCACCTCCACCTCCGTTGCCAAACAATGCAACACCCGAGCAAAAAAGAAAATATAAAGAAGGATACAAAGATGCTCAAGTAGCAGCAAAGGTATTAAGACTTAAAACTCAAAAAGGGGAATTGGTTAAAGTTAGAGAATTACGCTCAGATGAAGATAGACAAAGGATAAAAATTGAGAGGTTAGCACATAGAGAAGCTCAAGTTGCAACTAGAGTTCTTAGAAATAAAGAGCAAAAAGAACAACTAGTTAGAGTAAGAGCAATACGCTCTGATGAAGACAGAGAAAAGCTGAAAACTGAAAGGTTAGTACATAGAAAAGCGCAAGTTACTGCTAAAGCGCTTAAACTTAAAGCACAAAAAGAACAACTAGTTAGAGTAAGAGTAATACGCTCTGATGAAGACAGAGAAAAGTTAAAAACTGAAAGGTTAGTATATATAGAAGCGCAAGTTGCAGATAAAGTGCTTAAACTTAAAGCTCAAAAAGAACAATTGATTAGAGTAAAAGAGATACGTTTAAAAGAAAATAAAAAAAGATTAAAAGAAGAAAAGAAAGCTTATAAAAAAGCTCAGGCTAAAGAAAAAGCTCAGAAAAGAAAATCTAAAAAGAAGGATAATTAAAACATATAACTATTCTCATCATCAAAATATAGAAGTAAAAGCCTCGATTTTCGAGGCTTTTTTGTAACAAATAGTGAAATGTTGCGTTCTAATAGACAATCAAT
>QMOV01000027.1 GCA_003650305.1 Bacteroidota bacterium | reverse complement strand
TCATATTAAAGATATTGGTTATTTGCCAGAAGAGAGAGGGCTTTATAAAACAATGAAGGTAGGCGAGCAAGCATTGTATTTAGCACAATTAAAAGGGTTGAGTAAAGCCGAAGCTAAAAAACGTCTTAAGTACTGGTTCGAGAAATTTGAAATAGAAGATTGGTGGAATAAAAAAATTCAAGAGCTTTCAAAAGGAATGGCGCAAAAAATTCAGTTTATTGTAACGGTATTGCACCAACCCAAACTTTTAATTTTTGATGAGCCTTTTTCTGGTTTCGATCCAATAAATGCAAATTTAATAAAAGATGAAATTCTTCAGTTAAGAGAAGAAGGAGCAACTATTATTTTTGCAACACATCGTATGGAATCTGTAGAGGAGTTGTGCGATGATATTGCGCTGCTTCATGAATCTAATAAAATTTTAGAAGGTAAGTTAGTTGACATTAAAAGACAGTATAAAACAAATACTTTTGAAATAGGTTTAGTAACAGATGATGAAGTACAGCTAACACAAATTATTATGGATAAATTTGATGCTTCTCCAGCAGTTTACAAATCTTTAAATAATGATTTAAAGCTAAATATAAAACTTAAAGAGAATGAAACATCAAACGATTTGCTAACGTTCTTAACAAGTAATGCGCAAGTAATTCACTTTAACGAATTGGTGCCAACTGCAAACGATATCTTTATTCAAACGGTAAAAAACAATTAAGCATGAACCATTTATCTTTAATTATAAAGAGAGAATATTTAACGAAGGTTAAAAATAAATCATTTATTATAATGACGGTTTTGAGTCCAATAATAATGATTGCTCTTTTTGCACTTGTTGCTTATTTGTCGCAGTTAAATAATAATAGAGAACGGATTATTTCAATTTTAGACGAATCAGGAATAGTAAGTGATGTTTTTGAAAATTCAGAGTTCACAAAATATAATATATTAAGCGATATTTCTTTAGAAGAAGCAAAACAGTTAGTTGAAGAAAAAGGCGACTATGGCTTATTGCATATAGAAAACAAAAAAGACATCGTTGAAATTTCAAAAGCAATAAAATTTTATTCCGAAGATTCGCCATCACTAACATTAATCTCAAGTTTAGAAACGAAGTTAGAGAATAAATTAACCAATTTAAAACTAGAACAAGAAGGTGTAGATATCGAAAAAATAAAAACTTCAAAATCAGATATAGATATTACACAAGAGAGTTTCCAAGGAGAAAAATCGTCTAAGATAGATAATATTGTAAAATTGGCTTTTGGAGGTATTGCAGGATACTTACTATTTATGTTTATTATTATATATGGAAATATGATAATGCGTAGTGTTATTGAAGAAAAAACGAGTAGAATTATCGAAATTATAATTTCTTCAGTAAAGCCAATACAGTTAATGATGGGCAAAATAATTGGGACATCTTTAGCTGGAATTACTCAATTTGTAATTTGGGTAATTTTAGGATCTGTATTAATGGTTGCTGTTTCTGCAATATTTGGGATTAATATGGCCGAAATGCAAGCGACACAGCAAGACATGATGCAGCAAGCTATGGAATCTCCCGAAATGCAAACACAAGCACAAGATTTAATAACTGCAATTTATAACTTGCCATTAATAAATCTTACTGTAGCATTCATACTTTTCTTTATAGGAGGCTATTTACTTTATAGCTCATTATATGCAGCTGTTGGTGCAGCTGTTGACAACGAAACAGATACACAACAATTTATGATGCCAATTTTGGTGCCATTAATTCTTGCAGTATATGTTGGTATTTTTACTGTTATTGAGGATCCTCATGGTACAGTATCAACAGTGTTTTCGTTTATTCCTTTTACCTCTCCTGTAGTTATGTTAATGCGAATTCCGTTTGGTGTTCCAATTTGGCAACAATTAATATCTTTAGGGTTATTAATAGGTATGTTTATGTTTACAGTTTGGTTTGCCGCTAAAATTTATCGTGTCGGCATATTAATGTATGGTAAAAAGCCAAGTTATAAGGATATTTACAAATGGTTAAAATATTAGTATATGATACAAGAAAAAGTTGTACAAAAAATTAAAGAAGTGGTTACCAAAGATATTTGGGGAGCAATTTTAGATTTCTTAAATCTTGGCATTCATTTTGGAGAAGGAGAAAACAAAGTAAGTATATCTATAGGATTGGTTTTGGTAATGGTTGTTTCATTGGCCGCAGCAAGTTTTCTATTAAAACTAACTAGGAAGTTCTATACACGTAAGATGGAAGAAGAAGATAAACTTAAATTTATTAGTGTTTTTAAGTTTATTAAATACATTTCTTATGCCATTGTATTCTTCGTTATATTAAGTATGACAGGGATTAATATCACACCTTTTCTCGCAGCATCTGCAGCACTTTTAGTTGGATTTGGTTTAGCTTTACAAGACTTATTTCAAGATATTATTGGAGGTATTTTTATAATCTTAGATAAATCACTTTTAGTAGGCGATATTATTGAAGTAGAAGGTAAAGTGGGACAAATTATTGAAATTAAGTTACGCACAACACGTGCTGTAACAAGAGATGATAAAATAATAATAATTCCAAATCATAAACTTATAAGAAATTCTATTTATAACTATACTCAAAACAAAAAAACAATAAGAGAAAAAGTTATAGTAGGTGTTGCTTATGGTAGCGATATTAATAAAGTAAAAGAATTACTTCTTCAAAGTGTTGATATACAGGTAAAAGTGTTGAAAACCCCAAAACCTTCAGTGATGTTTAATGATTTTGGAGATTCTGCATTAATTTTCGAAGTGTATTTCTTTGTAAAAGATAGCTTTAGAGTTCCAAAGATAAAAAGTGATATTAGATTTAAGATAGATTCACTTTTTAGTGAAAATAATATAACCATTCCGTTTCCGCAAAGAGATGTGCATTTATTCAATAAATAATAAAAAATGTCAAAAATTTTAGTCATAGAAGACGAAGCAGCAATAAGAAGAGTACTGGTTAAAATACTTTCAGAAGAAAGCGATAAATATCAAGTTGAAGAAGCCGAAGACGGATTAATAGGAATTGAAAAAATTAAAAACGATGACTACGATTTAGTGCTATGCGATATTAAAATGCCAAAAATGGATGGTGTTGAAGTATTAGAGGCTATAAAAAAAATAAAACCAGAAATTCCAATAGTTATGATTTCTGGACATGGCGATTTAGATACTGCTGTAAATACAATGCGTCTTGGAGCATTCGATTATATCTCTAAACCACCAGATTTAAACCGACTTTTAAATACTGTTCGAAATGCTTTAGATAGAAAAGAACTTGTGGTAGAAAACAAGTTGCTAAAAAGGAAAGTCAGCAAAAAATACGAGATGATTGGTGAGAGTAAAGCCATTTTAAAAATCAAGGAGATGATTGATAAAGTTGCGCAAACTGATGCTCGGGTTTTAATTACAGGATCTAACGGAACAGGAAAAGAACTGGTTGCACACTGGCTACACCAAAAAAGCCAACGTGCTAATGGACCAATGATAGAAGTAAACTGTGCTGCAATCCCTTCAGAATTAATTGAAAGCGAATTATTTGGTCATTTAAAAGGAGCGTTTACAGGTGCTAATAAAGATCGTGCAGGAAAATTTGAAGCAGCTAATGGAGGCACTATTTTCCTCGATGAAATAGGAGATATGAGCCTTCCTGCACAAGCAAAAGTACTTCGTGCTTTACAAGAAAATAAAATACAACGTGTTGGTAGTGATAAGGATATAAAAGTTGATGTGCGTATTATTGCTGCAACAAATAAAAACCTTCAAAAAGAAATTGAAAACGGTAAATTTCGTGAAGATTTATACCACAGACTCGCTGTTATATTAATAGATGTTCCTGCCTTAAATAAAAGAAGAGAAGACATTCCTGTATTAATAAATTATTTTTCAAATAAAATTGCTTCAGAACAAGGTATAGCAAATAAGACGTTTTCAAATAAAGCCATAAAGCTCTTGCAAGAATACGATTGGACAGGTAATATTCGTGAACTTCGAAATGTAATAGAACGACTAATTATTCTCGGAGGTAAAGAGGTAAGCGAGAGTGATGTAAAGTTGTTTGCCAGTAAGTAATAGTTTAGATAAAGATTTCCTTTAAAATGACATAAAGCCTTCATAATTGTATGCGCTATTATGAAGGCTTTATTAAAATTATTATAAAAATTTAGGTTTATCTAAGACTACATTTGTTTATTTTTTTTAAATAACTTGAAGTAATATCTTTTATAACATTTATATAATGTGATTTAATTTCGTCCATATTTTTAGAAATTAAATCAGAGTTATTTTTATCTTTTTTTATAACTTCTGAATTACAATCTAAAACCAATAGTAAATCGTTATATGCTTTAATGTTGGAGTTTATAGCGATTTCATTTTTACTAATAAACAGTTCTTTTTTTAAGTACAGTTCTTTTTCTTCGCGTTCTGCCAACTTCTGTTTAATTTGCGCTTCTTTAAGTTTTAATTCAGTTTGTTGCAGTTTTAATCTTATTTGCTCATTTTGCAATTCCAATAGTGCATTATCTTCGATACTTAATTCAGTACACAATTCAAGCTCATTAATCACGTCTTTGGCAATATCTCTTGCTCTTTTTACATAATAACGACCGTCTTCAAAAGTGTTAACATTTTCGACATTGCTTAATAGCCTTGAAGCGTCATACGCATAATTGTAAGATTCTTCGCACTTACAAGCCTCTAATTTCAATTTAGTACGTTCAAAGGCATCAAATGAACGTTTCGAATAATACTTTAAATGATCTATATTATTAGAATTATAAGCAGATTTTACATGCGAATACGCATAATTAACATCAGAGTGTGCATCAGAACAAGCAGTTTGTCCATAAGATTGCATACAAATACTGATAAACAGGAAAAATAGGTAGTTTTTTTTCATGGCATTTGGGTTTATAACATTAAGTAGGTATATCGAAAATACTAAAAATTAACAAATTGACATATTTTTTAAAGTATTTTTTGTTTTAGTATATTTATAAGGAATTCGATAAAATTAAAATATACATGAAGAATATAACCATAAACGACTTTAAAGTCACTTCAAAAATAATTTTAAAAGAGTGTTCTACAACCTTTAATTTAGAAGCAGAAGAAGACACCATAAAAAAGGAACTTCGCAGTGTTCGTAAAAAATTAGGAAAACTTCAAGATACTATGTATGCTCACGGAAAATATGCAGTTTTGGTATGTTTACAAGGTATGGATACGTCTGGAAAGGACAGTTTAATACGTGAGGTTTTTAAGGATTTTAATGCAAGAGGAGTCGTTGTGCATAGTTTTAAAGTGCCAACAGAATTAGAGTTAAAACACGATTATTTATGGAGGCATTATATTGTACTTCCAGCACGTGGTAAGTTTGGAGTATTTAACAGAACACATTACGAGAATGTATTGGTAACCCGTGTGCATCCTAATTATATTTTAGGAGAAAAAATTCCATCTGTAAATACTGTTGAAGATGTAAATGATGCGTTTTGGGATGCACGTTTTGAACAAATCAATAATTTTGAAAAACATATAGCAGAAAACGGAACTATCATCTTTAAATTCTTTTTAAACCTCTCAAAAGAAGAACAAAGAAACAGATTGCTTCGTCGTTTAGATAAACTAGAAAAAAACTGGAAATTCTCTCCAGGCGATTTAAAAGAGCGAAAACTTTGGGAAACATATCAAGAATGTTACGAAGATGCTATTAATCGAACATCAAAAAGCCATGCACCTTGGTTTACTATTCCTGTAGATGATAAGGCAACAGCTCGATATATTGTTGCAAAAATAATGTACGATATTTTAAAGCAATACTCTGATATTAAAGAACCAGAACTAGATGATAAGATTAAGGCTAATTTAGAATTATACAAGCAAGAATTGAATAACGAATAGGTTATTAATCATTAATATTTTTTATGATTTCTTTTGGTTTAAAGAATTTTTGAAACAGTATATTTAAAACTTGAAAAAATCTCTCCAAAACTTTTCTTTGGAGTTTCCAATAAAAATGTCATTCTCGTGAAAGCGGGAACTAAATCCATCACACATGAGACAGATTATTTTTCTATTAGTACTGTTTTTTACATTTCCAAATTTTGCACAAACAGATGCAGAAGTCATTAAAAAAATCTATAATACTTCCTTAAGTAATGGCAAAAGTTACGAGTGGTTAGATTACTTGTCAAATCAAATTGGAGGACGATTGTCAGGTTCTTTAAATGCAGAAAGAGCTGTAGAATGGACTAAAGAAGAACTCGAAAAATTAGGATTGGATAAAGTTTGGCTACAACCTGTAATGGTGCCAAAATGGGTTAGAGGTACTCCCGAATTTGCATTTATTGAAACTGCTCCAGGAGAGACAATAAATGTAAATATTTGTGCACTTGGAGGATCGGTTGCTACACCAGCATTGGGAATAAAAGCCAACGTGATAGAAGTACAAAGTATTGAAGAATTAAAAACACTTGGTAAAGAAAAAATTGAGGATAAAATAGTATTCTTTAATCGTCCTATGGACGAAACTCTTATCAATACGTTTAGATCTTATGGAGGTAGTGTAGATCAACGTTCTGGTGCAAAAGAAGCAGTAAAATATGGAGCAATTGCTACTATTGTTCGTTCCATGAATTTACGATTAGACGATTTTCCTCATACTGGAGCAATGTCTTATCGAGACACTCCAGTTAACCAACGCATACCTTCTGCAGCAATAAGTACTAATGATGCCGAATTATTAAGTAGTTTGTTAAAACTGGATTCAACTATAAAATTCTATTTTAAGCAAAATTGCAAAAAGCTTAAAGATGTGTTGTCTTATAATGTTATTGGAGAAATAACTGGAAGTCAATTTCCAAAAGAATATATAGTTGTTGGAGGACATCTCGATTCTTGGGATCTTGGCGATGGTGCTCATGATGATGGCGCAGGCTGTATGCAGTCTATGGACGTATTACGTTTACTAAAAATAACTGGAATTAAACCAAAACGTACAATTAGAGTTGTGTTGTTTATGAATGAAGAAAATGGTTTAAGAGGCGGAAAAAAATATGCAGAAGAAGCAAAACGAAAAGGTGAAAATCACATTTTTGCTTTGGAGAGTGATTCTGGTGGATTTACACCAAGAGGCTTTTCTTTCGATTGTAGTGATTCTCAATTTAATCAGGTATTAAGCTGGAAATCATTATTCGAACCTTATTTAGTTCATTATTTTGTTAAAGGAGGAAGTGGAGCAGATATTGGACCACTTAAAAATGAAAATATTGTATTAGCAGGATTGCGCCCAGATTCGCAGCGTTATTTCGATTATCACCATGCAAGTACCGATACTTTTGATGCAATAAACAAGCGAGAACTAGAGCTTGGTGCAGCAGCAATGACAGCTTTGGTGTATTTGTATGATAAGTATGGCGTGATTCCTATCAAAAACAAGCAATAAAATTAACTAATCACTTTACTAATGAGAACATATATATCAATTCTAATAGTTATTATATTTTCGCTCAATGTGATTGAAGCACAAAACAAGATGGAAGAAAAATTACCTTATTATGAAATCCCTAAATATTCAGAAACCTATACAGCTGGTACAGTTGCAGCTCGAATGGTTGATGGTTTAGGATTTAGATACTATTGGGCAACTGAAGGCTTACGAGAAGAAGATTTAAATTTTAAGCCTAGTGAAGATGGACGCACAACTGCCGAAACCATAGACCATATTTATGGTTTAACAAAAGTTATTATGAATTCAACGTTAAATAAGCCAAACACTAGAGCCGAAGAACCCGAAATGACTTTTGCTCAAAAACGTAAAAAAACTTTAGAAAACATTAAAACTGCGGCAGATATTTTAAGAGCTAGTAATGATATTTCAGAATTTAAAATCATTTTTGGGACAAACGAATATCCTTTTTGGAATCAATTAAACGGACCAATTGCAGATGCTATTTGGCATTGTGGACAGGTCGTTTCTTTTAGACGATCTTCGGGAAATCCTTATAATTCTAATGCTAGTGTATTTAGTGGTAAAGTAAGACAATAAAAAAGAGACGGTCTTAAAATTAATAAAAACTGTCATTCTGAACTTGTTTCAGAATCTCGAAAAAAGGTTCTCAAAATACATGAGAAACTGAAACAAGTTCAGTTTAAAAAAAACTTACCTTTATGTAAGATTACCTCTTTTAAATAATAATTATTGTTTTATATCTGAAAGTTTTTCAATTTTAGCAGTATTGGCTTCTATCTCTTCTTGCGTAAACCAAGCATCACGCAATTCTTTTTTTGAGAACAATTCCAATTGGTCACCATTATGCGGAGAATCTTTTTGTGTAGAATTTCCATAACTCAAAAGTACTTTGGCATGGACTTTATCTCCAAATTCAATAACACCAACCCAAGAGTCACCTCCACCAACATACATATGGTCTTTGTCTGCATCTCCAGCCCATGCGACTCTAAAGATTCCTAAAGAACCGTCAATACCATTTGCAGGTAAGTTTTTACCATTATAATTTATTCTGTAATAATCTCCCCAAGGCACATCGAGTTTACCATATTTAGTTTCTAATTTGGTTACAGCAGCTTCCAATAATTGTACTGCTTTTTCAGGGTTTGCTAATCCATCAGGTGTTGTGTTAGGTTTATCAATGCTCCAAGGCTCTGAATAGTTTGTTTTATCCCACACATTAAATTTTTTCGACCAATTATAAAACAACAACATGCCTTTACTATCAGCATCAGCTTTGCGATCCCAATTTTCAAGAACCACTTTTGCTGCTTTTGCCTTTTCAGATGAAGAAGCATCAATTGCTTTAAATAAATCATCTAAAATACGATCAGCAAATTCCAAATGT
The DNA here is from genome assembly GCA_003650305.1 of Bacteroidota bacterium. GTDB lineage: Bacteria > Bacteroidota > Bacteroidia > Flavobacteriales > Flavobacteriaceae > PRS1. Next base: position 18,468 of record QMOV01000027.1, on the reverse strand, counting down.
GTAGAAAGCTTGTATTGTACTAATTCATCATAGGTAATAGAGTCATCTTCTAACAACATTCGTGTAGAGCGTTGCGGACGAAAACTCATACGAATAGGTGACATATATGCTGGATAATCTTCAGGATGTAATGTTATAGGAATAGTACTTGTCCAAGGCGGATCGTTTGCATTTTGCAACCAACCTAGTTCAGGATTTTTAATTTTTGGTAAATCGGAATAAGGATGTACGTCTGTCCACACATCAGCACTTTTCCCTCCTGGAATAATTCTGTCCCAATAGTTCCAATCTCCTGAACTTCGTTTAGGTACTAAGCCATTGAACAAATAAAAGATATTGCCTTTTTTATCGGCATACATCACATTAAAATATGGAATTTGAGCCATTTTTAAGGCTTCTTCAAATTCTTCAAAGTTGTTGCTTTGTATCATGTACCACCATTGTAAAAACACATTAGGTTTGTCTAATCCAACCATGCGAAGTGCTAGTACTTTATCTTCAGTTTTTTTAACCACAGGACCATGAACTGTTTTTAGTAGTGTAATCTCTTGATCAGCCCAAGTACTATCATTTACTTTTATTTTAATTGTTTTAGATGAGGTTTCAAAATCTTTACGTTCACCATCTAAAAGGTAACCTCCATCTTTTAATTCTAACTCATAAATATCGGCATTATCTATAGTATTATTTGTGTGACTCCACCCAAGATTGTCGTTAAATCCAATTGAAATTCCAGGTAAGCCAACTAAAGTAGCACCATACATGTGTTTGTCGCCTAAATTGAGCTGAGACTCAAAGAACAAAAATTCTTTCCACCAAGGCAAGTGCGGATTTTGAACCAACATGGCATTTCCTGAAGCCGATTTTTTTGGTCCAATAGCATAAGCATTCGATCCTAAATCCGGCCATTGTTGTACTCTACCTAAATCACCACCAGCAATAAAGCGCGTAAAAATAACATACATACTATGCATAATCATGTCTTTGGAAGTAATTGGAAGCACCACTTTATTCTTATCCTCAATAGCTTCTGGGTGTGCAGTAGCATAAGCGTTTAATCCATCTACAAAAGATTTAAAGATGTCTTTTTGTTCTTGGTCTTGTGTTTTGCTCCAAACTTCTGCCAATTCATCAAAACCTAATGCATTAATAAGCATATCGTTTGGCACATTATCTTTTCCCCAATATTCTGCAGCTTTACCACGTGAGTTTCCGTAGAGTTCTAAAATAGTATTAGTATGGTTATGCATTTGCGCCCAACCTTGTGCATAAAAAAGGTCGTCAGTGTTTTTAGCACTGATATGCGGAACACCCCAAGTATCCCAAGCTATTTGATCTGGTTGTGGTTCTTGTGATTTACACGAAATATTTAAAAGAAACAATAAGATTAAGAAAGTAAAGACTAATTTTTTCATCCGTTTTTTTATTTTAAGAATGCATGTAAGTTAAGCATTATTATGAAATATTTTGAACTGTGTATTTTTCTTATATTCCGAAAAAAATTAACCATTATTCCAGTCTATTTTTCTTGAAGTATACATAACACTTGCTAGTATGATGAAAAGACCAATACTTCCGACTAGAAGCGCATAATTTTCCAGTTGAATAATGACATAAATAAAAGTGTATAATGTAGTTAGTGAGACACAGATAAATAAAGGAAATTTATATGTTTTTAATATAGATTTGGAATATAAAGTTATTAGAGTAATAACTGAAATGCCAGCAATTAAATATGCTTTTAGAAAATTGCTATGTTCTGAAATTGAAACAAGCAATGTGTAAAACATAGTGAGAGCTATTCCTATCATTAAATATTGAAAGGGATGTATTTGTATTTTACTTAATGTTTGTATTAGGAAAAAGATTAAAAAGGTGAGTCCAATTACTAGAATGCATATTTAGCTGAACATTCACTCTTTTGAAATTCGTCCACCATGACAATAAATTTCGTTCCAAATGCAAACTCATTTAAGTTTGGAATTTTATTTAAGTAATGCTGTGAGAATGGTCTGTTAATATGTAATATTTTCCATTCTGCAATAAAGCCATCTTCTGTGATTTTCTTGGTTTCATCGTTTGGTAAAAAGTTCCCTATAAAACTTGGATCTGCCCAGTTAGATTCCATCTTCATAGTTGTAGTTTTTCCAGTAGGAATAAGTTGTATGAGCTTACTTCCATTGAATGTTATGCTAAAATTAAAGTTGATTAACTCACTTTTAGTCACATCATCTTTATTAATATAACCTGTTTCAAGTTCATCTAAGTTACCACTATGGGTTTTTGAATTGTCGTTAAAATTTGTTTCGAAAATATATGAATCATTATTTAGCTTAAGTAACACTTCATCTTTTATGCCTTTTAGGTTTGAGGTTTTTATGAGTATTGTTGCTTTGTCCCAAATAATATCTTCGTCTTTTATTCCTTTTGAATCTAAATTGGGTTTGATATAGTTTCCAGAAAAATTCATTTTTGTTGTAAATACAGCAGACTCATAATTGCCACGCTTTAAAGTTTTGGAGTTTACATCTAAATCGCTTTCTAATTTTTCTGGAAAGATATAAGCATAATTTATGTGTGTTTTAGTTTCCTTTATATAATCTTTTGTTTTTTCATTATACTTTGAGGTTACTGAATAAGTTTTATAAGGCAATTTTAATATTGGACCATATACTAGTACTTCATTTCCCCATTTTTGGTTTATTTCATTAACAACATCTTGTTGCCTAAAAGATCGTTCTTTTATTAGGTCTTCTATAAATGATAATGGAATGAGTAATACTAAAGTAAGAAAGCCAACCATTAGCATTCTTGCAGTTATTGATGTTTTTAACCAGTTTCCGAATTTGTTTTTGTTTTGAGGCTCTACTATTTCCATAATTATTAGTTTTAAAGTACTTTGAAATACAAAGCATATTGATAAAAAAATATTATTGTTTCTTAATGATTTGTTCTAAAGCGTCAATGTGTTTTTTAAAAGCTGCTCTACCCAATTTTGTTGTACTGTATCGTGTATTAGGCTTTCTGCCAATAAATTGTTTTTCAACATGTATATATTCAGCTTTTTCTAAGGATTTAGAATGACTAGCCAAATTGCCATCAGTGACGTCAAGTAGCTCTTTTAGGGTGTTAAAATCGGCATATTCGTTTACCATCAAGATAGACATGATACCTAGCCTGATACGATTATCAAACGCTTTGTTTATGTTTGTTAAGAGGCTCATTAATTAATTCTTTAATTTCCGGCAAAAGGAGTTCCAAATATTCCAACTCCAAGTTCTGCCCAAATCAAAAGAAACAATATGACAATTGCAATAATAATTGGCACTTTGTATTTGGATGTGCTCAATTTCCTGAGTACAAGATCAATGAGGAGTCCTATTCCTAAAAGTATTCCTCCGGCAATGACAAAATCAGATCGTGTCCAATCCACTTCATTGGTAAACTGCATAGCTATAAATGGTATGAGCAATATAACAGCAACTGTTAGCACTATGGCGATAAGTCTTTTGTTTTTCATAATCATATATTCTGTTTTAATAATAATGCTTTCGTTTGTTTTATTTTTAGTTTATTCTGTTGTTATATGCTGAATGTTGTGCTCTAACTTCTATCGTATTTATTATACATTAAAGTTCCATAAATAATATGGCAAACACCAAAGTCTAAAGCCCAAAAGAATAATCCATAACCTAAAAACTTAACCGAAAGCAAACCAATAATTATCATTGTAATGCCAAGATATCTTATGTAACCTAAAGTATATTTACTTGCATTAACGCAAGCAAGTCCATAAAATACAAGTGTAAGTGGAGCAACAAAGGCGTAGATTTCTTTTTCAATCAAAAAAATAATAAAAAATCCTCCAGTTGCTAGTGGAATTAAGAAGTTAATGATTAGTCTTTTTGAAGTTGCATCCCAAAACTTTTCATTGTGTTTTTTAGATTTTCTCCAACTCAAGAAAATTCCGGTTGCAATTGAAAGTATAAACACTACAAATGCAATCCCAAATAGTTGAAGCATTTCCAATTCATATAAAACCAAGGTTTTATAATCGTCAGATGGACTTTGAGTGAAATAAATGATATTATAAGCTAAATAGGTTCCTATTAAAGCGTAAATTCCTGCCAATATTCCAGATGAGCCACTGAGCGAAATAAAACGAGATGATTTATTCATTAATTCTTTAATCTCGTTAATATCATTTAAATAGTCTTTTGATTCCATGTTTAAAGTACTTTGAAATACAAAGTTAGAATAATTTATTAGTTGAACAAATAAAATTTTAGATTTGTTAAGTGAAACCAGTAGAAAACTACATACTCAATCAGCAAGAACCTTATCAATCCATAATATTATACGTGCGTAGCGTGATTTTTAAAACATTACCAGAAGTTACAGAACGATATAGTTATAAAATTCCGTTTTATAATATTAAAAGCCCATGCTATACTTAAATATTTTAAAAGGCACCAACTATGTTGATGTGGCTTTCGTGCAAGGAGTGCTTCTGGAGGATGAATTTCCAATACTTAAAAATAATAATAATCGTAAGCAAGTACGTTCTATACAAGTAAAATCTCTTGAGGATTTTGATGAGTTAGAATTTGTAAATCTACTTAAGAAAGCTAAAGTTCAAGTAGAAAACAGTAAAAAAGCGTGGTTTATTTAACTCAAACGGTTTACAGTTTTCCTTATAGTTACGAGATTGCTTAATAGATTCTCTAAATAATCCAAATGCAACATATTAGCTCCATCGCTTTTAGCATTAGCTGGATCAAAATGCGTTTCAATAAACAAACCATCAACATTATTAACTATTCCTGCTCTTGCAATGGTTTCAATCATATCTGGTCGTCCACCTGTAACACCATTACTTTGATTGGGTTGTTGTAACGAATGTGTTACATCAAGCACAACAGGAGCATATTGGCGCATTGTTGGAATACCTCTAAAATCAACAATCATATCTTTGTAGCCAAACATCGTCCCTCTATCTGTAATCCAAGCATTTTTATTTCCTACATCTTTTACTTTTTGCACAGCATGTTTCATACTCTCAGGACTCATAAACTGTCCTTTTTTTAAGTTTACAACTTTCCCTGTTTTGGCAGCAGCAACTACCAAATCGGTTTGGCGAACCAAAAACGCTGGAATTTGTAACACATCTACATATTGTGCAGCTAGATTAGCATCAGATACTTGGTGTATGTCTGTAACGGTTGGAACATCAAAAGTAACAGAAATTTTTTTGAGAATTTTCAATGCCTTTTCATCTCCTATACCTGTAAAGCTATCTATTTTACTTCTATTAGCTTTTTTAAAACTTCCTTTAAAGATGAAAGGAATTTCAAGGTTGTTCGTTATTTCAACAATCTTTTCGGCTATTTGAAGTGCCATATCTTCTCCTTCAATAGCACATGGACCTGCTAAAAGAAAGAAGTTATTAGAATTGCTATGTTTTATCTTTAGGATATCTTGAAGGTTCATATATAATGAAATTTAAAATACAAAGTTAAGCAAATGTATATCATTATTAAGTGTTTTTTTATTAGTTGTAAGTGAGATAATTAATCATAAAATATAACGTACATTTGCACGCTCAAAATAAAGCGTCATTATGGCTAATATTAAAAACATTGCAATAATTGCTCATGTAGATCATGGTAAAACAACTTTGGTAGATAAAATTATGTACCATTGTGAATTATTTCGTGAAAATCAGAATGCTGGAGATTTAATTCTTGATAGTAACGATTTAGAGCGTGAGCGAGGTATAACAATTACTTCTAAAAATGTTTCTGTTGTCTATAAAGACACAAAAATAAATATTATTGATACTCCTGGTCATGCCGATTTTGGTGGAGAAGTAGAGCGTGTGCTTAATATGGCAGATGGTGTTTTATTATTGGTAGATGCTTTTGAAGGTCCAATGCCTCAAACCAGATTTGTGTTGCAGAAAGCATTGGATATTGGCTTAAAACCTTGTGTGGTTATTAATAAAGTAGATAAAGAAAATTGTACACCAGAAGAGGTGCACGAAGCCGTTTTTGATTTGATGTTCGAACTTGGCGCAGAAGAATGGCAATTGGATTTTCCAACAGTTTATGGATCTGCAAAGCATAATTGGATGAGCGAAGATTGGCAACATCCAACCACTAATATTGAACCTTTATTAGATATGGTTATTGAGCATATTCCATCACCTAAAATCGAAGAAGGTACAACACAAATGTTAATTACGTCTTTAGATTATTCGTCTTTTACAGGACGAATAGCAATAGGTCGATTACAAAGAGGAGTTTTAAAAGCTGGAATGTTTGTGTCGCTTTGTAAAAGAGATGGAAGTACAGTGAAGTCTAAAATAAAAGAATTACATACGTTTGAAGGTTTGGGTCGTAAAAAAGTAGAAGAAATACAAGCAGGAGACATTTGTGCAATAGTTGGATTAGAAGAATTTGAAATTGGAGATACCATTGCAGATTTAGACAATCCTGAAGCACTTAAAACCATTGCAATAGACGAGCCAACAATGAGTATGTTGTTTACTATTAACGATTCACCTTTCTTTGGTAAAGATGGAAAATATGTTACGTCGCGCCATATAAAAGAGCGTTTAGACAAAGAGCTAGAAAAGAATTTAGCTCTTCGTGTAAACGAAACAAATAGTGCAGATAAGTTTATAGTATTTGGTCGAGGAGTATTACATTTATCTGTGTTAATAGAAACCATGCGCCGAGAAGGATACGAATTACAAATTGGTCAGCCACAAGTAATAATAAAGGAAATTGACGGTATAAAATGTGAACCCTTTGAAGATATGACCATAGATTTGCCTGAAGAAGTTTCTGGGAAAGCTATAGAAATGATAAGTTTACGAAAAGGAGAGATGACAAGTATGGAAGCTAAAGGCAACCGAATGGTGTGTGAGTTTATTGTACCTTCAAGAGGAATTATAGGCTTGCGTAACCAGTTACTTACAGCAACTGCTGGTGAAGCAATTATGGCACATAGATTTAAAGAATATCAACCTATTAAAGGTGGAATACCTGAACGTCAAAATGGATCTTTGGTATCTATGGAAAAAGGACAAGCGATTCCTTATTCTATTGATAAATTACAAGATCGAGGTAAGTTTTTTGTAGATCCAGGAGAAGATATTTATGAAGGCCAGGTTATAGGAGAAAACTCTCGAGGAGACGACATTGTTATAAATGTAACAAAAACTAAAAAACTATCAAACGTACGTTCTTCAGGCGCAGATGATAAAGCCAAAATTGTACCTGCTATTAAATTTTCTTTAGAAGAAGCTTTAGAATATATACAAAAAGACGAATATGTAGAGGTTACACCAAACCACTTGCGTTTACGTAAAGTGTTATTAACTGAAGTTGAGCGTAAAAGATCAAAAACAATTTAGTAAGGGCATTTATTAAAGAAACTAACTGTTTATATCTGTAATTTCTATGACCTCTTTGTGAAGAAAAATTAGTATTTTCACGCTGTAAATCAACAAATCTTTACAAATATTTTTTCAATAGAAAAATATAATGATTCACATAAATTGCTTTGGAATAAATTTATTGCCAAGGCTAAAAATGCAACGTTCTTATTTCGTCGTGATTTTATGGATTATCATCAAGATAAATTTGATGATTTTTCACTGTTAGTTTTTAAAAATAAAGTGTTAATTGCAGTGCTTCCAGCAAATCGAATTGATGATGTTGTTTTTTCACATCAAGGCTTGACTTATGGTGGATTGGTGTTAAGCGAAACCGTTAAGTTTCAAGATGTCTTACATGCATATCAAAGCATATTAAAGTTTTTGAGCAAGCAAAATATTATTGAACTTGAAGTAAAAATGTTACCTAAAATTTATCATACTTTACCAAGTGACGAGATTGATTATTTATTGTTTAAGACTAGAGCTGTTTTAACTAGAACAGATGTGACATCTGTTATTGATTCAAAAAATAAGTTGAGAATTGATTCTTCAAATCGAAAAAGAGGACTAAAGAGAGCAAAAAAACAAAGCTTACTAGTTTTAGAGACATCTAATTTTGAAAACTTTTGGAATGAGATATTAATTCCTAACTTGAAGGTTACTCATAGTGTAAAACCTGTACATTCACTTAAAGAAATAATTCTTTTAAAATCTAATTTTCCTATTAATATTAGACAGTTTAATGTATATAATAATGACAAGATTGTTGCTGGGGCAACAGTTTTTGAAACTTTACATGTAGCACATGTTCAATACATATCTGCAAATAAAGACAAACAACATTTAGGAAGTCTTGATATACTATTTGATTTTCTAATTAATAACATTTTTATGACTAAAAAATATTTTGATTTTGGAGTTTCTAATGAAAATAATGGACAAAATATAAATGAAGGCTTGTTATCATGGAAAGAATCTTTTGGGGCACGAGTAATTGCACAAGAATTTTATAGAATTAAAACAAAAAATTATGTAGAACTTAATTCTGTTTTGCTATGATTAAGTTTTTTGATTTACAAATGTTAAATACTCGTTTTGAAACTGAATTTAATGAAGAGCTTACTAAGTTCCTGTCTTCTGGGAAATACATTTTAGATAATAATGTTTTAACTTTTGAAAAGAATTTTGCAACATATTGTGGTACAAAATATTGTATTGGTGTTGGGAACGGATTAGATGCTTTGACCTTGATTTTTAAAGCATATATAAAACTGGGCAAGCTTAAAAAAGGGGATGAGGTTTTAGTGCCTGCTAACACATATATAGCATCGATTCTAGCTGTTGTTCACGCAGATTTATTACCGGTTTTTGTAGAGCCAGATAGAGAAACTTTTAATATATCTCCTTTAAATATTGAAAAAGCAATAACATCTAAAACTAAAGCAATTTTGGCAGTACATTTATATGGTCAGTTAGCCAACATGAATAAAATAAATAGTTTGGCAGAAACAAATAATCTTTTAGTAATTGAGGATGCAGCTCAAGCGCATGGAGCTGTAGATAAAAATGGTAATAAAGCAGGGAATTTAAGTGATTCTGCTGGATTTAGTTTTTACCCTAGTAAAAATCTTGGAGCACTTGGTGATGGAGGTGGAGTGACTACTAATGAAGAAGAAGTAGCATCAATAATTTACAAATTAAGAAATTATGGATCTTGTTCAAAGTATGTAAATGATTGTATTGGTTATAATTCCAGATTAGATGAAATTCAAGCTATGTTCTTAACTATAAAGCTTAAACAATTAGAAGAAGATAATATTATAAGGGTTAAACTAGCAAAAAAGTATCTTTCAAACATAAAGAATTTAAAGATTAAGTTGCCTTATTTTTCAAATACAAAAGATCACGTATTTCATCAATTTGTAGTTAGAGTAGAAAACAGAGAAGAGTTTGTTGGTTTTTTAAAAAACAATCAAGTAGAAACACTCATACATTACCCAATTCCACCACATAAACAAAATGCATTTTCCGAATTTAATCATTTAAAATTACCTATTACAGAAAGCTTCCATAACACAGTTGTTAGTATTCCGTTAAGCCCTATAATGTCAGAACAACAAGTCGATAAAATTATTGAACTATTAAATGCCTACTAATTGAAGAAATTATTAGAATACATAAATAATAAAGTTTTAATAAAGGTTGTGTGGTTAAATTCTGCAACAGTAATTACAAAAATAACTACAGGTTTTTTAACTACAAAATTCATTGCAGTTTTTATTGGTGCAGAAGGATTAGCGTTAATAGGTAATCTTAGAAATTTTTTAACCGCTATTCAATCGTTTGCAACACTAGGTCTTTACAATGGTATTGTAAAGTATATTGGAGAATTCAAAAACAATGCATCAAAGTTAAGTGAAATCTTATCCACATCTTATTATATAGGTTTTTTAGCTACTATTATTGCTAGTTTTTTTTCTTATTATAATGCTAAATGGATTAATGATTTAATCTTTTCTACTCAGTATGATTTTGCTTATGTAATTAAAATTATGGCTTTAGCTCTTCCCTTTTATTCGCTAAACATGTTTAGTTTTTCTATTATGAATGGATTTACTAAATATAAGTTTTTACTAATTTTAAATGTTGTCGGACAAATATTGGGACTTTGTGTAACACTTCTTTTAATTTGGCAAAACAATATTGATGGGGCACTAATTTCTGTTGTGATTGCACCTTCTTTAATTTTCTTAATTACATTGGTTGGGATATTAAATAGAAGGAGTTTATCATCTTCTATTAAAGCAGGTAATATAAATTTAGCATGGATTAAAAAATTTAGCCCATTTGCTTTAATGGCATTAGTTTCTGTTGTAGCGTTACCTCTAGTAATTATTGCAATAAGAAATTATATTATTACTTCTGAAGGAATGAAAGATGCAGGTTTTTGGGAAGCAATGAATAGAATTTCATCGTACTATTTAATGTTTTTAAATTCATTAATGGTATTATATTTTTTACCACGATTTGCCGAAATTGATAACAAGAAAGAATTTAGAAGAGAGATATTTAGTTTTTACAAAACCATAATGCCAATAGTAGCATTAGGTTTTATTGCAATATATTTACTAAAACCATTAATAGTAACTCTTTTATTAACTAATGAATTTGAAACTGTACAAGAGTTATTTGGGTGGCAATTACTAGGCGATTTTGTTAAAGTATTATCTGTAGTTATTGCCTATCAATTTATTGCTAAAAAAATGTTTTTACATTATATTATAACAGAAATATTTTTGATAGGAATATTATATTTAACAAGTATTTATTTTATTGATATTTATGGAGTTAAAGGTGCCAATATAGCTCATTTTGTAAGTTATTTAATGTACTATATAATAATTTTATTGATTTTTGGAAACTCCCTTTTTGGAATATTATCAGAAGATCATGAATAAACAAGTATGGTTTAATAATTCTATCTCTATCATTTAGTAATGATTAAAAATCAAAGTTCATATCGTCAAATTTTAAAGGCAACATCTCTGTTAAGTGGAGTTCAGGTTTTTAGTATATTAATTTCTATAGCAAAATCTAAATTTGCAGCGATATTTATTGGTCCAGCAGGTATTGGAATTATTGGCTTATTGAATTCTACGTTAAATTTAATTATTGGTTTTACAAAACTGGGTTTAGATGTTAGTGCAGTAAAAGAAATATCTGTAGCTAACGAAGAAACACAACCTGATAAAGTTGTAAGAGTAATTAATGTTTTAAGTCGTTTAACTTGGATAACAGGAATATTTGGTGCTGTTATTACAATAATATTATCTTCATGGTTAAGTAAAGTTGCTTTTGGCAATACAGCTTATACGTTCTCATTTATTTTTATATCAATTGCAGTTTTTTTTAATCAATTAACAGTTGGGAATCTTGCTGTTTTACAAGGTCTTAGAAAATTAAATGATTTAGCAAAAGCAACATTATGGGCAAGTTTTTGTAGTTTATTGGTAATCATTCCTATTTATTACTATTATGGTGTTAAAGGCATTGTACCAGTAATTATTTTGACATCAATATTTACATTTATTTTTTCTTGGTATTTTACAAAAAAATATAAAACAAAATCTAAAAAGATAATCATCCTTAAGCTGTTTGGAGAGGGAAAGCAAATGATGAAATTAGGGTTTGTGTTGAGTCTTGGAAGTTTAGCAACTTTAGTTACAGCATATATAGTACAAGTGTTTATTACTAATCGTGGAGGTATTAATGAGGTTGGTTTTTATAATGCAGCATTTATTATTATTAATGCTTATGTTGGTGTTATTTTTAACGCAATGAGCAAAGATTACTTTCCCAGATTGGCATCTATAGCTAATCAAAGTAATAAATTAAAAAGTGTTGTAAATCAACAAGCTTTTGTAGCTATATTACTTTTAACACCAATTATTATAGTGTTTTTAGCATTTGCACCATTATTAGTTAATTTGTTATTTACTAAAGCCTTTTCTCCTATTATTGGCATGTTAACATTTGGAATTTTAGCAACTTTGTTTAAAGCTGTGTCATGGTCATTGGGATATATTCTTGTTGCTAAGGGGGATTCAAAATTATTTATTCAAACAGAAATAGGATTTAATATGCTATTACTCTCAATGAGTATTTTAGGATATATTTATGGAGGCTTAACGGGAGTTGGAATAAGTTATTTATTGTATTATATTATATATTTATTAGGGATAAAAACAATTACAAAACGCAACTATAATTTTCAGTTTAGTCTAGAGTTTTATAAAATATTTATAGCTTGTATTGTATTTTGTTTAAGCACATTTTTATTAACATTTGTTGAAAATAATTATATAAAATACGGATTGATGATTATAATGATTGTTTCTTCTTGTACTTTTACAATTGTTAAATTAAATGAAAAAACGGATTTAATCAGCGTTTTAAAAAAGAGGTTAAACAAGAATAATGATAAAATATAGAGTTTGAGTTTAGACAGAATTAAAGTTATTGATATACCAAAAATTACTGATGTTAGAGGAAACCTTTCAGTAATTGAACATGATGTTGTGCCTTTTGAAATTTTGCGTGTATATTATTTATATGATGTTCCTAGTGGGACTCACAGAGGAGGACATGCTCATAAGAAATTACAACAAATGTTAATTGCGATAAGCGGGAGTTTTGATGTGGTTTTAAAGGATAGAAATGGTCTGCAAAAAAAAATAACGTTAAATAAACCGAATAAAGGGTTGTTAATTCCTAATATGACTTGGCGTGAGTTAGAAGATTTTTCTTCGGGTGCTATATGCTTGGTAATTGCTTCTCAGACTTACGATAAAGACGATTATATTTATAATTTTGACGAATATTTATTTTAATAATTTTTTTTTGAGTGATATTAATTTTCTAAATCGTTTACTTTGACTTGCCCAAAAATGAATCCAATCTTTTATACCTTTTGATTTAGTTTTTAAGAAAATTTCTTTCCCCAAAGTTTTATTTTCAAAATATCCAGTAAGAAAAAGAACGTCTTTATTGTAATCAATCTGGTATTTACTTTTTAGCTTTTCTGAAAATTTGTATTTATTTGAAAAATAATCAAATAGATGTTTCATTTCATTTTTTTGAAATAAAAGATGATCCAGCTCTTTTTTATGAGAATGCGAATTGTCATGCACTCTATAGGTATGTAAGGACTCATTAATTCTAGAAAAATTAGAATTCATAATTAAATCTACTAGAATAGGGTAATCGTCAACAGATATTTTCATTTTTAAATACGTGTCAAAATCGACATATTTATATAAATATTCTCTATTAAAACAATGACCAATAGGAACAACCTTTCCTAATAATATTTCTTCTTTATATGTTTTTTTTGAGGAGGTTATTTGATTATTGTTTTTAAAAACTGTTACTGAATTGATCTTGTCATTAAATCTGTCATATCCACTATCTACAAACCCCAAACTAGAATCATTTTTTAATACATCAACCATTTTTTGAAGTGCATTGTCATGTTTAAGTAAATCATCACCAGCAATATCAAAAATATAAATACCACTACACCTATCTAGTGTAACTTTGAAATTTCTTAAAATACCTAATTGTTTTTTATTTTTTTGCACTTTAAAAACATCGGGACGTTTCAATACATATGTGCTTAAAATGTTAAAAGTGTTGTCGGTTGAGCAGTCATCGCCAACAACAATTTCATATTTAAAATCCACTTTTTGTTTTAGAATAGATTGAAGAGTTTCTTCAATATGCTTTTCGTTATTATATGTGATAAGATGTATTGATAAAGTTACCATAGGTTGATTATATTACACAACAATAAATGTAATTTTTTATATTTAACAAACAATGCTTAACTTAATAAAAATAAACACTTATTTTTGATAATTCTTATATGAATTCACTTTGAATAAAAAAAAAATAGCTTTAGTCGGTTATAGATTAAATAGAGGAGGTGCAGAACGTGTAGCGGCTATTTTGTCTAACTTTTTCCATGATAATAATATAGATGTTCATAATATTATAGTAATAGATGATATTGCTTATCCATATTCTGGAACAGTTGTCAATTTAGGAAAATTAAAAAACAAAACAAATGGTATATTCAATAAAATTAAGCGTTTAATTGCCTTAAAAAAATATTTGCAAAAACATGATTTTGATTTTATTATTGATTTTCGATTTCGGATTAAACCTTTTCAAGAATTCTTAATTGCTAAATTTGTATACAACACAAAAACAATTTTTACGGTACATAGTTCGAAATTAAACAGCTATATGCCTAATCAAGTGTTTTTAACAAGAATGATTTATCGTGGTTGTTTTAAAATTGTTTCTATAACACAGGAAATGCAGAGAATGATAGAAGTAAAACATAGTTTAAATAATGTTATGACGATTTATAATCCTATAGATATCAATCAAATAAAAGAGAAATCGAATGAGGAGATTTTATTAGATTTTCAATATATAATAGGGGCAGGACAATTTGACACAAATGTTAAACAGTACGATAAACTCATTATTGCATATTCTAAATCGATACTACCTAAAAAGAATATTGCTTTAGTTATTTTGGGAGTTGGCAAAAAAAAAGATGAATTAATTACTATTGCCAGACAAAATGGAGTTGCAAATTTGGTTTATTTACTTGGCTTTAAAAATAATCCTTATAAATATATTAAACGGGCTAAGTTTTTTGTGTTGTCAAGTTCACACGAGGGAATGCCAATGGTGTTGTTAGAAGCTTTAGCTTGTGGGACACCAGTAGTTTCTTTTAATTGCAAAACTGGACCAAATGAAATTATCACTGATAAAGAAAATGGACTACTTGTTGAAAATCAAAATTTTGATGATATGATAAATTGTATGAATTTATTTGTAGATGATGATAAATTATATAAACATTGTAAAAATCAGGCATCATCTAGTGTATATAGGTTTTCGGTAAAACGAATAGGTCAGCAATGGTTAGAATTAATGAATATTAATTAAGATTTGTTAAAACTACTTTATATAACAACTAATTTAAATAGTTCTGGAGGTGTCGCTAGAGTGCTTTCAGTGAAATTAAATTATTTGATTAAAGAGTTTGCTTATAATATACATATAATAAATACTAATGGAAGTACAAGTTCTTTGTTTTATCATTTTGATGAAAAGATTCAAATTTATTCATTACCTCAAGAAAGTTTTAAAATAGCAAATATATTGTTCTATAAGTCAAGGCTTAAGAAAACCATAAACAATATTAAACCAGATGTTATTGTTAATTGTGATAATGGATTGAAAGGTTCTTTATTGCCTTTTTTATTTAAGAGTAAAATACCCTTGATTTACGAAAATCATAATAGCAAAAATGCAAAGGCAGCTACTTTAATAGGTAATATAAAACTGAAGCTGTCTTTTTTCTTTCTTTCATTAAGCGCAAGTAAATATAAATGGATAATTGTTTACCATAATACTAAAAAAAATAGGACAGCAAATAATGTTAAAATTATTCCAAACCCAATAGGGTTTAAATTGCCTGCTATAAGTGCTTCTTTAGAATATAAAGTTGTTATCGCAATTGGAAGGTTTTCTTATCAAAAAGGCTATGATAAGTTGATTAAAATATGGAGTTTGGTTGTTAAAAAACATCCAGATTGGATCTTAAATATTTATGGAGAAGGAAACAATGATGAATTAAAAAAAATAGCCATAAAGTTAAATATTTCAAACAAAGTACAATTTCTTACACCTGTCATAGACATAAAAAGTGTCTATTTAACAGCATCGATGCTATTAAATACATCCAGATACGAACCCTTTGGATTAGCAGTAACTGAAGCTATGGCATGTGGATTACCTGTAGTTGCATTTGAAAACACTTTGGGTCCCAAAAGTTACATTAATAATGATGAAAATGGTTTCCTAATTCAAAAAGATAATCTCATTGATTATGCTAATAAAATTATAATGTTGATTGAAGATAAAAATAAAATGAAAAGTATTTCAAAAAACGCAAGGGAAAGTATGAAAGCCTATGAATTAAATACAATCATGTCGTTATGGCGTGATTTATTTCAATTAATTTAATCATTTTTTATTGGACAAATCAAAATAACACATATAAGAAATCTTGTAAAGTTGAAGTAGGATTATAATAGGATAGTTACTCAACAGGTTCTTTTTTATAATATTTTTAAATAGTTTATAGACTAGAGCAAAGACATAATTTAATTTAAAATTTTTAAATAAGATGAATGTATTTAATAAATCATTCTCATGATGCTCAATTTTTTTTTCATAATTAAGATTACAAAGCGTTTTTACTGCCAATTCAGTTTTTTGTAAGTACTTAACATTACTTTCTAGTCCTAAATGATAAACTGAGTTGTTGATATGCAAAATAGGAATATTGTTTTGTTTTAATTGTGAACCAAAAAAAATATCCATACCATATGAGTTACCAATGGAGTCTAAACTAAATTGTTTATACACTATTTTTTTAATGAATAAGTTTGCTGCTGAAGTTATTTTATAAGGGTTTTTATTCCTTTTTTCTGCCTTTAATTCTTCACATTGCTTGCCATATTTCCAACGTAGTAAACCATAATTATTTGGAGCATTGTTAAGGTAAGAAATTCCACCAAAAATTACCTCATATCCTGAATTTATTTGTGTTAAGTAATTAGTAATGAAATTATCATCTCTAATTTCGGTATCCGCATCTATAAGTAAAATCCATTCATACTTTGCAAGATTACAAAGTAATTGCCGTGTTATAGCAATACCATTATTTGTAGAAGATAATTTATAAGTAGTAAATGGAAGCTTATTAACTTCAAGGTTAACATTATTGATATTTTCATCAGAACCATCATCCAAACAAATAATTTCAAAGATAATATCTGCCTTAACTAATAGTTTATGTAAGCTACTTACCAGAGATGCAACTTTATAATTATATGTAGGAATTAATATAGAAAGCATAATTAACCCTTACGTTGCACAACCTCAAAAACTTTATTTTCATCACATTTAAGCGTTTTACTCGGATATTTTAGGAGCAAAGCATAATCGTGTGTAGCCATTAAAATAGTATGTCCTTTTTTGTTTAATTCTTGTAATACTTCCATAACTTCTATACTTGTTTGTGGATCAATGTTTCCTGTAGGTTCATCAGCTAAAATAAGTTCAGGGTCGTTTAATAGTGCTCTTGCAATTGCGATACGTTGTTGTTCACCTCCCGAAAGTTCGTAGGGAAATTTAAAGCCTTTGGTTTTCATACCTACTTTATTAAGCACATCCTCGATTCTATCACTAATTTCCTGTTTGTCTTTCCAACCAGTTGCTTTTAAAACAAACTCTAAATTTCCATTTACAGTCCTATCGTTCAGTAGTTTAAAATCCTGAAAGACTATGCCTAATTTTCGTCTTAAAAACGGAATATCTTTTTCTTTAAGGGTTTTTAAATCAAAATCAACAATAGAACCTTCTCCTTCTGTGAGTTCTAAATCAGCATAAAGAAGTTTCATAAAACTGCTTTTTCCTGTTCCAGTTTTGCCAATTAGATACACAAAATCACCTTTTTCCATTTCTACATTAACATCGGTCAACACCAAGCTTTCACCTTGATAAATAGAAACATTTTTTAATTGCAAAACAGTATTGGACATATATTTTTAGAAATTTTATGAATTGTAAATGTATTATTAAAAAGTTTAATGTCCTACTGAAAACTGTGTACTGCTAACTGAAGACTAAATTTTTAATAACTCGTTTATAATTATAACAAATTTATAACGTTATAAGAACCATATATTGATACTTTTGATATAGAAAATCAACAATCAATGATTTTTATACAAATTTCAAAGAAGTAACATTTATAGAGTCATATCAACAAAAAACGAAGTTTAATGATAAAAAAAATAGGATTGGTATTTGCATTAGTAATTTTATGCAATTACTATGTTTTTTCACAACAATCTGCTGCTTATACAAGCGAATTAGTAGAATATCAAAAAGCACTTTCTTTATATAATAGTAAGCAATATCTCGCAGCTCAATCTTTATTCGATAAGGTTGAAAACACAGCCAAAGATGAGGTTTTAAAATCAGACTGTGCCTACTATATTGCGAATTGCGCAGTACGATTAAACCAGCAAAATGCAGATGATTTAATTGAGCAATTTGTAAGCGACTATCCAACAAGTACGAAGCGCAATACTGCGTTTATGGATGTTGCCGATTACTATTTCGAAAATTCAAGATTTGCATACGCACGAAAATGGTATGATAAAGTAGATGAAGATGCTTTAGCAAGAAGAGAACGCGAAACATTCAACTTTAATTATGGTTACAGCTTTTATGCAACTAATAATAATCAAGGTGCTAAAAAATATTTATCACGTGTAGAAAATTCTGAAAAATATGGCTCACAAGCCAAATATTATATTGGTTTTATGGCTTATGAAGGCGATGATTACGATAAAGCTTCGGAGTATTTT
>QMOV01000026.1 GCA_003650305.1 Bacteroidota bacterium | reverse complement strand
GATCAGACAATTTTTTCTTTAAACCTTCGTACTCTCCTGCTCTGCAATTAGCCAGGTTTTTGCGTTTATCTTCTTGAGCTGCATTTTCGTAAAAATACACAGGAATTTTTAGCTCTTCTCCTACTCTTTTCCCTAGCATTTTTGCATATTTTGCTGTCTCTTCTAAAGTAATTCCAGAAATTGGAACAAGTGGACAAACATCTGTAGCACCAAAACGTGGATGCTCACCACTATGTTTACTCATGTCTATAAGTTGTGATGCTTTTTGAATGAGCAAAAATGCGGCTTCTATAACTTGTTTTGGTTCACCAACAAAAGTGATAACTGTCCTATTGGTTGCGCTTCCAGCATCAATATCCAATAATTTTACACCTTCAACAATTTCAACTATGTTAGCTATTTCATTTATTTTATCTAAATCACGTCCTTCACTTATATTTGGCACGCATTCTATGAGTTGCTTTTGCATATTTTAAAATTGATTTGTTTTAATTTATACCAAAGATACATATTCAATCCTTTGAAAGTTATAGTTAAAAAAATAAAATACTTGTAACTTTTTTCTAACTTGTTAGTCAAATAAAATATCTATCAAATAAACTATAAATTATGAAAGCTTTAAATTTTACAGTTCTTGGATTAGTATTATGCTTTGTAGTTACTCTTGAAGCTCAAAGCGTAGAAGAAATTATTGAAAACTATGTCGAAAATATTGGTGGTCAAGAAGCATGGTCTAAAATTACTTCAATGAAAGTTACAGGTGTTGGAAAACAACAAGGTATTGATTATCCGTTTATTGCAAGTTATATGAAAGATGGCAGAACCATTATTGATGTTAATTTACAAGGCAACTCTTTTATAGTTGAAGCCTTTGATGGAGAAAATGCTTGGAGTATGAATTTTCAAACTCAAAAAGCAGAAGCTTTAGACTCTGAATCTTCAATTAATTATAAGAACGAAGCAAAAGACAACTTAACTGATGCCTTTTTTAATTATAAAGCAAAAGGTTACTCTGTAGAATTACTTGGTAAAGAGGAATGGGAAGGTACTGAATGCTATAAAATCAAGTTAACAAAAACACCTGTTTTAGTTGATGGCAAAGAAGAAGAAAATATAGACATGTATTTTTTTGATACTGAAAATTATGTGCCCATTGCAATAGAATCTGTTATTATGTCTGGTCCAGCTAAAGGTGCTACGTCACAAACTCTTATTAGCGATTATCAAGAGGTAAATGGACTTTATGTAGCTTTTTCTCGAATAGAAAAATTTAATGGACAAGTAAGTTTAGAGCTTGTTTTTAATGTAGTTGAGTTTAATGTAGCTTTAGATGAAAGCATTTTTAAAATGCCTGTGGAAGAAACAGAACCAAAAAAAAATTAATTACTCTTATTTGATTTATTGTTAATGTTAATAAAAAACAAATCTCAAATAGTAACATTTTTGTAACTTGTAAGACAAATAAAAATAACTTTATATATACAAATTTTATGAAAACAATAAAATTATTATTGGTAGCATTATTGGTTAGCGCTACTACAACTATTAATGCACAAACGGCAGATGAGATTATCAGTACTTATTTCGAAAATATTGGAGGTTTAGAAAGCTTAAAAAAATTAGAAGGAATAAAAATGACCGCAAAGGTTAATAATGGAGGGATGGAAATTCCAATAGAAATTATCCAACTAAAAAGCGGAAAACAAATGACTGTTATTAATTTTCAAGGTAAAGAAATTAAGCAAGGTGTGTTTGATGGGGAAACACTTTGGGGACATAATTTTATGACTCAAAAAGCAGAAAAAAGTGATGCAGAAGCAACTGCAATTATGAAGTTAAATGCTAATGATTTTCTTGATCCATTTATAGATTATAAAGAAAAAGGATATTTAGTCGAATTATTAGGTAATGAAACCATTGATGGTACAGAGACTTTTAAAATTAAATTAACAAAAGAACCAATTACTGTTGATGGTATAGAAGAAGCTGATGTGAGTTACTACTTTTTTGATATTGATAATTTTGTTCCTATTGCCGTTCAAGCTGAAATAAAATCAGGTCAAGGTAAAGGAATGACTTCAGAAATTACTATAAGCGATTATCAGGAAGTTGATGGTTTATATTTTCCATTTTCTATGACCCAAGGTGTTAAAGGACAACCAGGAGCACCTATTACATTTACTTCAATAGAGCTAAATCCTGTAGTGGATGATAAACTATTTGAATTTCCAGAAGAAACAGCTTCTGAAAATAAGGATGATAATAAAAATTAATACACTTTAAATCCTCAATGTCAAAATATTGAGGATTTTTATTTTAATTAACTAATTCAACCAAAAAATGAAACGAGCATGTTAAAATTTTTTTCGCCAATGAAAAATGATTAATAGCGAACAGCATGTGACATTCAAAAAAACAATAAATACTAACACATGAAAAAATTATTATTCACATTAGCATTGAGTATTGTCTTGATTCCTATATACTCCAGTGCTCAAGATTCAAAAAGTATTAATGCTAAAAATTTATTTGGCGATTTAAGGGCACGTCATATAGGACCTGCGTTAATGAGTGGTAGAATTAACGACATGGAAACCCACCCTACAAATCCCAGAATTATTTATGCAGGAACTGCAGGTGGTGGAGTTTGGAAATCCAATAATGCTGGAACAACCTTCAATCCTATTTTCGATGATTATTGTCAATCTATTGGTGCAGTTGCCATAGATCCAAATAATCCGGACAATATAGTTTATGTTGGTACTGGAGAAACCTGGACGCGTAACAGTATATCTATTGGTGATGGGTTATATAAATCTAAAGATGGAGGAACTACATGGAATAAGATAGGACTCGAAAATTCTGAACATATCGCTAACATTGTAATTAATCCTAAAAACTCAAAAGAAGTATACATAGCTGTATTAGGTGCACTTTGGTCCGACAGTGAAGATAGAGGTGTTTATAAAACTACAGATGGTGGAGTGACATGGAAAAATATACTATATGTAGATAAAAAAACAGGCTGTGCAGATTTTGCTATGGATCCTGATAATCCAAATATACTTTACGCATCAATGTGGGAATTTAGAAGAACTGCCTGGTCTTTTGAATCTGGTGGAGATAATAGCGCTTTGTACAAATCTACAGATGGTGGTGAGACCTGGAACAAAATCCACAATGGCTTTCCAGAAGGAAAATTAGGTCGTCTAGCTATTGCTGTAGCACCATCGAATCCGAATGTGTTATATACTGTAATTGAAGCTGAAGAAGATACTAAAAAAGGTCTTTATAGAAGTGATGATGCAGGGAATAGTTGGAAACAACTTAATAACGACTTTGGCATTACAGTTAGACCATTTTACTTTTCAAGAATAGTAGTAGATCCAAAAAATCCTGATGTAGTAGTTAAAGGAGGATTAACAGGCTCTATCTCCAGAGATGGTGGAAAAACATTTAAGAGTTTAGGAAACATGCATGCCGATATTCATGATATTGTGTTCGATATTAATGATTCAGACAGAATGTATGTAGGAACAGATGGTGGTGTTTATCGTTCATGGAATGGAGGTACTACTATGGAAATTGTAGAAAACCTTCCGTTGTCTCAATTCTATCATGTTAGTGTAGATAATGAAGAACCTTATAATGTTTATGGTGGTTTACAAGATAATGGCTCTTGGTATGGACCTTCATCTTCAAGTGGAGGAATAAATGCAAGAGATTGGAACTCTATTGGAGGTGGTGATGGTTTTAGAGTGTTAAGACATCCTACTAAAAAGATAATATATTCCGAAATGCAAGGTGCTGCAAACGTATGGCGCTTCGATGTTGAGAAAAAATTAATTAAAACGGTACAACCATTACCAACAAAAGGATATGCCAAGTTACGTTTTAACTGGAATGCTCCAATGGCAACAAGTACTTTTCAACCAGATCGTTTTTATATGGGAAGTCAGTTTGTTCATAGATCGGAAGATATGGGTGATACATGGACTATCATATCGCCAGATTTAACCACAAACGATAAGAGTAAACAACAGCAAGAAGATTCTGGAGGATTATCTATGGATAATTCTGGAGCAGAAAATCATACAACAATTTTTACAATAGCCGAATCCACTTTAGATGAAAATATTATTTGGGTTGGTACAGATGATGGCAATGTACAAATAACAACCAATGGTGGTAAAAGTTGGACTAATACATCTATGAATATTGCAGGATTACCTCAAAATACTTGGGTGTATCATATCGAGGCTAGTGTGCATGATAAAGGTACAGCTTATGCTGTGTTTGATGGTCATACACGAGGCGACATGACACCTTATGCATATAAAACTACAGATTATGGTAAAACCTGGATTAATATAATATCTAAAGATGTTGTTGGTTTTGTAAGAAATATACAAGAGGACTATGTAAATCCTGATTTATTGTTTTTAGGAACAGAATTTGGTCTCTATATTACTTTAGATGGAGGGAACATTTGGAGCAAGTTTACAAAGAATATGCCATCGGTTGCTGTTCATTTTATTGATTTACAAAAGCGCACAAACGATTTAGTAATGGGAACACATGGTCGTGGTGTTATTATTATTGATGATATTTCTCCTTTACGTGAAATTTCTTCAGAGATAATGTCTGAAAAATTACACTTTTTTAAGACTAAACCAGCGGTTATGAGAGATCAAGGTGGATTCGCCGGTAATTTCGGAAGTGAAACCCAATTCGTTGGTCGCAATCCTTCCAGAGCAGCACAAATAAAATACTTATTGCCTAAGCGACATACATTTGGAAAAATGACTATGGAAATACAAGATTTGGACGGTAACAAGATTGCGTCTATAGGTCCTGGAAAATCTAAAGGAATTAATATAGTTAACTGGAACTTTACTATAAAACAACCAAAAGTTGCAAAAGGAAAAACATTTAGTTTTGGTGGTTTTACTTCACCTAGAGTTAAAGCCGGTAAGTATAAAGCTGTAATAACTAAAGGAAAAGAAACTTTCGAACATGTTTTTGAAGTTGTTTACGATAAGCATTCAGGCTTATCAGATCAAGAAAGAGATCTTAAGCATAATACTACAATGAAAATGTATAACATGACTCAAGAATTAGCATATTTGGTTTATGAACTCGATGCTATTATAGATGTTTCAAAAGATAAAAAGAAGTTAACATCTGCATTAAATACGCTTAAAGAAACTTTAGTTATTACTACTGGTGATAATTATGTGGGTTCTGCAGAGCCTCAATTAAGAGAAAAAATGGCTGATCTTTACAGTAAAATTGCTGGAAGTTATGATAAGCCGTCTAGTGCCGAACTTGAAAATTTAAGCATTATAGAAGAACGCTTTAATGCAGCAAAAACAGATTTTGCAAAACTTAAAAAGAAGTCTAAATTTAAAGATTTACAACTAAAAACCTTTGATGAGTTTATAAATGAATAATGAGTAGAAGCCGATTTTTTAATCGGCTTCTTTATGTTAATAAGCCGCCTTTAATTTTATAAAATAGATTCGCCATTTAAATTGGTTGTCAATACATCGCTCATATAATCAAAATAAGGTCTAATGGCTTTAAACGATTTATTTACTTCCTTTATAAAGCCATTATCCAATACATCTTTGTCAGTATATTTTTTGGTGAAAATATATTGTTTCTTCTTAATTAAATCTATGGCTTTATGGTCTTTATCAAAATCTCTAGGAGCTGTTTTTAATTCGCTACCAACAAATTCTCCCCAGATATTTTTAAATGATTTATGACTAATTATTTTACGAATTTCGGCATCGTCCATTTCAAATTCTCTTCGTATTCTCAATAAATCATCTTTGTTGGGTTCCCAAAACCCTGTTGCAATAAACGATTCGTTATCTGGAGCAAGGTGCAAATAATAACCACCACGAAGTTTTGGCTTTGTTCTGTGAAAAGATCCTCCAAAATGTGTTTTGTAAGGTGTTTTATCTTTTGAAAATCTGACATCGCGATAAATACGAAATAGTTTGAGTTTATCTACATCATCATGAGAGTTAAGATTATCAAAAATAAAATTATAGATTCCCTTTACTTCAGCTTCAACAATTTTAAATTCTTTTTTATGCTCATTAAACCAATCTCTATTGTTGTTTTGTTTTAGCTTTTTAAAAAAATCTAAAGCAGCTTTAGGTACAATAACATTCATAACGGTATATTTTTTGAACAAATTACAAAAACAGTTACATTATTCAAACTCAATTTTGTTAAGAATTAATCCTGAGGCTGGAGCAATATAATCCATAAGCTCTTTACTTTCTGGTTTTAAGCTTTCTTCAATATATTTTAAAGATATTTCTCCTTTACCGAGTTTTATGAGTGCTCCCATCATTAATCGTATTTGGTTACGTCCAAATCCTTTGCCCTTTACTCGTAATAAATATGTCTGCTCCGGAAAGAAGTTAGCTGTAAATATTTTGTTTTCATTGAGTTGGCATGAGATTATTTCTCTATTATAAATTCCATTATCTGTGGTTCTAAAACAGTAGGTTTTAAAATTATGTTTTCCTTGAAATAGCTTTGCTCCTTCTTTCATAAGTTCTATATCTAATTCATCAAGAATAGTTGTCATTATTGATGCACAAAAAGGATGGTTTTTATCGCCATAGGTAAACAAGTATAAATATTCTTTTACTTTAGGATGCTGAATAATATTAAACTTTTCATTAACTAGTTTAATAGATAATGCACGTATATCTTGAGGTAAATTATGATTAAATAGTGCAAGAAATTCTTCTAAATTATCAAGAGGTTTGTCATTTAAAAATAGCTCGAAAGCTGCATCTTGAGCAGAAACCATAGCATCAGTTCTACCAGCTCCAAGAGTTTTAAAAGGTTGTTCTTTTAAAATAAATTTTAAAGTTCTATCGATCATTAACTGAATTGTTTTCAGTTTTGGCTGTTTTTGCCAACCATGAAAACGATACCCTAAATATTGAATTCTAATAACGTAATAATATCGCTTATTAAACATAGCTACAAGTAAGCTAATTTACTATGCATTGCAAAATTTTAATGTCTTGTTTTTAGCATTTCTGCAACATCATTTAGTTTGAATCCTTTAGCTTGTATCAAGATTAGATAGTGGAACAGTAAATCGGCACTTTCATTTAAGAACAAATCTGGGTTATTATCTTTGGCTTCAATAAGCAATTCAATAGCCTCCTCTCCTACTTTCTGAGCGATTTTGTTAATGCCTTTATTGAATAATGAAGCCACATAAGAAGATTCTTCTTCAGCATTTTCTTTTCTATCCTCTATTATGCTTTCTAATTGAGATAAAAATCCAAAATTTTGAATATTGGATTCTTTCCAACAGGTATCTGTTCCTTTATGGCAAGCTGGTCCAACAGGATTTACCTGAATTAAGAGCGTATCATTATCGCAATCTAATTTTATATGGACTACATTTAGATAGTTTCCGCTTTCTTCTCCTTTAGTCCATAATCGTTGCTTACTTCTACTAAAAAATGTAATCTTTTTTGTTGTTTTTGTTTTTTCTAAAGCTTCAGAATTCATATAACCCAACATTAAAACTGTTTTAGTATTATTATCCTGAATGATTGCTGGAATTAGATTATCTATATTATATTTTATTTCCATAGTTATTGTTATTAATGAAAACTGAAACAAATTCAGTATGACGACTAAAGTCTCATTTCAATATTCTTCTTCTTCAATTCTTTTTTTAATTCTAATATTTCTATTTCACCAAAATGGAAAACACTAGCAGCAAGAGCCGCATCAGCTTTTCCATCTTTAAATACATCTAAAAAATGTTGAATATTTCCTGCTCCACCTGACGCTATGATTGGGATATTTAGGTCGTTGGATAATCTTGCTAGTGCTTTATTTGCAAAGCCATCTTTAGTACCATCGTTATTCATTGATGTAAATAAAATCTCTCCTGCACCACGTACCTCTACTTCTTTTGCCCATTCAAATAGTTTCAATTCTGATCGAATAGTTCCACCAGCTAGATAAACAATCCACTCGCATTCAATTTGTTTTGCATCAATTGCTACTGTAATGCATTGACTGCCAAATTTTTTTGATAATTCATTTATTAAATCAGGACGTTTAATAGCTGAAGAATTTACAGATACTTTATCTGCACCACATTTTAATAAAGCATCTACATCTTCAACAAAAGAAATTCCGCCACCAACAGTAAAAGGAATATCAACTTGCTCTGCTACATGAAGTACCATATCCAAAGTTGTATTTCGATTCTCTAAAGTTGCTGAAATATCTAAAAACACCAATTCATCAGCTCCAGCTTTAGCATAATGTTTTGCTAACTGAACAGGATTGCCAGCATCAATTAAATCTACAAAATTGATACCTTTTACTGTTCGACCATCTTTGATGTCTAAACAAGGTATAATACGTTTTGCCAGCATAATTATTGATTTGCAATATAATTTTCAAGTTGTTTTAAACTAATTCTATTTTCATAAATAGCCTTACCAATAATAGCGCCTTCGCAACCTATTTCTCCAAGAGTAATTATTTCATCTAAAGAAGAAATACCACCAGATGCAATTAATTTAATAGATTGTGATGCACTACTATTTGTACAATTATGTATTATTTTTTTATATAAATTTGTGGATGATCCTTCAAGCATACCATCTTTAGAAATATCTGTACAAATTACATATTGAATACTTTTTCTTTGATACTCTTTAATAAACGGAATAACAGCTTTATTACTATCTTTTTGCCAAGCATTAATTGCAATCTTTTCATTATTACAATCAGCTCCTAAAATTATTTTTTCACTTCCATATTTATCAATCCATTGTTCAAAAAGAATTGGATTTTTTACAGCTATGCTTCCTCCTGTTATTTGTCTTGCACCAGAATTAAAAGCAATATATAAATCCTCATTAGATTTCAAACCTCCACCAAAATCAATTTTTAAATTGGTTTTAGATGCTAATTGTTCTAGAACCTTATAATTTACTATGTGTTTTGCTTTTGCTCCATCTAAATCCACCAAATGCAAATATTCAATACCTGCATCTTCAAATTGCTTTGCTACTTCTAAAGGGTTTTCATTATACACTTTTTTAGTTTCATAGTCGCCTTTTGTTAAGCGAACACACTTTCCGTCTATAATATCTATTGCTGGTATAATTCTCATATTATAAGTCTATAAAATTTTGTAATAGTTGTGCACCTGATTTACTACTCTTTTCAGGATGAAATTGTACACCATAAAAATTCTTATGTTGCAATGCTGAGGCATATTTAATATTATAATTAGTTATTGCAATAGTTTGGTTACAGTTTTCTGCATAATAACTATGCACTAAATACATATATTCATTGTCTTTGATATTTTTAAATAAATCAGACTTTAAATTTTTAATATTATTCCACCCAATTTGTGGCACTTTTACATCTTTAGAAAATCGTTTTACATTAGCATTAAAAACACCTAAACCTTTACTATTACCTTCTTCGGTATAGTTACATAATAATTGCATTCCTAAACAAATACCTAAAACAGGCTGTTTTAAAGTTGGTATAACTTTATCTAATTTGCATTCAACCAACTTCTTCATAGCACTACTAGCTTCACCTACACCAGGAAAAATTATTTTATCGGCTGCTAAAATCTCTTTAGGATTATTAGATAACTTAGCATCTATTCCTAAGCGTTTGAAGGCAAATTGAATACTTTTAATGTTACCTGCTCCATAATCTATTATTACTACTCTCACCTGATTTAGATTTACGATTTTAGATTTACGAATTGAAACATTCGTAATTCGTCAATCTGAATTCTTAATTTTGTATTATTCCTTTTGTTGATGGTAAAATCATTTTTTCGATATCACGCTTTACGGCCATTTTAATTGCTTTTGCAAATGCCTTAAAAATAGCTTCAATCTTGTGATGTTCATTAGTGCCTTCAGCTTTGATATTCAAGTTGCATTTTGCACCATCTGAAAACGATTTAAAGAAGTGCATGAACATTTCTGTTGGCATTTTACCAATCAATTCACGTTTAAAATTTGCTTCCCAAACGAGCCAATTTCTACCTCCAAAATCGATAGCAACTTGCGCCAAACAATCGTCCATTGGTAAACAAAATCCATAACGTTCTATTCCAAGTTTAGAACCTAAAACTTTATTAAACAATTCGCCTAAAATAATTGCTGTATCTTCAATTGTGTGGTGCTCATCGATTTCTAAATCTCCATCAACTTTAATATTTAAATCTAATTGTCCATGACGTGCTAATTGGTCTAGCATGTGATCGAAAAATGCAATTCCAGTATTTATATCACTTTTTCCAGTACCATCAAGATTTATTTGAATATCTATTTTAGTTTCGTTGGTATTACGACTAATGTTTCCTGACCTATCTTCAGTTTTTAAAAATTTATAAATTTCCTCCCAATCATTAGTTTCTAAAGCAATATAAGTTTCTAACTCACTTCTCTTAACTGAAATTTCATCAGTACACAAATTTGTGTTATCGTTTATAAAAATTCCTTTAGCACCTAGGTTTTTTGCTAATTCAATATCTGTAAGTCTATCACCTATTACAAACGAATTTTTTAAATCATACTCATTTGTAAAATACTTAGTTAATAAGCCAGTATTAGGTTTACGTGTTGGTGCATTGTCTTTGGCAAAAGTTCTATCAATAAATTGTTCTTTAAAAATGATTCCTTCTGCTTCAAAAGTGCTAATTATAAACTTGTGAATTGGCCAAAATGTGTCCTCTGGATAGGTATCAGTTCCTAAGCCATCTTGATTAGTAATCATCACGATTTCAAAATCTAATTCATGGGCTATTTTGCTTAAATATTGAAAGATTTTAGGGTAGAATTTTAGCTTTTCAAACGAATCAATCTGTTCATCAACTGGTTCTTTAATAACGGTTCCGTCTCTATCTATAAATAATATTTTCTTCATTATATGTTTTTTAAAGCTTTTATTAATTTTTCATTTTCATCTTCTGTTCCAATTGTTAATCTCAAACAATTTTTACATAATGGTTGATTTGTTCTATTTCTAACAACTATACTTTTTTTAGTTAGTTGGTCATAACGCTTATTTGCATCATCTACTTTTATGAGTACAAAATTGGCATCGGTTGGATGGATGGTTTTTATAAAATCAATAGATTTCAGATTACCAATTAACTTGTCTCTCTCTTCGAGTATGCTACTAACTTGTTTATTTACAACATTAGTAATTGAGAGTTTTTCAAAAGCCTTTTGCTGTGTAAACTCGTTGATATTATATGGTGGTTTTATTGTATTTAAAACTGAAATTATTTCTGCTGAAGCATAGCAAATTCCGAGTCGAATTCCAGCCAAACCATAAGCTTTAGAAAGTGTTTGAGTAATAATTAGGTTTGGAAATTCTTCTAGTCTTTTTAACAAACTTTCTTGCTTGGAAAAATCGATATATGCTTCATCTAATACAATAATACCCAGAAATTTGGTTAGCAATTCTTCTACTTCAGAAATAATAAAACTATTTCCAGTAGGATTGTTAGGAGAGCATAAAAATAATATTTTGCTATTGCTATTTGTATTTGACAATATTTGTTGAACATTAGGTTGAAAACTTCCAGACAATTCTACTTCAATAATTTCGACTGCATTTACGTTAGCAAGCACTTTATACATGCCATAAGTGGGAGGTAAAATAATTACATTATCATGATTGGGTTCGCAGAATGCTCTTATGATTAAATCTAAAACTTCATCGCTACCATTACCCAAAAGGATATTGTTTGTTGAAATTCCTTTTATTTTTGATAACAGAGATTTCAATTTGCTTTGTTGAGGATCAGGATAACGATTCAAACCATTTTGGAAGGGGTTTTCGTTAGCATCTAAAAAAACCATATCGAAATCTGAACTTTTAAACTCATCTCTTGCAGATGAATAGGGTTTTAAAGCTTTGATGTTTGGTCTTAAAAATTGGTTAATATTGAATATTTTGTTTTTCATTTTTAATAATAATGTGACCTCTAGACTACGCTCGAGGTGACTTAATAGTGATATTAAATGTCTTTTAATCTAATTGAAACTGCATTTTTATGAGCTTGTAACCCTTCAGCTTCTGCCATTAATTCAATGGTTTCACCAATATTTTGGAGTCCTTCTTTTGTGATACTTTGAAATGTTATGCTTTTTAAAAAGCTATCTAAATTCACTCCAGAATATGATTTTGAAAATCCATTTGTAGGCAGAGTATGATTTGTGCCTGAGGCATAATCACCAGCACTTTCAGGTGTGTAATTACCAATAAATACAGAGCCTGCATTTATTATTCCGTCGATGAAATAGTCCTCGTTTTTTGTACAAATAATAAAGTGCTCAGGTGCATACTCATTGATTAAATTTAGGGCAATTTCTTCAGTCTCTACCAATATAAGTTTTGAATTATCGATTGCCTTTTTAGCAATATCAAAACGAGGTAGTGCTGTAATTTGTTTATTTACTTGGGCATAAACTAAATCAATC
The DNA here is from genome assembly GCA_003650305.1 of Bacteroidota bacterium. GTDB lineage: Bacteria > Bacteroidota > Bacteroidia > Flavobacteriales > Flavobacteriaceae > PRS1. The sequence continues at coordinate 15,256 of QMOV01000026.1, read as the reverse complement.
ATAGCTTTAGATGTTGACACTAAAATAACTTGACTATCAATGCCATGCTCGGCTTGACTTAATAAATCTGAAGCTATATAAGCAGCATTAGCTGTATCATCTGCGATAACGAGTAGCTCGCTTGGTCCTGCAGGCATATCAATAGAGACTCCAAATTTAGTAGCTAATTGTTTAGCAACAGTAACATATTGATTTCCAGGTCCAAAAATTTTATACACTTTAGGTATGGTTTCTGTTCCAAAAGTTAAACCAGCAATGGCTTGAATGCCACCAGCTTTAATAATCTTTGTAACACCACAAAGTTGCGAGGAAAAAAGAATTTCTGGACTAATATTTCCACTTGAATCTGGTGGTGAACACAATATAATTTCTTTGCAACCAGCAATTTGTGCTGGAATTACTAACATCAATACTGTAGAAAATAATGGTGCTGTGCCGTTTGGAATGTACAATCCAATTTTCTGTATTGCTCTCTTTTCCTGCCAACATAAAACACCTTTACTGGTATTAACTTTTACAGTTTTTGTCTGCTGAGCTAAATGAAATTTCTCAATATTACTTTTAGCTATTTTAATAGCCTTTTGAAGTTTTAAAGGAACTTTTTTTACAGCATTTTTGATTTCTTCATCTGAAACAACCATAGATTTCAGTTCAACATTATCAAAAAGAGCTGTGTATTTATAAATAGCTTCGTCTCCTTTTCTGTCAACTTCACTAAAGATTTGCATTACTGTTGATTCAATATCTTTAACTAATTGTGTTGGTCGCTTTAAAAGTTCTGACCAATCTTCTATTTTTGGATTTTCAATTATTTTCATGTGTTTATATTTATTGTTTTTTAACGGTCATCCCGATAACTATCGGGACGGTTCGCTATTAATCATTCCCTTATGTGAAAAAATCTTTAACATGCTCGTTTCATATCACCAATTTTTCTATTGGACAAACTAAAATTCCTTGAGCACCATTTAGTTTTAACTCATCAATAATATCCCAAAACTCATTTTTGTTTAATACGGAGTGTACCGAGCTCCAGCCCTTTTTTGCTAATGGTAAAACTGTTGGACTTTTCATTCCTGGCAGGATATTAATAATATCTTGCAGTTTATCGTTTGGTGCATTTAATAATATGTATTTTGATTGTCTTCCTTTTAATACCGACTGGAATCTAAATTTGATTTTATCTAAAATTTGTTGTTTCTCATCATTAATAAATGGAGATGAAGCCAAAACCGCTTCAGACCTAAACAAAACTTCTACTTCTTTCAGATTGTTTTTAAATAGTGTACTTCCACTTGAAACTATATCGCAAATGGCATCAGCCAGACCAATATTTGGCGCAATTTCTACTGAACCGTTAATTATATGAAGGTTTAAGTTTATGCCATTCTTTTTAAAGTATTGCTTCACAGTATTAGGATAAGAAGTTGCAATACGCTTTCCGCTTAAATCACTAAACGCTTTATACTTTGAAGATTTAGGAATTGCTATAGATACTCTGCATTTTGAAAACCCTAATTTTTCTACAATTGTGATATCATTTCCTTTCTCGATAAGGACATTTTCGCCTATAATAGCAGCATCTACAACACCATCTCTAAGGTATTGTGGAATATCTCCATTTCTTAAATAAAAAACTTCTATAGGAAAGTTTCTAGCAGAAGCTTTAAGTTGATCTTTTCCATTATCGATAGAAATACCAATACCCTTTAAGATTTTCATCGAATCGTTGTGTAAACGTCCAGATTTTTGAACTGCAATTTTTAATTTACTCATTTTAGTTTAACTTTTATTTGAGTAAATCTTTTCCTGGGAAAGACTCCTGCCTACGCAGGAATAAAAAACCCGTTTGATTTACTCAAACGGGTTTAAAATATATTTTGTTTTTATTCAATACATTTTCAGATCGCTTGAGTGCAATTATGAAAATGATGATGATGTAATTGAATAAAATTCATTTTTGTTTTTTATCTCTACAAAGATTGAGAATTAAAATTTACAATTCCAAATCTTTTGAAATGATTTCAAAATTAATGTGTATTTCTTAATTTTAGATATGAAAATTTATTGATTTCCTAAAATAATAGGCAATCCATCTTTTCCAGAACCAATAATAACTACTTTGCTATTGTTTGATTCAGCAAGTTTAAGGGTTGCTTCAATACCTTTATCCTGAAGAATCTTATCGGTTAATGATGCACTTAAAATACGGTTTGCATCTGCTTTACCTCTTGCTTCAATAATTACTTTTTCAGCTTCTTTGGCAGCAGTAACCAATCTAAACTCGTATTCTAAAGACTCTTGTTCTTGCTTTAGTTTACGTTCGATAGCATCTTTAATTGTAGGAGGCAGAGTTACATCTCTAACCAAAATTTCGTTCAGTTGAACAAACTGACTTTCAACAATCTTTTTGGTTTCAATAAAAATTTCTTCTTGAATAACATCACGTTTGCTAGAGTAGAGTTGCTCTGGAGTATAGCGACCTACAACGCTTCTTGCAGCACTACGAATAGCTGGTTGTAATACTCTTGATACATAACTTTGTCCTTTCTCCTGATGCAATTTTCCTAAACTTGCAAAGTCTGGTTGAAACCAAGCAGAAGCTTCTAGTCTAATATCCAATCCGTTAGAAGAAAGCACTTGTAATGTTTCAAGTATTTCTTGTTGTCTTACTTCATAAACAAACACTTTATTCCAAGGTGCTACAAGATGAAATCCCTCACCTAATGCTGGTTCGTCAGTTACAACTCCTCCACCAAAGGTTTTGTACAATACTCCTGCTTCACCAGAATCTATGGTTATAGCAGATTTGGAAATTAAAACAATCAATACTATAAAAAATATGATTACAGGTAATGCAATTTTTGGTAATTTTTCCATTATTATTTATTTAGGTTAAATGAGCCCATTATATTTTCTTAAAAACCACTCTAAAGCTAGACTCAATGCAATGAGTGATAATAGATATTTAAAATCGATCAAAGGTACGATATTTTTACTACTTTTTTGTATAGTTTTAAACCTAACATCTGTATTTATATCAGTGATAAGCGACTTATAATTAGCGATAAAATAACTTGTTCCTTTACTTTTAATGGCTACTTGTTGCAACTTTGTTACATTAGCATTCAAAAATTGTTGTTCTACATTGTAATCTAAAATTTTTATATGTCCAGATTGTTTCATTTCTCCATTGTTTGCACTCACTGTAAAATCGTATTCGGAAGGCGATAAACTGCTTAAGTTTACTTGGTAAAAATTATTTTTTAGTATAAAAGGCAAGATTGTTGTGTCACCAGAATTTAAGTCTTTTACTGTTATGGATAAAGATGCTTTGTTATCGAATTCATAGTTTTTATTGAAAAATTGAGCTGTTATTATTATATCTCTAATTTCATTATAAAAAGTTTCGTAATCTAAATTTAATCGACTTCTTCTTTTATTTGAAGCTAAATATTGCACAAGTTTACCAATGAAATTATCGAATTGCTGAAACGATTTTTTATTTAAATAGCTTTGTGCTCTCCATTTCCAGATATGCTCGCCTAACAAAATTGCTTCTCTCCTATTGTTGTTTTCAAAAGTTGCCAATAATGGTTGTAGTACGATTGAGTCGTTAAAAACACGTTTATACAATAGTGTTTCTATTGGTGTTTTAAAGGTTACGTTACCAAATTCTGATTGTAATGGTGGAAATGAATTAAAATCTAAATCATCTATTATAAATGTTGAATAATTAGAATTTAAGCTTGGTTGAAAGTCTTCCGTTTGCAACGTAATCTCTTGCGAGTAATTTGTTTCTACTTCATTTAAAAAAGTCCATTGAGTTTGTGTACCAACAATTACAAATTTATTTTTATCAGATTTTTCAAGAGAATCAAAAACCGCTTTAAATTTAGTGTTGGGTTGATATAAAATTGTAAGCTGAAAATCCTCTTTTTTATCTAAAAAATCATTCGGTTTTAATATAGAAACGCTGCGTTGTTCATTGCTTTCAATAGCCTTTTTTAGAGCTCCTAAATCTGGATGAATTATATCACTTACAATAGCAACATTCGTCTTTTCATCAATAATTTCTACAGCAAATGGTTTAACGTTGTTAACTTTATTTTGTTCTGATTCTAAAGGAATAATGACAGCAATATATGTGTTAACTCCTACTCTATTTGCAGGAAGAGTTAAGTTTACGAGGTGAGAGTTTTGTGATTTAGAAAAGCTTAAGTCTTTCCTGAATACCGTAGAATTTCCAGAGGTTATTATTAATTGAGTGCTTACATTTTGTGCGCCATTATAGATTGCAATAATTTCGACTGGAAATTTATTTTTTAAATAGGAATATTTATTAACATTTAATTGCTGAATTTTTAAATCGGAATATGTAATGGTATCACCAAGAATAACCGGAAATATAGGTTGTTTATATTGTAGTGATTCGAATTCATAATCCTTTCCAAAGGTTTGATTGCCATCAGTTATCAATACAATCGGAGCTACTGTGTTCTTGTAAATTTGAGAAAGATTGTCAAAAATGTTTGCAATATTACTTTGTGCTTCATCAAAATTTAATGAATCTAACTGTTTTAAATCTTTTCCGAATTTGTAATACTCTACATTAAAGTTTTCAATTAATGATTTGTCTTGTTTTAAATTATCAAGTAATTGCTCAACATTTTCAGTTTGTTTTAAATGCTTTATAGATTCAGAATTATCTATAGCAACTATAAGATTAGGTTTTTCGTTATAGAATTTGGTTTGCTCAAATTTTGGATTAATGAGCAGTAACAATACTGAAAATAGTGTAACGAATCTTAAAAAAGAAAAAAATCTATTTAAGTTATCTTTTTTTGATTTATATAAATATTGAAACAGCGCTAATAAAAGCGCTGCTATTCCAGCTAGAATTATATATATTAAAGTATGTGTTTCCATTTGCCCTTTCTGCCTTTGGCATCTTTCCCAAAGGGAAAGAAAAACTGCTTACTGAATACTGTTTACCGCCAACTTATGTAAGCATTCCTCCATCCACATTTAGGGTTTGTCCTGTTATATAAGCTGACATATCGCTTGCTAAAAACACACAGGCATTTGCAATATCTTCTGGAGTTCCACCTCGTTTTAAAGGAATTGCTTTACGCCAACCATCTACTGTAGCTTCATCTAATTTTGCAGTCATCTCGGTTTCTATAAATCCTGGAGCTATGACATTGCTTCTAATATTTCTTGAACCCAGTTCTAATGCCACAGATTTAGAAAATCCAATAATTCCAGCTTTAGAAGCTGCATAATTGGTTTGTCCAGCATTTCCTTTTACTCCAACAACAGAGCTCATATTAATGATAGAGCCTTTGCGTTGTTTCATCATTGGTCTAATTACTGCTTTAGTCAAATTAAAAACCGATTTTAAATTCACTTCTATGACTTTATCAAAATCTTCTTCGCTAATACGCATTAAAAGATTGTCTTTTGTAATACCTGCATTATTAATTAATATATCAATACTGCCAAATTCTTTTAGTACTTCGGTTGCTAATTCTTGTGCTTGGTCAAAATCTGCTGCATTGCTTTGGTAACCTTTAGCTTTCACTCCTAAAGCATTTAATTCATTTTCTAATGCTTGAGCTGCTTCAACAGATGAGCTATATGTAAATGCTACATTTGCACCTTGTTCTGCAAAAACTTTGGCTATACCTCTACCAATACCTCGACTAGCTCCTGTAATGATTGCTGTTTTATTTTCGAGTAATTTCATGTGTTTATATAATAAATAGTTGAAAATCAAATATAACAATTACAAATTGCACCAAATAAAAAAACCTCACAAGATTTTGTAAGGTTTTTAACAGTTAACTAGTCTTATTTATGCCATTACTTCAGCAACTTTTTTTCCGATTTCTGCTGGAGAATCAACAACATGAATACCGCATTCTCTTAAAATTCGCTTTTTTGCTTGTGCTGTATCATCACTTCCACCTACAATAGCTCCAGCGTGTCCCATTGTTCTTCCAGCAGGTGCTGTTTCACCAGCAATAAAACTAACTATTGGTTTCTTACTTCCACTGGCTTTATACCATTGTGCCGCATCACCTTCTAACTGACCTCCAATTTCACCAATCATTACAACACATTCTGTTTCAGGATCGTTAATTAGCATTTCTACTGCATCTTTAGTTGTTGTGCCAATAATTGGATCTCCACCTATACCTATTGCAGTAGTAATCCCCAAACCTTGCTTTACTACTTGGTCTGCAGCTTCATAGGTTAAAGTTCCAGATTTTGAAACAACTCCTACATTTCCTTTTTTAAATACAAAACTAGGCATGATACCTACTTTAGCTTCTTCTGGAGTTATTACTCCTGGACAATTAGGTCCAACAAGGCGACAATCTTTATCTTTTATATAATTTGCAGCTTTAATCATATCTGCAACAGGAATACCTTCAGTAATAGTAATAATTACTTTTATTCCTGCATTTGCAGCTTCCATTATTGCATCTGCAGCAAAAGCTGGCGGAACAAAAATTATTGTTGTGTCCGCTCCAACAGCAATAACTGCATCTTCTACAGTATTAAAAACTGGTTTTTCTAAATGTGTTTGACCTCCTTTGCCCGGAGTTACACCTCCAACAATATTAGTTCCATACTCAATCATTTGTGTGGCATGAAAAGTACCTTCACTCCCTGTGAATCCCTGAACAATTATTTTTGAATCTTTATTTACTAAAACACTCATTGACTTCTAATTTAACTTATAATTTTATAACGTGACAAAAGTAATTTATTGAAATTTATTTTTACAGTTTTAAATTATTATTTGCCTTTCTTTTTTAATTTTTCTAAAATTTCTGGTATCTTTCTAATTGAGGCTATCTCTTTATACTTTGTTCTAAAATCATCTGCTGGAATGCCAAAATAACTTTTGTGCCCTTCTAATGATTTACTAACTCCTGCTTTGGCTGAGATTACTGCTTTCTCTCCAATGGTTACATTACTTGTTATTCCTACTTGTCCCCAAATAGTTACTTCATCTTCAATTATTGTACAACCGGAAATTCCAACTTGAGAGGCAATTAAACAGTTTTTACCAATTACTGTATCATGTCCAATCTGTACTTGGTTATCAATTTTGGTTCCTTCTTTTATTGTTGTGTCATTTGTAACGCCTCTATCAATGCTGCATAAAGCTCCCAAATCCACATTATCTTCAATTACAACTCTGCCTCCAGATTTTAATCGATCATGGCCTTCAGGTCTTTTTTTGTAATAAAATGCATTAGCTCCTAATACTGTTCCTGCATGAATTGTAACATTGTTACCTATAACACTATCATCGTAAATACTTACATTTGAGTGGATTATACAATTATCTCCAATAACTACATTATTGCCAATAAAGCAATTAGGCTGAATGATGGTGTTATTTCCAATTTTTGCTGAACTCGATATATTTTGAGTTGAAGAATTAAAAGGTTTAAAGAAATTGGTTAGTTTATTAAAATCTCTAAAAGGGTCATCAGAAATTAATAATGCTTTACCTTCTGGACATTCTACTTCTTTATTTATTAATACTACTGTAGCATCCGATTGTAATGCTTTGTCATAATATTTTGGATGATCAACAAAAACAATATCTCCTGAAGACACTACATGAATCTCGTTCATTCCCAAAACAGGGAAATCATCTTCACCAATGTATTTCGTGTTAATAATTTTTGCTATTTGGCTTAGTGTGTATGGTTTAGGGAATTTCAAATTAAGTTATTCTTTAACGCGTTCTTTATATGTTCCTTTCTCGGTTTCTACTTTAATTTTGTCTCCTTCATTAATAAATAAAGGGACGTTAACTATAGCGCCAGTTTCTACAGTAGCTGGTTTTGTAGCATTTGTTGCTGTATTTCCTTTTACTCCTGGTTCAGTAGCAGTAACTTCTAAAATTACACTTGCTGGCATTTCAACAGAAAGTGGCATATTATCTTCGGAATTGATAATTATAGTTACTATTTCACCTTCTTTCAATAAGCCTGGATTATCTATAGTATTTTTGTTTATTATAATTTGATTATAATCATCAACATTCATAAAATGAAAAAGATCACCTTCAGGATATAAATATTGAAAACGATGTGTTTCTACTCTTATATCTTCAATTTTGTGTCCTGCAGAAAATGTATTATCAATAACTTTTCCTGTCGTTACACTTTTAAGCTTTGTTCTTACAAAAGCTGGACCTTTACCTGGTTTAACATGTAAAAATTCAATAATTTTAAAAATATCATGATTATATTTTATACACAACCCGTTTCTTATATCTGAAGTACTTGCCATTGTTGTTTAGTATTAATTGGATTTAATGTAACCTTTCATTATACCTCGATGTGAATTTTTAATAAACTGAAGAATCTCATCACGTTCTGGAGTTGCTTCCATTTCGGCTTCAATAATTTCTGAAGCTTGAGTATTATTATAATTTTTTTGATAAAGTAGTCTGTAAATATTCTGAATTTCTCTAATTTTTTCAGAAGGAAAACCTCTTCTACGCAATCCAACAGAATTAATTCCTACATAAGATAAAGGCTCTCGTCCAGCTTTTACATAAGGCGGAACATCTTTTCTTACTAAAGTACCACCAGTTACAAATGCATGATTGCCTATAGAACAAAATTGGTGAACAGCTGTCATTCCTGCAAGAATTACATAATCTCCAACCGTAATATGACCTGCTAATGTACTGTTATTAGAAAAAATACAGTTGTTGCCAACAATACAATCATGAGCAATATGACAATAAGCCATAATTAAGCAATCATTACCAATTACAGTCTTCATTTTATCTGCAGTACCTTTGTTAATCGTTACACACTCTCGAATAGTGACATTATTACCAATTTCTACAGTTGAATCTTCGTCATTATATTTTAAATCCTGTGGAATAGCAGAAATTACAGAGCCAGGAAAAATGTTACAGTTTTTTCCAATACGAGCACCTTCCATTATAGTAACATTAGAACCTATCCATGTTCCTTGACCAATTTTAACATTGTTATGGATAGTTGTAAAAGGTTCTATTACAACATTTTTGGCGATTTTTGCTCCAGGATGAACATAGGCAAGTGGTTGGTTCATTTCTTATATTTTATTGTTTTTTAAAGGTGAAATGTGTTCGCTAATCATAATCATTTAACTTTTGATATTTGTGCCATCAGTTCGGCTTGAGCACATAGTGTTCCGTTTGCATAAGCATAACCTTGCATGTGGCAAATCCCCCTTCTAATTGGAGTAATTAAAGAACACTTAAAAATTAAGGTGTCTCCAGGCATTACTTTTAGTTTAAACTTTACTTTATCTATTTTCATAAAGAAGGTAAGGTAATTTTCTGGATCAGGAACTGTGCTTAACACTAGAATTCCTCCAGTTTGAGCCATAGCTTCTACAATTAAAACTCCAGGCATTACTGGTGCACCAGGAAAATGACCTGAGAAAAAAGGTTCGTTCATAGTAACGTTTTTCATTCCTATGACATGCGATTTTGATAGCTCAAAAATTTTATCAATAAACAAAAATGGAGGTCTATGAGGCAACATGTCCATAATCTGATTAACATCCATAAGTGGAGTTTGATGCAAATCTACAGATGGAACATTATTTCTCATTTCTAACTTTATTATTTTAGACATTTTTTTTGCGAATTGAGTATTTACAAAATGCCCTGGTTTATTAGCGATAACTTTTCCTCTTATTCTTGTACCTATTAATGACAAGTCTCCTAGTACATCAAGTAATTTATGTCTTGCTGCTTCGTTGGGATGATGTAATGTTAAATTATCTAATATTCCGTTTGGTTTAACAGCAATATTATCTTTCTTGAAAGCTACTTTTAAGCGCTCCATTGTTTCTGGAGATAATTTTTTATCAACATACACAATCGCATTATTTAAATCTCCACCTTTAATTAGACCAGTCTCAAGCAACATTTCAATTTCGTGTAAAAAGCTAAATGTTCTGGAATTTGCAATCTCATTTTTAAAATCTGAAATATGTTGAAGCGTAGCATTCTGAGTTCCTAAAACTTTAGTTCCAAAATCTACCATTGCTGTAACTTGATATTCCTTTGAAGGAATGATAGTAATTTCACTTCCTGATTCAGTATCAATGTAAGATATCACTTCTTTAACTATGTATTCTTTTCTATTACTTTCTTGTTCAACGTAACCTGCCTTTTCTAATGCTTCAACAAAATATTTTGCAGAACCATCCATAATTGGAGGTTCGGTTGCGTTAAGCTCTATAATAACATTATCTATTTCTAGTCCAACAAGAGCTGCTAAAACATGCTCGCAAGTTTGAATAGCTACACCATTTTTTTCTAAACAAGTACCACGTTGTGTATTACTTACATAATTTATATCAGCTTCAATAATAGGATTACCTTCAAGATCGATTCTCCTAAATGAATACCCATTATTAACTTCGGCAGGTTTAAAGGTCAATATCACTTCTTTACCAGTATGAAGCCCTACTCCTGTTAAAGAAACTTCTTTAGCAATTGTTGTTTGTTTAGACTCAATATTAATCATTATTATTTACTTTTTTTTCTAAATCATTTATGTCTTTTACAATTTTTGGCAAGTTTTTAAAGTGTACATAAGATTTATTCCAATCTCCATAAGAAAATGATGGAGATCCTTGAAGCACCTCATTATCTTTGACATTTCTACCCACTCCTGATTGTGCTTGAATTTTCACATTGTCACCAATGTTTAAATGACCTGCTATACCTACTTGACCTCCTATTTGACAATTTTCGCCAATTTTTGTAGAACCAGCAATTCCTGTTTGGGCAGCAATTACTGTGTTCTTACCAATTTCAACATTATGTGCTATTTGAATTTGGTTATCAAGTTTTACGCCTTTACGAATTATTGTCGATCCTAAGGTAGCTCTATCTATTGTTGTTGCTGCTCCAATATCTACATAATCTTCCAAAATAACATTTCCTGTTTGTGGTACTTTATTGTACTCTCCTTTTTCATTTGGTGTAAAACCAAAACCATCTGCACCAATAATTGCACCTGAATTTATAACACAGTTATTACCAATAATACATTCAGAATATATTTTCGCTCCAGAAAACACTACAACATTATTACCAATAGTTACATTATCACCTATATAACTGTTAGGATAGATATTTACCTTATTTCCAATCTTTACATAATCTCCAATATACGAAAAGGCTCCAATGTATATATCTTCACCATAAGTTGAAGAATCTGAAATAAAACAAGGTTGCTCTATTCCAGTTTTATTCATTTTAATCTCATTATAATATTCTAATAACTTTGAAAATGCTTTATAAGCATCTTCAACTTTAATTAAAGTGGTACTCAATTCATTTTCAGGATTAAAATCCTTATTAACAATTGTAATGGAAGCCTTTGTGCTATATATATATTGAGTGTATTTTGGATTGGCTAAAAAAGTAAGTGTTCCTTTAGTTCCTTCTTCAATTTTTGCGAGTTTTGAGACTTCAACATCTGGACTGCCAACAATGTCTCCATCTAATATTCCTGCTATTTGTGTTGCTGTAAATTTCACTCGTTTTTATTTTTCAATTAATGAAAGGAAAATTTAAAATGAAATTAGTTATATTCTTCTTTAAATTTATTATTGCTCGTTTCATTTGACGCAAAAGTATAAAAAATGTATTAAAGTTTGTCTTTTGGATAACATATATAATACTTGGTAACTGGTTTTGAAAGTACTTTTAAATTTAGATGATCCGAAGCCTTTACAATATCTGTTACTTTTCCTGTTTTAAACAAAATATTAATTTTTTGATTTTTTAATTGATACGCCTGATTTGAAACATCTCCTTTAAATACAAAATACGCAGCTTCATCTTTTGTAATATTATATTTATCTATCAAATTAGAAATATGCGCATTTAATTTCTCTTTTTTAATTTGGTTATTTTTTATTTCAATTTTTAAAAGGTCTCTGTTAATAATCATTTTACAAAGGTTACTCAACACAAAATCATTATGAGATTGCCAATATTTCATTGCAGAAATTATATCAATATCATCCAGATTAGCAAAAGTTTCAAGAGCTTCATCATTAAACTCATCTTTAGTTATTTCATTTTTTAGAAAGTATAACAACGCTTTACTTGCTTCAAGCGATTTACCTTTAAGTGTTAATTCTTTTGCGCGTTTTAATGCTCTAATCATTAATTGTTCGGCAACCAAACTGGTTTTATGCAAATATACTTGCCAATACATTAATCGTCTTGCTGTTAAAAACCGTTCAACCGAATAAATCCCTTTCTCCTCTACAACAAGTTCTTCATTAACAACATTTAGCATCGTTAATAAATGTGCACTATTAATATTACCTTCCGAAACTCCTGTGTAAAAACTATCCCGTTTTAAGTAATCTGCACGATCCATATCTAACTGACTCGAAATAAGCTGACACATAAACTTTCGATGATACTCACCTTTAAATAGTTGAATGGCAAGCGTTAAATTTGAGTTAAATTCGGTATTCAGTTTATACATAAATAACAACGAAATGTCTTCATGGGAAACACTTTTTACTATGCTATGCTCCATCGAATGACTGAAAGGACCATGTCCAATATCATGCAACAGGATTGCAATTAATAATGCATTCTCTTCGTCTTCAGAAATTGTAACTCCTTTAAAACGAAGTATCCTAACTACATTTTGCATTAAATGCATACTTCCCAATGCGTGATGAAATCGTGTATGATGCGCTCCTGGATATACTAAATAAGATAAACCCATTTGTGTAATTCTTCGAAGTCTTTGGAAATACTTATGCTCTATTAAATCAAAAATGAAAGAATTCGGAATCGTAATAAATCCGTAAATTGGGTCGTTAAATATTTTAAGTTTGTTTTTAGTATGCAAACGTTAATTGAATTAAAAATTTATGCAAATATAAATATATGAACAATATAAACATTCTTTGGGTTGATGATGAAATAGATTTATTAAAACCACACATTTTATTTTTAGAACAAAAAGATTACACAGTTACAACTTGCCAGAGTGGTACAGAAGCCATTGAGATTATTGAAGACCAGAATTTTGATATTGTTTTTTTAGATGAAAATATGCCAGGCTTAACAGGTTTGGAAACTTTAGCCGAAATTAAAGAGAAACAGAGCAACCTTCCAGTAGTAATGATTACTAAAAGTGAAGAAGAATACATAATGGAAGAAGCCATTGGGAGCAAAATAGCCGATTACCTTATAAAACCAGTAAATCCACACCAAATTTTATTGAGTTTAAAAAAGAATTTAGACCATACACGTTTGGTATCCGAAAAAACCACATCCAGTTATCAGCAAGAATTTAGAAAGATAGCTATGGATTTATCTATGGTAAATAGTTATGAAGAATGGGTAGAATTATATCAAAAATTAATCTTTTGGGAAATAGAACTTGAAGATATAGAAGATCATGCAATGTTCGAGATTTTGGAATCTCAAAAAAATGAAGCTAATCTCCAGTTTGGCAAATTTATCGACAAAAATTACGAGGATTGGTTTCAAGCAAAAACAGATGCTCCAGTAATGTCTCATACTTTGTTTGAAGAAAAAGTTGCCCCAGAATTAAGCAAAACACAACCAACTCTTTTAGTTGTTATAGACAATTTAAGATACGACCAGTGGAAAGCCTTTGAGCCTATTGTAAATAATTACTATAAAAAAGAGCATGAATCTCCATATTATAGCATTTTACCAACTGCAACACAATATGCAAGAAATGCTATTTTTTCTGGATTAATGCCTAGCGATATGGAACAATTACATCCAAACTACTGGAAAAATGACAATGATGAAGGAGGGAAAAACTTATTCGAAAACGAGTTTCTAACAGCTCAATTAAAACGATTAGGACTTAACCATATTAAGCATGAATACTTTAAAATCACAAATTTAAAATCTGGAAAAAAATTAGCTAATAATTTTAAATCTAAGAAAGACAACGACCTTACTGTGGTTGTTTACAACTTTGTAGATATGCTTTCCCATGCAAAAACCGAAATGGATGTTGTAAAAGAACTAGCTTCTAACGATAAAGCTTATAGGTCCTTAACTGTAAGTTGGTTTAAAAATTCTCCGCTTTTAGAAATAATACAACAAGCACAGCAATTAGGGTTTAAACTTATTATCACAACAGATCATGGTACTATTAATGTAAAAAATCCATCCAAAGTTATAGGAGATAGAGATACAAGCCTAAACTTACGCTATAAAACAGGACGAAGCTTAACATTTGAAGACAAAGATGTTGTGGCTGCAAGAGATCCGAAATCTATATTTTTGCCATCAATAACAATGAATAGTTCTTTTATTTTTGCTAAAGGAGATTTGTTTTTCGCCTATCCAAATAATTACAATCATTATGTAAGCTATTATCGTAACACCTACCAACATGGTGGAGTATCTTTAGAAGAAGTTATTATTCCATTTGTAGTCTTAAATCCGAGGTAGTTTTATCCACAAATTGCAAATATCATCGATGAAATACACTTTTTTCTTGTTTATTTCTAAAATAATCACTACTATTGCTTAACAATTGATGAGTAAAACAGAACATTTCGGTTTAGAATCTATCGATGATGTAGCAAGTAAGCTACTAAAAAGCTTTAAAACGAAAACAATTTTGTTTTATGGTGAAATGGGAGTTGGCAAAACAACACTTATAAGTGCTTTTGTAAAAGCATTAGGCGTAAAAGTTAAAGCTACAAGCCCAACTTTTTCTATTGTAAATGAGTATAAAATAAAAGATGATATTGTTTATCATTTTGATTTTTATAGATTTGAAAATGCGAATGAAGCATTAGATATAGGAATAGAAGATTATTTATATTCTGGACATTGGATTTTTATAGAATGGCCAGAGATAATTAGCGATTTTATACCAAATGAAGCCGATGTTTTACATCTAAAATTGAATAAAAACGGTTCTAGAACACTTAAATTGAGTGTTTATAAAGAAATAAGTAAAATAAATTAAAAATAATTAGTATAAATTAAGTAAACACAACCCAAATCAAAATCATAAAAGTACGGTAAAACCGTAACATTCAAGAGATTTGAAAAATTGATTTTAACAAAATGTTAACACTTTTAGGGAAGCCCAAAAGTTATCTTTGTTACAGTATTAATTAATTAAATCCCTTGAATTATGAAAACAAAAAAAGTTTTAATCGCTATTGCGAT
>QMOV01000025.1 GCA_003650305.1 Bacteroidota bacterium | reverse complement strand
TTAAACGACTCGCTGATTACGCATTTATTAAGTGCTACAATAGAAATGGAGTATTAATTTCAACTAATGGTAAAGGAGTTGCACTCTTTTACAGAAGCGACAAGAAAATATTTTCATTACAGGAAATCTATTTTCAAATTAGGTTTGGGATATTATCAATTAAGCTTACTAAACTAAAGCAAGTTCTCCAGAGGGAGTCATTTAGGAAAAGTAAACGTCCAAAAAATGAACCCTACTATTATTTCTGGTGTTTAGGGGTTTTAAAGGAAGGGGCAAATGCAGGGTTTGACTTGAATAAAGGAGTGATAAATATTGCAAACAAAGAACACATTCCAATATATTTAGAAACCTCTGTAGAACGAAATAAATTGATTTACGAAAGAATAGGTTACGAAACCTATGATTATTGGCAGGATGACGCAAAAGGTATTAAATTTTGGTTTATGAAAAGACAAAGTGAATAATTAAATAGGAGTATTATGACAAAAGATTTATTAGAATCTTTACAAGTTAAAAACGGTGCATTTAGTAACGTAGCTATTGAAGGTCATGGTTATATTACGTTTCCAAAACTTAAAGGAACATTGGGCCCTCGAATGCAATTTAACGGAACGGAAAAAATTGTTTGGAGCCTAAATGATTATTTAGGTTTGGCAACTAATCCTGAAATTCACGCCATTGATGCCGATTTAGCAAGTCGATATTCTATGGCTTTTCCGATGGGTTCCAGAATCATGTCAGGAAATCAAGATGAGCATGAACTGCTTGAAAAAGAGTTAGCCAGTTTTGTCCATAAGGAAAGTGCCATTCTTTTTAACTTCGGTTATCAGGGAGTCTTTTCTTCGATAGATGCTATTTTGAAAAGGCAAGACGTTGTTATCTACGATGATGAATCTCATGCTTGCATTATTGATGGAGTTAGATTACATAATGGAAAAAGAATGTCTTTTAAACATAACGATCTTGTTGATTTAGAGAATAAACTCTCAAGAGCTAAAGCGCTCACAGAAAAATCGAACGGTGGAATTCTAGTAATTAGCGAGGGAGTTTTCAGTATGCGTGGTGATTTAGGAAAATTAAAGGAAATCATATCACTAAAACCAAAATATGGATTTAGACTTTTTATTGATGATGCACATGGGTTTGGTGTAAATGGAAATAATGGAGCAGGTACAGGCGATGCTTTAGGTGTGCAAGCTGATATCGATTTTTATTTTGCAACTTTTGCAAAATCGATGGCCTCTACTGGAGCGTTTCTTGCATCCAAGAAACACGTTATTGACTACCTATATTACAATACTCGTTCTCAGGTATTTGCGAAAGCATTACCACTAATAACAACGAAAGGCGCTATTAAACGTCTGCAAATGATTAAGAATGGGGATCATTTGAGAAAAAAAATGTGGGAGAATACCAAAAATCTTAGAATTGGTCTAAAAAAAGCGGGGCTTAAGATTGGAGAAGGTGATTCTCCAATTACTCCTGTATATATGGAAGGATCTCTAGCAGAAGCTCGAAATGTTCTTGTTGATATTCGTGAGAATCATAACATATTTTGTTCAGGAGTTATTTATCCAGTTGTACCTAAAGGTGTAATTCTTTTTCGTCTAGTAGCAACTAAAAACCATTCTACAGATGATATTAATGAAACAATAGAAGCTTTTAAAGTTATATCAGACAAAATGCAGGAAGGTTATTATCTTTAATAAGACCAAATGATAATTTAAAATTAACTATGACTAACAACTAAACCTCTAAAACCTACCTCGAATAATTAGGAGATTCTTTAGTTATCATGACATTATGAGGATGGCTTTCACTAATTCCAGACGTTGTAATTTTTACAAATTGTCCTGTGTCTTTTAGTGTTTTA
This sequence comes from Bacteroidota bacterium, assembly GCA_003650305.1. Classification (GTDB taxonomy): domain Bacteria; phylum Bacteroidota; class Bacteroidia; order Flavobacteriales; family Flavobacteriaceae; genus PRS1. The sequence continues at coordinate 26,344 of QMOV01000025.1, read as the reverse complement.
ATATCTTTTGCTCCACAATAACCCATTCCTGCACGCAAACCACCAATAAACTGGTGAATACTTTCAAACAGTTCGCCTTTATATGGTACACGACCTACAATACCTTCAGGTACTAACTTATTAATATCGTCTTCTACATCTTGAAAATAACGATCTTTACTTCCTTCTTTCATCGCTTCTATGCTTCCCATTCCTCTGTAAGACTTGAATTTTCGTCCTTCGTAAATAATGGTTTCTCCTGGAGACTCTTTGGTTCCTGCCAGTAAAGAGCCTAGCATAACACAATCGGCTCCTGCAGCAATTGCTTTTGGTATATCTCCTGTATAACGAATGCCTCCATCGGCTATAACTGGAATTCCACTTCCTTTAATTGCATTTGCAACTTCCATTACTGCTGAAAATTGTGGATAACCAACTCCTGCAATAACTCGTGTTGTACAAATTGATCCTGGACCTATACCAACTTTTATAGCATCTGCTCCAGCTTCTACCAAATATTTTGCTGCTGATGATGTTGCAATATTGCCAACTATAACATCTAATTTTGGGAATTTAACTTTAATTTCTTTTAAAACTGATACCACGTTTTTTGTATGACCATGAGCTGTATCGATAATAACAGCATCTACTCCTGCATTTACTAAAGCATCTGCTCTATCTATCGCGTCTTTAGTAACACCTATTGCTGCTGCAACACGTAAACGACCAAAACTGTCTTTGTTAGCTATTGGTTTTTGAGTGAGTTTGGTTATATCTCTAAATGTTATTAATCCAACTAATTTATAATTAGTATCTACAACAGGTAGTTTCTCTATTTTATATTCTTGAAGAATTTCTTCAGCATCTAATAAAGAGGTTCCTATTTTAGTTGTCACTAAATTTTTACTTGTCATGACTTCGGTAATTGGTCGCTGGTTGTTTTTTTCGAACCGAAGATCTCGATTGGTAACAATTCCTTTTAAAATGTCTTTGTCATCAACTATCGGGATTCCGCCAATGCTATGCTCTGCCATGTTTTGTTTAGCATCTAAAACAATTGCAGTTAGAGGTAAGGTAACTGGGTCAATTATCATTCCGCTTTCGGCACGTTTAACCTTTCGTACTTTTATGGCTTGATCCTCAATAGACATATTTTTATGCAATACGCCAATGCCACCTTCTTGTGCCATAGCAATTGCCATTCTACTCTCTGTAACTGTATCCATTGCTGCTGAAACAATCGGAACATTAATTGAAATATTGCGAGTAAATTTTGTTTGAATGTTTACGTCTCGTGGTAAAACTTCAGAAAATGCTGGGACTAATAAAACGTCGTCGTAAGTAAGACCTTCTCCAACAATCTTGTTTTGTTGTGTTGCCATTGCAATTAAATTTTAATTGCATGCAAATCTACGCAATTTATTTTTGCTTTGAAGTTAAAAAAACATTAATTGTAGATTCTCTCTGACCAATTTATTATAATTGAGACTTTCAGAGAAAAGATATGATTTTTTAAGTGATTATAATTTTTTATTTTAGCATATATAAAATAATTTATGGAAGCTTACGCAACTGCTTTATTATATGCTACTCCTTTTTTTATGGGTTTAGTACTGCTTGAAATTGCCTATGGCCATTTTACAAAAAAACAGATGCATAACACTATGGATACTATATCAAGCCTAAGTTCCGGACTTACTAATGTAATTAAGGATTCTCTTGGTATTATTTTAGTACTAGTCCCTTATCCTTATTTATTAAAACATCTCGCAATATTTGAAATCGAATCTACTTGGATAGTTTATGTTCTTGCTTTTATTGCGATTGATTTTGCAAGTTATTGGAACCATTGGATAAATCATAAAATAAATATTTTTTGGAACCAACATATAATTCATCATAGTAGTGAAGAGTTTAATTTGGGTTGTGCATTACGTCAGTCTATTTCATCCTTATTAGGCTATACAGCTTTACTACTTATTCCTGCTGTGTTATTAGGTATTCCTTATAAAGTGATTGCTGTTCTAACACCTTTACATTTGTTTGCTCAATTTTGGTATCACACCAAACATATTGGTAAACTAGGTTTATTTGAATACATTATTGTAACACCTTCGCAGCATCGTGTACATCATGCAATAAACAACGAATACATCGATAAAAATTTAGGAGCAATTTTTTGTGCTTGGGATAGAATGTTTGGAACTTTTCAAGAAGAATTAGATGATGTTCCTCCTGTTTATGGTGTTTTAAAACCTGTAAAAACATGGAATCCAATTCTTATTAATTTTCAACATGTTTGGCTATTAATTAAAGATGCTTGGAGAACCAATAATTGGTTAGATAAATTACGCATTTGGTTTATGCCAACTGGTTGGAGACCTAAAGATGTTATTGATAAATATCCTATTGCAATTATTAAAGATGTGTATGGTTATACCAAATTCAAAATTCCAGCTTCTAATGCATTAAAGCTTTGGTCTATCTATCAATATGTAATGAATATGGTCTTGCTTTTATTTATGTTTTATAACTACGGAAACATAAGCTTTAATAATTTACTATTGTATGGATTAGTGGTTTTTATTGGTATTTATGGTTATACAACTTTAATGGACAAAAAGAAACATGCTATAATAGTAGAAGGAATTAGAGTTGCATTGGCATTGTCTATATTATTTTACTTTGGAGATTGGTTTGGATTAAATGCCTTTTTCTCTTACGGAAGCTACATTGTTGCATTTTATTATTTCAGCACTTTTATTGGAGCAGGATATTTCACTTTTTTTGAAACTCCTTTTTTAGCATCAAAAAAAATCGCTTAAATAAAGAAAACTATTGAATGCTATTCTTCATTTTGGTTAGCAGAAGCTATCATATTAATATCTCTGTCGAACAGATAATGTCCAGATTTATTGTCGCCTATAATAGTTAATTTATCCAATAAGGTTTTTGCAACAGCTTCTTCTTCTAACTGTTCGGTTACATACCATTGCATAAAATTATGCACATTATATTCTTTTTGTTGAAGACATTCAAAAATGATATGATTAATCTTTTGAGTTACAAAAACTTCTTGTTCTAAAAACGTTTCAAATAACTGATTTAAAGACTCAAAATCACTTTTAGGTTTATCAAGTTGAGGAATTACAACTTTAGCACTGCGCTCGTTAATAAACTTAACTAATTTGATCATGTGTATGCGTTCTTCTTCCGATTGTAAATAAAAAAAGTCTGCTACGCCATTATAGCCATTAGCATCAGCCCACGATGCCATAGCTAAATATTGCATAGATGCACTTGCTTCGAACTTAACCTGATCGTTTAATAGTTTTTCAATTGAAGTATTCATGTGTTTATATTTATTGTTTTTTAACTGTCACATGCTATTCGCCATTAATCATTTTCCTTTGGTAAGAAAAATTTTAACAAGCTTGTTTCATAATGAAAGTTTTAGGTAAATCAAAGATACTTAAAAGTTTTACGGAAATTAAATTTACTATAAGATTAATGTAAATTAATTCAACCTTTTAGTAAAAAGTTGAGATATAATAATAATTATGGAAACCGTATAAGAAAGTGTCAATAATGCACCTGAAAACATAACAACATATTTCATCCAAAGGATACCTTCCCAAAGTAAATAAATACCTCCAAACGTAAGTATAATAGATATAAAAGGCTCTATAATTAAAAATAACTTGAGTGTAGTATTGAGCTTAACAATGCTTATTAATAAACCAACCAAGAAAAAGATTATAGACATAGACAATACATGATTATGAACCAAAGAAAGCATTTCTTTATCACTTTTTTTAAACTTCATAACCAATGCATCCTCATCTACTTCATTTCCCAAATATTGTTCTTCTATTCCATTAGGATTTGCCGAAGAAGTTTCTCCAACAAAAAGCAAACCAGTATAAAATCCAACACTTAATACGATGATAAAAGCAGCAATTAATAATTTTAGTTCTTTTGGAAGCGTTTGTATAAGTCCGTTTAGTTGCATTATAGAATGTTCTTTTTGTGTAGGATTTTAATTGATCTTAATAATGTATTAATGCCTATGGTCATAGATCGTACAGAAATTGTAGCACCAGATATTGCTGCAATATTATCACCATAATTTAAAACATCATCTTTTGTTTTACCAATAAACTGTTTTAACCAACGCCTGCTCCCAATTTCGCCACCATAATCTTCACGATAAATTAATACTTTAGCCTTTACGATAATAAGATTTTTATCAAACAAAACTAAATAATCAAAATTATCGTCTCTACTAGGAGCTTTTGCGATATATGCATATCCTAGAAAAGTGTCTTCACTAATTATTTTATATAACCCATTATTATTGAAAGTTGATGGTAAAGTGGTTATTATTTCTGAAGGTATTCTAATTGTGTTAAGTGTAAATGTATCGATTTTAAATGCAGATTTAATTGTTTTATCTACTTTTTTTTGAATGTTTTTTGGCAATCCAAAAGATAAAAACAAAAGTGCAACTGAAACTAATATATAATTTTTAAACTTCATTTTTTTTATGCATTAGCGATTGAGTGTTTGTTGAAGCTCTCCTCCTTTGCCAAAGGCTATGGAGGAAGCGACTCACGAAAGCGCGACGGTTTTGTAATCAAAACCGTAATGCCCAAATTTTAAAACCAAACTCCAAATCCAAAATTTAATTGCCCTTTTGTTTTATTATTATCAACAGCATTATCAATAAATTGATAATCTGCTTTTACAACTGCTCCAGGAGCAACATGATAACTTAATCCTAAAGTCCATTCGTTACGATTATATGCTAGGTTTCTAGATATATTTGCATCTTGTGTAGCTGCATGAGTATCGTACTTTTCATAGCGTACAAAGGCATCTAACTTTTGTTCTTTTGAAAGTGGTATGAGGTTATAAGCTACTTCGGCATACCAACCTTTAAGCTCAGCACCTAAATCACTATCATTTAAAACGTTATATTTATCTGTATCAGATAATACGGCTTGTATATATTGCCCTCTTGCCGAAAAACGTTTATTAATATATCTAGCATCCAAACCAAGCATACTAATACCAACATCTGCTCCATCAACATCATCAATCTCATCTTCAGCTTGTGTACGACCAAAGTAACCTGAAAGTCCTAAACGCAAGCCTAAAATTCCATAAAAATCAACTTTTGCCGAAAAGTTTGGTGTATTAACTGTTGACTCCGCTCCTTTTTGTCGTCCATTACGAAGTCCATTTTTTCCTCCAAGAACTTTACCATCATTTACCGACGCAAACCCATTAAAAATATAGGCTTGATAACGCAATGATGCTTCATTAAATCTTCCTGAGACACCAACACCTATTTCTCTCCAAGTGGAAGGTACAATACTCTTATCAACGTTTGGACGCTCTACACCATTAAAGGTTGTGGGTTCGTGATATTCATTTACTATTCCCATTGGTACAAGCATCAATCCTGCCCGAATATTAAAATTGTCATTTAAACTGTAGTTTAAAAAGGCTTGTTCTATATATAACTCTATTACATGTTCGTATTCAATTTCTGTAACAAATTGTACTCTATCACTAAACTTATAACCTATTAACACAATTAAACGATGAACATCTAGTTTACCATTATCTCCTTCAGGTTGATTGTAATCTATCTGGGCATAACCACCAACAGTAACTCCTTTTGAGATATTTCCTGATAATATGCTTTGCGCAGCATTTTGTTGTTGATTTTTTAGTGCAGTTGTATCTTGACTTACGGTTTGAGAAAACCCAAAGGAAGATATTAAAATAGCAAAAATTAAATATTTTTTTTTCATTTATTTTTATTTAGACTTATTACAAATAGTTATTAATTTAACGGCAAAAATAATTCCTAGAGAATTAAAAAACAAGCTTTATTTAGAATAATTTTAAATAATATTTAAACACTTTTATAATCTATTAATTATCAAATAAATGTCTAATAAATTCTATAATATTAGTTTGTTAAAAAAGAGAGTATTGGATAAATAATAAGAGTAATAAACTTAAAATTAATGATATTCGCTAAAAATATTAGAGGCTACATTATAAGCACTCTCAAAGCTTAAAGCATTAAGATTGTTTTTTGTTTTTCGTGCTGTAAAAAAGGAAACTAACTCTTCGGTAGGCATATTTCCTATAAGTTCGTCTTTTGCCATAGGGCAACCTCCAAAACCTTGAATAGCTCCATCAAAACGTCTGCAACCAGATTTATAAGCAGCATCTACTTTTTCGAACCATAAACTAGGAGTTGTATGCAAATGTGCACCGAATTCTATATCTGGATATTTTGGGATTAAATTTGAGAATAGATATTCTATATTTTCTGGGTTTGAAGTGCCAATAGTATCGCTCAACGATAAAATTTTCACACCCATTTTACCTAAACGCTCTGTCCATTCGCCAACAATATCAACATTCCAAGGGTCACCATAAGGGTTTCCAAATCCCATCGATAAATAAGCAACAACTTTTTTATTAGTTCTATCAGCTATATTTAAAATCTCCTGAAGCGTCACAACCGATTGTGCTATGGTCTTATGAGTATTACGCATTTGAAAATTCTCTGAAATAGAAAACGGAAAGCCTAAATAGTCAATCTCATTATATTGAGAAGCATCATTTGCTCCACGAGTATTTGCAACAATAGCCAACAATTTACTAGTAGTGTTAGATAAATCTAATTGAGATAAAACCTGTGCTGAATCTACCATTTGCGGTATTGCTTTTGGCGAGACAAAACTTCCAAAATCTATAGTATCAAAACCAACACGAAGTAACGATTGAATGTATTGTACTTTCTTCTCTGTTGGAATAAAGTCTTTAATGCCTTGCATTGCATCACGAGGACATTCAATAATTTTAATTTTGTTAGGCATTGCAGAAATTTAATACTATGATAAAAATACTATTATTTTTATGAAACTTCTTTAAGAAGTAGAAGCCTTTAATTTACCTTTTCAGTAAGGTTTTATTTATGTCCTTAATAAGTTTTGGGCCTTCATAAATAAATCCTGTATAAAGCTGAATTAAATCTGCTCCAGCTTCAAGTTTTTCTAAAGCATCTTTAACTGTATGTATGCCTCCCACTCCAATAATTGGAAACGCTTTATTACTTTTTTCTGCTAAAAAACGAATCACTTCTGTAGAGCGATTGGTTAAAGGTTTTCCGCTTAAACCTCCTGTTTCCTTTTTATTACCAGAAGCAAGTCCATCTCTTACAATGGTTGTATTGGTTGCGATAACGCCATCTATTTTAGTTTCGACTACAATATCTATAATATCAAGTAATTGCTCATTAGTTAAGTCTGGAGCAATCTTTAACAAAATAGGCTTTTGGCTTCTCGACTGCGCTCGAAGTGACAGCTTTTGGTTTTCGATTTGCAAATCGTTTAAAAGGTTTGTTAAGGGATTCTTATCCTGTAATGCTCGCAAATCTGGTGTGTTTGGCGAGCTTACATTTACAACAAAATAATCGACATAATTAAACAAAGCTTCAAAACAGATTTTATAATCTTCAACAGCTTCTTTATTTGGTGTTGCTTTATTCTTTCCAATATTGCCACCAATTAAAACCCCTTTGTTCTTTTTCAAACGCTCAACTGCATCCAAAACACCACCATTATTAAAACCCATTCGGTTAATAATTGCTGAATCCTCTATTAATCTAAACAAGCGTTTTTTAGGATTTCCCTCTTGAGGCTTGGGTGTAAGTGTACCTATTTCAATAAAACCAAACCCAAAATTAGAAAGCTCATTAAACATTTTTGCGTCTTTATCAAATCCAGCTGCAAGACCAACTGGGTTTTTAAATTTCAATCCAAATACTTCTTTTTCTAAACGTTTGTCTTCAATAACATACAGACTTCTAATCAAACTTGGTATAAAAGGAATGCTATTCAAAAGTTTAACTATAGTAAATATGAAATGATGCACCTTTTCAGGATCGAAAAGAAATAAAATGGGTCTTATTAAAAATTTATACATCTAACAGTATTTCTACAAAAGTACTTTTAAATAAAAAATCTTACAATTCAAAAAGTAAAATAATTTTAAATAGTATTTTTGAACTTACATTATTAATAAAAATATCAATGATAGATAAACAGCAAATTATAAATCGCTTTATTGGCTATGTTAAAATAGATACAGAAAGCGATCCAGACTCTAACACAACTCCCAGTACAGAAAAACAATGGGATTTAGCCAATAAATTAGCTGATGAACTTAAAACTATTGGTTTGCAGGATGTAAGCATTGATAAAAATGCATACATTATGGCAACTTTACCAAGTAATGTTGAACACGATGTACCAACTATTGGTTTTATATCTCATTTTGATACCTCTCCAGATTTTACTGCTGAAAATGTAAATCCTCAAATTATTGAAGATTATGATGGCAAAGACATTATTTTAAATGCTGAAGACAATATAGTTTTATCTCCCGATTATTTTGAAGATTTATTGCTCTATAAAGGACAAACATTAATCACGACTGATGGAATGACGTTGCTTGGCGCAGATGATAAAGCAGGAATTTGTGAAATTATTTCGGCAATGGAATATTTAATCAATCATCCCGAAATTAAGCATGGTAAAATAAGAATTGGCTTTACTCCTGATGAAGAGATTGGTCGTGGTGCACATAAATTTGATGTAGATAAATTTGGAGCAGCTTGGGCTTATACTATGGATGGAAGTCGGGTAGGCGAATTAGAATATGAGAATTTTAATGCAGCAGGAGCTAAAATAAAAGTGAATGGTAAAATTGTACATCCTGGAGATGCTAAAGGAAAAATGATAAACTCAATGTATTATGCTACTGAGTTTATCAATGCATTACCAAAAAAGGAAACTCCTGAGCATACAGAAGGTTACGAAGGCTTTTTTCATTTATATGCCATTGAAGGTAAGGTTGAAGAAACCAAATTACAATATATAATTCGCGATCATGATAAAGATATATTTGAAGCTAGAAAAATCTTAATCAAAAAGATTGCAAACGATATTAACAAAAAATATGGTAGGATTGTAATAGAAATAGAAGTAGAAGATCAGTATTATAATATGAAAGAAAAAGTGGAGCCAGTAATGCATATTGTAGATATTGCAGAGGAAGCTATGAAGCAACTAAATATTAAACCTTTAATAAAAGCGATCAGAGGTGGTACAGATGGTTCGCAATTAAGTTACAAAGGATTGCCTTGTCCAAATATTTTTGCTGGTGGACACAATTTTCATGGACGTTATGAGTATGTTCCTGTAGAAAGTATGATTAAAGCAACACAAGTAATTTGTAAAATTGCTGAATTAACTCAAAAAAAAGCAAAATAGCATGAATTTTGTAATCAATCAGCTTCAACAAAACAAAAGTGTTTTTTATAATCTTTTAAAAGATATAAATGAAGACATGTTCTTGTGGAAACAAACTCCTGAAAAATGGTGCTTATTGGAAATAGTTTGCCATTTGTACGATGAAGAACGTGAAGATTTTAGATTTAGAACTAAATGGGTTTTAGAAAAACCTAAGCAAACACCTCCACAATTTAATCCTGTAATCTGGGTTACAGAACGAAATTATATTGAGCAAGATTACAATCAGGTTTTAAAAAATTTCATTAACGAAAGAGAGCAATCAATCAAATGGTTACAATCCCTTAAAAGCCCTAAATGGGATAACTACTATGAGCATCCAAAAAAAGGAAAACTTACAGCAAAGTTTTTCTTGACCAATTGGTTGGCACATGATTATTTACACATAAGGCAAATAACAAAGCTAAAATTTGACTATCTTAAGCATCAATCTGGTGAGAATATAGATTACGCTGGCAGTTGGTAACTATAACCAATTAATAAAGATTCCCTCCTTCGAGGGAATGAATAATAATTATTCATGGAAAAAGTAAACTCTGTAGAAGAATATATAGAACGTCATGAGCAATGGACAAATGCTCTTACACTCTTGAGAACTATTATTAATTCTACTGAAGTAATAGAAACTCTAAAATGGAGTTCTCCAGTTTATACTATAAACGGTAAAAATGTTTTAGGTCTTGGAGCATTTAAACATCATTTTGGTGTTTGGTTTTTTAATGGAGTATTTCTAAAAGATGAAAGCAAATTACTAGTAAATGCCCAAGAAGGGAAAACTAAAGCCTTAAGGCAAATGCGCTTTACATCAATAGATGACATAGACAAAAACGCAGTTTTAGCTTATGTAAAGGAAGCTATCGAAAATCAAAAATTAGGTAAAGAAATAAAACCAGTTCGTACTAAAAAAGAAACTGTTATACCAAAAGAATTAAAACAAGTATTAGATAATGATACTTTACTAAGTTCAAGCTTTAAGACTATAACACCTTACAAACAAAGAGAATACTGCGAATACATTGCAACAGCAAAACGAGAAGCGACCAAAACAAGTCGGTTAGAAAAAATTAAACCTATGATTTTGCAAGGAGTAGGTTTACATGATAAGTACAAAAATTGTTAATACACACAATTTAAATTACTAAAGAAATAAGACTTACGGTTGTAAAACCTACAATTGCTAAAATAGTGGTCATTACTGTCCAACTCTTAAATGTTTGTTTTTCTGTTAGTCCTAGATATTTACTAACTAACCAGAAACCACTATCGTTAACATGAGACATAATAGTAGCTCCAGATGCAATCGCAATTACTAAAAGTGCTTTATCAATCTCTCCAACATTACCTAATAAAAGAGGTGCAGTAACTCCAGCAGCTGTAATCATAGCAACAGTAGCTGAACCTTGCAAGATTCTAATAAGCGCAGCAACAATAAAAGCGAAAAATAAGATTCCAATGCCACTATCAGATAAATAGTTTGCTAACATTTCACCAGATCCCGTATTCACTAACATTTCTTTAAAAACGCCACCTGCTCCAGTTAACAGAATAATAATTCCAGCTGGACCCATAGATTTTGTTGTTATATTAAGTAACTTATCTTTAGTTACGCCTCTTTTTATCCCAAGTAAATACCAGGCAATTAAATTGGCTATAATCAATGCCGAGAAAGGATGACCTATCATTTGCATCCATGTTTTTAATCGTTCAGGAATAGCAACTTGATCTAATAACGAACTATTTAAAAATGTGTTACCAACAATTAGGATAATAGGAATTCCAATAATTGCCAAAATCATTCCTACAGAAGGATAATTTGATATCTTAATATCTTCCATTTTAAGTAGAGGCGCATCAATATGAATTTTTTTAGCTATATATTTCGCGAATATTGGTCCACTAATAATTGCAGTAGGAATACCAACAATAAAGCCAAATAAAATAACCCAACCTAGGTCTGCCTTTAATATATCTGCTACTGCTACAGGACCAGGAGTTGGAGGGATAAATGCATGTGTTATTGCTAATCCCGCCAATAAGGGCATACCATAAAGAAGTAATGATTTTTTTGTTCTACGTTGGATTGAATAAATAAGCGGAATTAAAATAATAAAACCAACATCAAAAAAGACTGGAATAGCTATAAAAAATCCAGTAAGCATTAATGCAAAAGGGGTTCGCTTTTCGCCAAACTTATTAAGCAAATACTTTGCTAAAGCTTCAGCGCCTCCAGAATGTTCTAATATCGCACCAAACATAGCTCCCAAACCAACAACTACAGCAACGAAACCCAAGGTGTTTCCCATACCATCTTTCATTGTTATAATAATATCAACAGGTTGCATTCCTGCAATAATTCCAACAGTAATACTCGCAATTAGCAACGCAATAAATGCTTGAATTTTAAATCGTAGAATTAGGGTTAACAAAACCATTATTCCAAAAATTACTGCTGATATAAGTTGATAATCTATCATAATATTTACCAATTAGTGTGAAAGAATTTGTGCAAAGGACTATCAATACGTTGATAGGTATGTGCGCCAAAATAATCTCGTTGTGCCTGAATTATGTTTGCTGGAAGCCTATTAGTTGTTATTGATATCCAATAATTATAAGCAGCTTGAAAACATGGCAGTGCTATTCGAGTTGAAATACCTTCTTTTAAAACCGATGCAATACTTTGCTCATACTCACTTGTTGAACTAAATATTATAGAGTCATCCAACACGCTTTCAGATGACCTAAAAATAGAAACACAATTTTCCATTAAAGTAGATTTAATAATACATCCATTGGTCCATATTCTAGCTATTTCTGATAAGTTTAAATTCCAATTAAAATGTTTAGAAGCTACGCTCATAAGTTCGAATCCCTGATGATAATTAACGATCCTCGCCAATTGATATGCACGTTTTAAATCTTCAAATTTTAAATTTAATATAGAATTAGATTGCACTTCAATCCGCTTAGAAAACTCAACTCTTTTATCCTTAAATGACGTAATATAACGCGCAAATACTGAAGCACTCATCATGGTGTTAGGAACTCCTAATTCTAATGCTGATGAACTTGACCAAGCTCCGGTTCTTTTATTTCCTGCTTTATCTAAAATTAAATCTATTACATAATGGTCTCCATCTTTTTTAAGTAAGATTTCAGCCGTAATCTCTAACAAATAACTTGATAAAGAACCTTGATTCCAGGAAGAAAACATTTCAGATATCTTTTCGTAACTCATAGAACGAGACATCAAGGCAAACAGTTCTGCCAATAATTGCATTTCGGCATATTCTATACCATTATGTACCATTTTTACATAATGTCCAGCACCTTCTGGACCAATATAAGTACAGCATGGATTACCTTGAAAGTCTCTAGCTGCTAAAGTTTCTAAAATTTTAGAGACTTTTTTATAGCCTTCTTTCGAACCTCCAGGCATAATTGATGGTCCCTTTCTTGCACCTGCTTCACCTCCTGAAAATCCTGCACCTAAAAAATCGATATTTTTAGATTTCAGCATTTCAATGCTTCTCTTTGTATTTATATAATGAGAATTGCCTCCATCAATAATTACATCTCCTTCTGATATTAAGGGTATCAACTTATTAATTACAATATCAACTGGTTTTCCGGCTGGAATCATTAACAATATCTTTCTAGGTTGTTCTAAAGAATTAACAAAGGTGTCTAAATCTGTAAATCCTTTTATATTTTTAAACGTTTGATTTATCGATAAAAAATCGTTGACTACATGTTTCTCATTGCCTTCTGCCCTGTTATATACAGATAAATTAAATCTTTTTTCGGCAATATTCAATGATATACTCTTACCCATAACACCTAAACCGATAATGCCAAAAATTGATTTACTCATTATTATTAATTTTGTTTAAAATGTATGTTATGATGTCTTGTGGTTCATTATTAATATTGATATGAATGCCATAATTAGGAACTTCTAAAATATCAAATTGTGACTGTAACATATTTGATTTTTGATAATGCTGTGTCCTATTTTCAATGCGCTGTTTAATAATATCATAAGATCCTTCGAGATAAATCCATTTAATAGTTGAAACCTCTTTAGACAGTTGTTGTCTATACTTTTCTTTTAAAGCTGAACATGACAGAATAGCACCTTCAGAATCATTCCATAACTTTAAATTATTCGCAAGAATATTTAACCAAGGAAATCTATCACCATCATTCAACGGAAATCCACTTCGCATTTTTTTAATATTAGATTGCAGATGAAAATCATCTGCATCATAAAATGGAATATTTAAAGCATTTGAAAGCATTTTCCCAATTGTAGTTTTACCACAACCGCTAACACCCATAATTACATATATGTTATTTTTCTTCGTGAGTAAATTCAAAATATATAAGTATAAATATTTTAAAGACTAATTATTTTTCGAACCAAAAAATGAAGCTTTAACACCTTTAACTCCTGGTACTACTTTAAACAATGAACCTGATAATGGCAACTCTTCCAACTCTGGCTGAGTCATATCGACTCTTGCTGTAGTGATATATAAAATATCTAAATTTTCGCCTCCAAAAGCACAAGCAGTAACATTGTGGGCAGGAACTTCAACTTTTGATAAGAGTTCACCCGTAATTGGATTAAAACGTGCAACGGCATTGCCATTCCACAATCCAACCCAAAGCATATCTTCAGAATCTATAGTCATTCCATCAGGATAGCCGTCTTCAGTAGACACATCAACTGCTACTCTTTCATTAGAAATAGTGCCAGTATTGTTATCATAATCGTAGGCCATAATTTTAGATGTTGGTGTATCTATATAATACATTGTTTTCGCATCTGCGGTCCATACAATTCCGTTGGATATTGTCACACTATCAATCATTTTTAGAGTCTCTCCTTGCTCATTAACTCTATACAAATTAGCATGTGGTTTAGTTTGCTCCAAATGCATTGATCCCACCCATAGATTTCCTAACGGATCACACTTACCATCATTAAATCTATTTTCAGTTATTAACACTTCAACATCTGAAAGTAAAGACAAAACTTCAGTTTCAATATTTAACTTATAAATACCATCTTCTAAAGCAACAACAACTTCGTTTTTAGTATAAGGTACAACTGTACCAATTCGAGAAGGCGTTACAAGCGACCTATTTACTTTAGCTTTTGGATTATAGATATGTAGCAATTTACCTTCTATATCTATCCAATAAAATTCTTGAGTTTTATAATTCCAAATTGCACCTTCGCCCAGTTGGGCTTCAATTTCATACTCTAATTCTGCCGTAAGATTTGGTATATTAGCATCCATGCAGGATACAATTGAAATTAAAAAAATCCAAATAAAATATCTCATATCTCCTTATGTATTAAATATAATTAAATCTCAGTCCAAGATATTAATAAATACAGAAAACAGATTGCAATATATTTCAGTGAATAAATTTTAACAGATGCTTCAAAAAAAAGCAGCTTATCGAGCTGCTTTTTAAAAATCTTATTTTTTTACTGCTGGAGGTGCATTAAGTTTCATACTCATTTCCATAGAAATGGCAGAACGCTCAAATTTAATTTTTCCAGCTAAAGTTTCAATAACGCAACTGTTGTCTTTAGTATTTAGATCAACAACCTTACCGTACATTCCACTTTTAGTTATTATTTTATCACCTCGCTTTAATTCTGCAGCGAATTTTTTTTCCTTTTTTGCACGTTTCATCTGTGGTGCAATCATAAAGAAATACACTACAGCAAACATTAAAATAAAGGGCATAAACGATCCTAATCCTTCCATCAATAGTAAAATTAATTGTGGTTATGTCCTTCATGTCCAGGCTGCGTACTAGTTTTAGTACGTTGAAGTGTAGGTGCTCCAGGCTTAACAGGTGCATTTGGATTTGGCTTAATAAAAGCTGTAATCTTAACTGATTCAGTACCTTTTTCTGTGTTGGCAGTAATAGTAACTGTTTTAGAAACTTTATTGGTTCCTTTACCATCAAACTTTACAGTAAAGCTTGCAGAAGCACCAGACTCTAAAGGCTCTTTACTCCAATCTTTAGGTACAGTACACCCACAAGTACTCTTAATATTTGTAATTACCAAAGGTGATTTACCAGTATTAGTATATGAAAATACAGTCTCTACAGGAGTTCCGTTTTCAATCTCACCAAAATCGTGTTCAGTTTTATCGAATGTAATAGATGGAAAATCTCCAGATACTGCATCTCTTTCTGCTGCTTGGGTAACATTTTCAGCTTTTACTTTACTTGCTGCGTCTTCTTTACAAGAGGTAAAAGCTACCATACATAAGGCACTTAATCCTAAAATTGCTTTTTTCATGTTCTTTAATTTTATAGTTTATTCAAGATAAACATTTGGGTTAATATTAGTTTTTTAATATTCTGGGCATAAAAATAATAAATTTTTATTACAACAATCCTCTACCAGCTTTATTTAACTTTCCTTTAGCTTCATATTCTTTTACCACCTTGTCTAAAATTCCGTTAATAAAAATGCTACTTTTTGGTGTAGAGTACTCTTTAGCAATCTCTAAATACTCGTTTATTGTAACCTTTATTGGAATAGAGGAAAACTTTTGAAACTCGCAAATTGCCATTTGTAACAACACAAAATCAATATTAGCTATTCTATCTTTATCCCAATTTGTAGTTTTATCTGCAATTACTTCACTAAAAGCATCATTATTTAAAACTGTTTGCTGCAAAAGTTCTATTGCAAAATCTTTATCATCTTTATCTTTAAATAATTGAGGTAAAAAATAATGCTCTGTAGCATTTTGCTTCATCTTCCTAAAAAGTTTTACAATTGTAGTATTTACAACAGGCAAATCATCTAACCACGTAATATTCTTATCTTCTAAATAATCGTATAATTTTTCGTTTGGAGCTATTATGTTTTTAAAAAAAATTATCACAAACGTTTTATCTTCCTGAAATGATGCTGTGGTATTCGACATATAGTCTTTATATAATTCACTTTTTAAAAGTGCTTTAAATACAATTTCTATATACTCATTGTCTAGTTTCCAGTTATTAATTTTTCGTTTTTCAAGTTCTTGCAGAAGTAATGTGTTATTCTTAAGATGAATTAAAACTGCATTATTTATAAACTTATTGTTAGGATTCTTTTCTTGGGCAGTTGCAAGATGTTTTTGTTGGGATTTAATAAGATATGCTTCTGCTTGACTTTGTACTTCTATTAATAGTGACAAAATTAATAGATAAAGATTATACATATTATCGATACTATGCAATAAAAACCGTTCATCTTTTTTAAGATCGTCATTTTCATTGCCTTTTAATGCATAAATTATCTGCATTACTTTTACGCGAATATGTCTTCTGTTAAGCATATTTTAAAGAACTTTAAATTCCAATTCTGGAATAACTATTAATTTACATCTCATCAATTCACATCTATAAGACACTTTTGTTATTTAGATTCCCGCTTTCGCGAGAATGACAGTTTAATTGTTACCTCGATAAAAATCGAGGAGTTTTTTTTAAATTAATGAAGCGAAAGATTATATCTTTCGCTTCACAAAAATAGTATTATTTTAAAAAGAATTTATTTTGAATTCTCTTTTTTTCTAGTTTTTATTCTACTCTTAGCAATATTTAGAGCTGCATGATTGGTTGTAATACTATTTGCATTAGCCTGTTCTAATATTTCTAAAGTTGTATTATATATATTTTCTGTTTTACGAATAATTTCTTGTTTATCGTAACCTTCCAATTCGGCGTATACATTAATAATACCACCAGCATTAATTAAAAAGTCTGGTGCATAAACAATACCTCGCTCTTGAAGAATGCGACCATGCTTCTCTTCGCTTGCCAATTGGTTATTTGCAGCACCTGCAATTACTTGAGCATTAATTTTATAAATTGTATCATCATTTACAGTTGCTCCTAAAGCACATGGTGAATAAATATCTATCTCTTCCGAATAAATATCGCTTCCTCTATAAATTGAAACTCCATAAATATTGCTCACTTTTTGTAAACGTTCTTCATTAATATCATCAATAATTACATCAGCTCCTTCATTTACTAAATTTTCTACCAAAGATTCTCCAACATGACCAATACCTTGCACTAATACTTTTTTGTCTTCTAAAATATCAGTCCCAAATTTATATTTCGCAGCAGCTTTCATTCCCATAAACACTCCATAAGCTGTAATTGGAGAAGGGTTTCCTGCGCCACCTTTACTTTCAGATATTCCTGTAACGTAAGGTGTTACTTCTCTAACTAAATCCATATCTACAGTTTCCATCCCAACATCTTCGGCAGTAATATATTTTCCGCTTAACGAATGAATAAACTCTCCAAAACGTTTCATTAATTCTGGAGTTTTTTGAGTTTTAGCATCGCCAATAATAACCGCTTTTCCACCTCCTAGATTTAATCCAGTAATGGCAGCTTTAAATGTCATGCCACGAGATAAACGAAGCACATCGTTTAATGCTTCCCATTCATTTTTATATTGCCACATTCTTGTGCCACCAAGAGCTGGTCCTAAAACCGTATTATGAATTCCGATTATTGCTTTTAAACCAGTATCTTTATCGTTGCAAAACACAACTTGTTCGTGATTATCAAAAGAAAGTTGTCCAAATACTGGATCAACTTTTTTAATTTCGTTTGAATTAATAACGTCTAAAATCATTTAAAAAAAATATTTTTATATGTTTGTTATTTGAATAATATCTAATAACAGCGTGCAAAAATAACTGAATATTACAGTTTACGCAAAAAAAATGATATTAAAATGCGAAAATGTTAAAAACATATGTTTTGCAAAATAATTGTAAATGAAAGAATTACAACACCTTAATAAATATTTTAAAAAATATAGAGATAGGCTTTTAATAGGAATAGCAATTACTATTCTTGCTAAAATTTTTGCTTTATTTACACCACGTTTAATTGGACAATCTATTAATGTAATTGTTGCTAAATTAGACGGAGAGATTGATGCTACTTTTAAAACCGATTTAGCAATAAATATACTTTATTTAATTGGTGCTGCTCTTATTGCAGGAGGTTTCACTTTTTTAAAGCGCCAAACCATTATTAATGTCTCTCGTTTTATAGAATTTGACCTTAAAAATGAAATCTATATACAATACCAGAGATTATCTTTAAATTTCTATAAAAAAAATAGAACTGGTGATTTAATGAACAGGATTAGTGAAGATGTTGGTAAAGTAAGAATGTATGTTGGTCCTGCAATTATGTATAGTATAGATACTGTTACTTTGTTTATTATTGCCCTAATTTATATGTTTAACCAAGCACCAACTCTGGCTTTATATACTATTATTCCGCTTCCTATTTTATCGATTACTATATACACATTAAGCAAAGTAATACATAAACGCAGTACCATTGTACAAGTATATTTATCGAAATTATCAACATTTGCACAAGAATCTTTTAGCGGAATTTCGGTAATAAAAGCTAACGGAATAGAACTTCAAACCAATACTGATTTTGAAATTTTATCTACAGAAAGCAGACAAAAACAAATAAATCTAGCAAAAGTACAAGCTCTCTTTTTTCCTTTAATGATTTTACTAATTGGTGCTAGTAATTTATTGGTGATTTACGTTGGTGGTACGCAATATATTAATGGCATTATAGAAGATTTTGGTACTATTGCAGAATTTATTATTTACGTTAATATGCTAACCTGGCCAGTTGCTGCTTTAGGTTGGGTAACTTCAATCGTTCAGGAAGCCGAAGCCTCTCAAAAGCGTATAAATGAATTTTTAAAAGTTGAACCTGAAATAAAAAACAGAGTAACAACTCCAACTATAATTGAAGGAAATATAGAATTTAAGAATGTATCGTTCACTTACGATGATACCAATATTCAAGCTCTAAAAGACATTAGTTTTAGTGTAAATCAAGGTGAAACTCTTGCAATTATTGGCAAAACAGGTTCAGGTAAATCGACGATATTGGATTTAATAGGAAGACTTTACGATATTAACGATGGGAATATTATAATTGATGAAAATTCGATTGAAAAAGTAAACCTAAATAGTTTAAGAAACTCTGTTGGTTATGTTCCACAAGATGCTTTTTTGTTTTCGGATTCTATAAAAAATAATGTCAAATTCGGTTCTACAAATGCGACAGATGAAGATATTGTTCAAGCAGCAAAAAATGCCGTTGTACATAAAAATATAATCAAGTTTGTTAATGGATACGATACAATTTTAGGAGAAAGAGGTATTACACTTTCTGGCGGACAAAAACAACGTGTTTCTATTGCAAGAGCAATAATCAAAAATCCAAAAATTTTATTGTTAGATGATTGTTTATCTGCTGTAGATACAGAAACAGAAGAAAAAATACTTAACAATCTTGATAAAGTTTCAGAAGGAAAAACAACAATTATTGTAAGTCATAGAATTTCTTCAGTTAAAAATGCAGACAAAATAATAGTTCTGGATGATGGATATATAATTCAAAATGGGACTCATGATGAACTCATAAACATAGATGGCTACTATAAAAACCTCTATTTAAAACAGCTTTCAGAAACATCTAAAAATCAATAAAAACAGACTTAAAAAAAAGAAATATCATAATTAGTTGGTTGGTACATATTTTTTTTAGATTTTTGAGTCATTAAAAAATAAAACAAATTTAACAATACAACTATGGCTTATAAGGATATGATGGAGCAAGAGGAAATTTTTTCCAAAGTTTTAAGAGCAGGAAGACGTACTTATTTTTTTGACGTTAGATCTACTAAAGCTGGAGATTATTATCTTACTATTACCGAAAGTAAGAAGTTTACAAATGATGATGGTTCATTCCATTACAAAAAGCATAAAGTTTATTTATATAAAGAAGATTTTTCTGAATTTAAAGATATTTTAGGCGAAATGACTGACTATATCATTGATGAAAAAGGTGAAGAAGTAATAAGTGAACGTCATCAAAAAGATTTCAAAAAAGAAGAGTTTATTACAAATGAAGAGACTACTGAAGAAACAACCGAAGAAACTCCTTCATCTTCTGAAAGTTTTACAGATGTGAATTTTGAGGACATATAAAGCACAATAAAATCTTAAAATATTTAAAACCGTTACTTTTTAGTAGCGGTTTTTTTATATTTATGCTCTAACTAACATTATAATGAAAAAACTATTTTTACTTTGCCTTTTATCTTGTGTATTTTTACAAGCACAGAACGAAATCGATTTATCTTATTACCTTCCACAAAATGTAACTTACAATCCAAATATACCAACACCAGAAAGTGTTATTGGACATCAAGTTGGTAAGTGGCATGTTACACACGATAAATTGGTGCAATATGCATATGCACTTGCAAATGCTTCAGACAGAATTACTATTGAAAATAGAGGCAAGACTTTTGAAGACAGACCTCTTTTATTACTTACTATTACTTCGCCAAATAATCATCAACGCATTAATGATATTCGCAAAGAACATTTGGCTGCAACTAATAGTAGTTCTAATACTAACGTTTCTAATATGCCAATCGTAGTGTATCAAGGGTTTTCAATTCATGGTAACGAAGCAAGTGGTTCTAATGCTGGACTTTTAGCTGCTTATTATTTAGCTGCTGCTGAAGGAAATGCTATTAATGAATTATTAGATAATACAGTTATATTATTCGATCCTTCATTAAATCCAGATGGTTTACAACGTTTTGCATATTGGGCAAATACAAATAAGAGTATTAATCTAAATCCAGATCCTAACGATAGAGAATATCGCGAAGTATGGCCTGGAGGAAGAACTAATCATTATTGGTTCGATATGAATCGTGATTGGTTACCAGTACAACTTCCAGAATCTCGTGTTAGAATAGCATCATTTCACAAATGGTTACCAAACATTTTAACCGATCATCATGAAATGGGAACTAATGCCACTTTCTTTTTTCAGCCAGGGATTCCATCAAGAACTCATCCTTTAACACCAAAATTAAATCAAGAACTTACTAAAAGTATTGCAAATTATCATGCAAAAGCTTTCGATAAAATTGGCTCACTATATTATACCGAAGAAAGTTTCGACGATTTTTATTATGGAAAAGGATCAACTTTTCCAGATATTAATGGCGGAATTGGTATTTTGTTTGAACAAGCAAGTTCCAGAGGTCATATACAAGAAAGTGCCAACGGAATTATAACGTTTCCGTTTGCTATTCGCAACCAATTTACAGCTGCTTTATCGACTTTAGAAGCTGCAAAAAACATGCGCAAAGAAATATTAAATTATCAGCATAACTTTTTTAACAATGCTAGGACTGAAGCTGCTAAAGAAAACGGGAAAGCTATTGTTTTTGGAGATGAAAAAGATGCAGCTAAAACCTATCATTTGGCAGAAATTTTAAAACGTCACCAGATTAAATTCAATGAAGTAAAACAAGATTTTACAGCTAATGGCAAACGTTTTAAAAAAGGATACAGTTATATTATCCCTAAAAATCAGAAAAATAATCGTTTAATAAATGCCATGTTCGAGAAACGAACTAAATTTCAAGACAGTTTGTTTTACGATGTGTCAGCATGGACGTTTCCCTTAGCATTCAATTTAGATTATGCTGAAGGTGTTTCGACAAATAATGCAGGAGCAGAAGTAACTGACCTTCAATTTAAAACTGGTAAAGTTTCTGGACAAAGTAATTATGCATATGTAATGGAATGGCATGAATATTATTCGCCAAAGCTTCTTAATAAAATCTTAAACAAAGACCTACGTGCCAAAGTTGCAATGAAACAATTTAGCTTAAACGGAAAGCGATATGATTATGGAACCATATTAATTCCTGTTCAAAATCAAAAATTGAAATCAAAAGATCTATATACTTATTTAAATGATTTAGCTAAAGAAAGCCATGTGCAAATTGATGCCGTTTCTACAGGATTAACACAAGGTATAGATTTGGGAAGTAATCATTTTAGAGCCTTACAAAAACCAAAAATTGCATTACTTGTTGGAGACGGAATTTCATCTTACGATGCTGGAGAAATCTGGCATTTATTCGATACACGATATGATATAACAGTAACTAAGCTGGATACCAGAAACATTGGTCGTTCCGATTTAAGTCGATATAATACTATTATTGTTCCTAGTTCATCAACTTCTGGTTTAAGTGAAGCAAATACTAAAAAAGTAATGTCTTGGGTTAAAAATGGAGGCACTATAATTGGATATAGAAATACTTTAAAGTGGTTTAAATCTAAAAAGTTTGCCAAGTTAGAATTTAAAAAAGTGGATGTTCCAGCTAAAAATGTAACGTTTGAAGAACGTGGTAATTTTAGAGGTGCACAATTTATTGGAGGAGCAATTTTTGAAGCAGAAACCGACAGGTCACATCCTATAAACTTTGGTTATAAGAATAATAAAATTTCATTGTTTAGAAATACGACTATTTTTATGAAGGCTGATTCTCTAAGCTATAACAACCCAATAAAATATACTAAAAACCCTATTTTAAGTGGTTATATCTCTAAACAAAATTTAGATAGTTTGGGTGGTACTGTGCCTCTACAAATAAAACGATTAGGAAGTGGGAAAGTGGTTGCATTTACTGATAACACAAACTTTAGAGCTTTTTGGTATGGCACAAATAAGTTACTTATGAATGCTATTTTCTTTAGGAAAGAATTATAATTTTACAGCCAAAACTCCAAGAATCAATACAAACAATACATAACACAAACCAATAGTTAGATTAAGCACAGAAGTTAACACCAAACAAATTATTAATAAATACAAAGGAACAAGAGTAATAGCTATTGCAAATCTAAACGTAGCTGTAAACTCCAGTTCTATTATTTTTGGTTGTACTACAAACTTCCAAATAACATAAGGTGGAATAATGTTTAAAATAAGTAATCCTTTTAATAAAGAGCGCAACCAATTAATTTTAGATTTTGGCTTTTGCTCACAATTTTCAAGGTTATTAGCAATACAATTATTTACTTCTTCAGGGTTTAAGTAATTAACATGTAAAGCATCTAATTTTTCAATCGTTTCTTTATAGTTTTCCGTTGGAATATGAGTCGTAAGTTTAGAAATTTCTGAATGAATAACTTTTCTTAAGTTAACAACATCTTGATTCCTATTATTAGAAACAAAAGATTTTGCAGCTAAAGGTTTTCCAAAATAGATAGAAGTGCTATCTGGAAAGCCTTTAGCATTAGTAAAATTTAAACCAACTGGAATTAATTGTAAATTGGTTTCAGGATATTTTTCAAGTGTATCGAACACAATACGCGTAAACCCTTTTTTTATAGGTCGTACAGTACGATTAAGATTATGTCTACCTTCAGGGAAAATAACAACGACTTCGTTTTGATTTAATAAATCTGAACAAGATTCAAAAATGGAATTATTATTCCTTAAATTACTCCAACCATCTCTTATACGATACACAGGAAGCATTTGAAGGGTTTTCAGTAGTTTGCTGACAAAGGGTTTTTGGAACACTCCAGCTCTAGTTAAAAAATAAGAAAAACGTCCACATTTAGCAGCAATTAAAAGTGCATCTAACAATGCATTTTGGTGATTTGGTAAAATCAAAACTGGTTTATCTCTAGGAATATGTTTAGCACCAATTAGTCTAATTTCTTTAAAATAAAAAAATAATCCAATTTTAATATACGCTCTGACGCTATGTAGCCAAATCTTCTTCAAGCTTTTGATGTTTTATTAGACCAATAAAATGCTAATAACAGTCCGGAAATAATATGCCATATTCCCCAAAATGCTGCTAAAATTGCCATTCCACCCAAGCCATTAAAGAAAGTGAAAATTAATAATAAACCTAATCCTGAATTTTGAATACCTGTTTCAATAGCTAATGTTTTCTGATTTCTTAGCGATAATCTGAATAGTTTAGCGACCATTAATCCCAATAAAATGGCTAATATATTATGGCTAACTCCTATAACTAATACATGATGTACATAATTATTAAACACATCCAAATTATTAGAAAAAGCAATTATCACTATGGCAATAAAAACAATAATAGAAAATGGTTTCAATAGCTTTGAGAGTTTAACTGCAAATTCTGGGATTTTACTTCGTAAAAACATTCCTAAAACCAAAGGAATACCTAAAATCAAGACGACAAGTTTTACTAACTCAAAAGGCTCAAGCTTTACAGTTTGTAAAATTTGTGCAGTAGGTTCGTATAAATTACCATAAAACTGAAAATTAAAAGGTGTCATAAATATCGCTAAAAATGTGGCAAATGCTGTTAAACTTACTGATAATGCAGTGTTTCCTTTAGCAAGATGTGTCATAAAATTAGAGATGTTTCCACCAGGACAAGCTGCAACCATCATCATTCCTAAAGCAATACTTGGTAGTGGTTTTATAATTATTATCAATAAAAAAGTAAGTAAAGGTAAGAGAACAAACTGCGATAAAACACCAACTAAAACTAATTTTGGTTGACGCAATATATGCTTAAAATCATCGATGGTAATTGATAAAGCAACTCCAAACATTACAACAGCAAGTGCAATATTGAGTACCCAAAGTCCGCTACTATCAAAATTTATTTGAACATTATCTAGTTCTTGCATAAGCATTTAAGATACAGTTGAACCGTTTTTTACTTTCACTTCAGGATTAAGTAAAGTAACTTCTTTTTCCTTAACAGCACCAAGCACAAGACATTCGCTCATAAATTTTCCTATTTGCTTTTTTGGAAAATTAATAACAGCAACAATTTGCTTGTTAAGTAATTCGGTTTTTGAATATAACGTAGTAATTTGAGCTGATGATTTTTTAATTCCTAATTCACCAAAATCAATGGTCAATGTGTAAGCAGGATTACGAGCCTCTGGAAAATCGTTTACTTCAATAATTGTTCCTACACGTAAATCTACTTTTGTAAAATCTTCGAAAGTTATTTGTTCAGTCATTTTTTAAAAATACAAATATTTACGAACTTTGAACAAAACATTTTCTCATGGCAAGAACTCCGTCTAACATGATTCCTTTAGGAACATCAGCACCAGAATTCAATCTTTTAGATACTGTAAGTGATAACTATATTAATTTGCATGATGCTAAAGGTGATAAAGGAACAGTTATTATGTTTATCTGTAATCATTGTCCTTTTGTAGTTCATGTAAATTCTGAATTAGTTGCTATTGCAAATTATTATTCTGAAAAAGGTTTAGGTTTTATTGCTATATCTAGTAATGATGCTGAAACTTATCCTCAAGATGGTCCAGAGAAAATGAAAATTCATGCTCAAGAAGTTAGGTATCCTTTTCCTTATTTATATGATGAAACACAAGACATAGCAAAAGT
This sequence comes from Bacteroidota bacterium, assembly GCA_003650305.1. Taxonomy (GTDB): domain Bacteria; phylum Bacteroidota; class Bacteroidia; order Flavobacteriales; family Flavobacteriaceae; genus PRS1. Next base: position 614 of record QMOV01000025.1, on the reverse strand, counting down.
TTATGATGCTGCTTGCACTCCAGATTTGTATGTGTTTGATGCTGAATTAAAATTAGTTTATCGTGGACAGTTAGACGATTCTCGTCCAGAAAATGGTATTCCTGTTACAGGAAAAGATGTAAGACACGCGTTGGATTGCTTACTTAAGGATGAAGAAAATACAACGATACAAAAACCCAGTATTGGTTGTAATATTAAGTGGAATAGCTAATAAATCTTGTACAAGATTTTAGTTATACTTTTTATTATATGCTTCAACATATTGCTTTGCTCTCTTATTTCCGTTATTATATTCTAATGCTATTGTATAATTATTAAAAGCTTGTAAACTATCTCCAAACCTTAAATAAGCATCAGCTAAACTATCATAAACATTATCACTTTCAGGATATAAGACTACATTCATTTTAAATACTTCAATAGCATTTTCATATTCTTTATCTCTCAATAATTTATAGCCAAGACTATTAAATTCCCTTTCGTTAATTAGCACACTTGTAGAATCTTGTTTTTGTATCTCTAAATATCCAGAAGATGCTTTGTCATAATTCTTATTCTTTAAATGCATGCTGGGTATTATAAAAGAATCTTCAACCTTTAAATAATCATAAGTG
>QMOV01000024.1 GCA_003650305.1 Bacteroidota bacterium | reverse complement strand
GTAATAAGTAGGAAACAAACTTAAAAATTAGTCCAAACTCTTAATAATTCGTTAAATAGTTGAAGTTCATTTATTTTGGTTAAGATGTATTTATTCTATTTTAGAATGCTTATTAATATTCCAGCAAAGCATATAAATTAAGACTCTTTTTTTAATACTGCCATTAAACTACATCTTGTAATGATAAATTTGTTTAATTTTATATTCTAAATTTTTAATATGAAAAAACCACTTATATTTTCAGTATTATTTTTAATTGTCAATGCTTCTTTTTCTCAAGTTTTAAGCGAAAAAAAACTTAAAGATTATAAAGGCTATTTTAATTTTCATTACGAAGAAGCTAACGACAAAATCTATTTGGAAGTTAAGCAACTTAACCAAGAGTTTCTATATATAAGCTCTCTTTCTAGCGGAATTGGTTCTAACGATATAGGGCTCGATAGAGGACAGCTTGGTGCAGAACGTTTAGTGAAATTCATTAAAGCAGGTAATAAGCTACTACTCATTCAACCAAATCAAGATTATAGAGCAATTACAGATAATGCATTAGAAAAAAAGAGTATTGAACAAGCTTTTGCAAAATCGGTTTTATTTGGTTTCAAAATACAAGAATCAAAAGACGATAATTATATCATAGATTTTACACCTTTTTTAATGCAAGACACTCATGGTGTGGCAAACCGATTAAAAAACGCTAATGAAGGTGTTTATAAATTAGATTTAAGCAAGAGCGCATTATCATTAGAGCGTACTAAAGCTTTCCCAAAGAATGTGGAGTTTGAAGCATTATTAACTTTTAAAGGTGATCCAAAAGGTAGAAACATTAGAAGCGTAACTCCAACATCATCTTTAGTAACAGTAATACAACATCATTCGTTTATCGAACTTCCAGATAAAAATTATAAACCAAGAGTTTTTGATGTGCGTAGTGGAGCAATTTCTATGTCTTATTTAGATTATGCAACTCCTGTACAAGAGCAAATAAGAAAAAGATATATTATTCGTCATCGCTTAGAAAAGAAAGATCCAACAGTAGCAAATAGTGAAGCTGTAGAACCTATTATTTATTATTTAGATACAGGAACTCCAGAACCTATTCGTTCTGCACTTTTAGATGGAGCGCGTTGGTGGAATCAAGCCTACGAAGCTATTGGTTTTAAAGATGCTTTTCAGGTTAAAATGTTACCAAAAGATGCAGATCCTTTGGATTGCAGATATAATGTAATACAATGGGTTCATCGTTCAACTAGAGGATGGAGTTATGGTGCAAGTGTTGTTGATCCTCGAACTGGCGAAATTATTAAAGGTCATGTTAGTTTAGGAAGTTTAAGAGTTAGGCAAGATTTTTTAATTGCTCAAGCATTGATGAATAAACCTTTTGCTCAACGTGACGATAATTATAAACCAATGTTGGAAATGGCTCTGGCAAGAATTAGGCAGTTAAGCGCACACGAAATTGGTCATACTATTGGTTTTGCGCATAATTTTGCTGCAAGTACAAATGGCAGAGCATCAGTAATGGATTATCCGCATCCTCTAATAACACTTAATAATAATAATGAAATAGATTTAAGCAATGCCTACGACACAAAAATCGGAGATTGGGATAAAGTAACTGTTGCTTATAGTTATTCGGAGTTTGATAATAATGCAAATGAAAGAGTCAAACTCAACAAAATACTTGATAAAGCAAAGCAAGATGGATTACGTTTTATAACAGATAGTGATGCACGTCCAAGAGGAGGAGCACATGCTTTAGCACATCTTTGGGATAATGGTAAAACGGCTTCAGAAGGATTAGAACATGTTTTAAATGTAAGAGCAACAGCTATTTCAAATTTTTCGAAAGATAATATTCGTACTAACGAACCGTATTCCGTTTTAGAAGATGTGTTTGTACCATTATATTTCTTTCATCGCTTTCAAACAGAGGCTGCTGTAAAAGTAGTTGGTGGATTGGATTATAACTATGCTGTTAAAGGCGATGGACAGTTTACGACTAAGGCTGTAGGTGTAAATGCACAACGAACTGCACTAAATTCTATTTTGAAAACTATTGATGCCGAAGTATTAGCAATTCCGAAGCACAAACTAGATTTGTTTCCTCCAAGAGCTTTTGCGTATGGTAGAAGCAGAGAATCATTTAAAGGGAAAACTGGAGTAGGCTTTGATGCTTTAAGTGTGTCATCTACTGCAAGTGATATGACATTAAGTTTATTGTTACATCCACAAAGAGCTAACCGTATGGTACAGCAAAAGAGTTTAGATAATAGTCAATTAGGTTTAGATGAAGTATTGCAAATACTTTTTAATCAGTCATTTAATAAAAAATATAATGATGCATATTTAAATGAAATACAACAAATGATAAATCAAAATGTGTTAAAATATATTATGAATTTAGCTGTAAACGATAATGCTTATTTTCAAGTGAATGCAATAGCTAATAAAGCCTTAAAATCAATTTTTGAAGGTTTAGACAATTCAGCTTATTCTAATCAATACAAGCGTTTAATTAAACGATTTAATGAAGAACCAGAAGAATTCAAACTTTCAGCTTCACCAAAAATTCCTGATGGTTCTCCAATAGGAAGTGATTTGTGTAGTTATTCAACTAATTAGTGCTGAATATGATTATAGATTTAAGAAGCGATACTGTTACAAAGCCAACACAAGGTATGTTGGATGCCATGATGAGTGCGCAAGTTGGTGATGATGTATTTAAGGAAGACCCAACCGTTAATGCCTTAGAAGAAAAAGTTGCTACCATGTTTGGTAAGCCAAAAGCATTGTTTTTCCCTTCTGGAAGCATGGCAAATCAAACAGCAATAAAGCTACACACAAATCCAGGTGATCAGGTAATTTGTGATAAGTTCGCTCATATTTACAATTATGAAGCTGGTGGAGTCTCTGCTAATAGTGGAGCTTCTTGTAGATTAATTGATGGTATTAGAGGTATGTTTACTGCAAATCAAGTGTTAGAAGTTATTAACCCAAAAGATTATTATTATAGCCAAACAAGTTTAGTTGCTGTAGAAAACACGACAAATAAAGGAGGAGGAGCGTGTTGGGATTTTGAAGAAATCTTAAAGATTAGACAAGTATGCTACGATAATAATTTAGGCTATCATTTAGATGGTGCACGAATTTGGAATGCTTTAGTTGCAAAGGATGAAACAACAAAACAATATGGTGAAGAGTTCGATACTATTTCTGTCTGTTTAAGTAAAGGTTTGGGTTGTCCTGTAGGTTCTATTTTAGTTGGTAATGAAGACATTATGCAAAAAGCAATTAGGATTAGAAAGATTTTTGGCGGAAATATGCGTCAAGTAGGTTATCTCGCTGCTGCTGGATTGTATGCTTTAGATAATAATATTGATAGATTAGAAGAAGACCATAAAAAAGCCAAAGAAATTGGAAAGGTTTTAAGTCAATTATCAATAATAAAAACTGTCGAACCAATTGAAACCAACATCATTATTTTTGAGTTAAATGATGATGTAAATGAATCTACATTTGTACAAAAATTAGCTGATAACAATATAAAAATCATTGGAATGGGAGGCGGAAAGCTTCGTATGGTCACACATTTAGATTATACCGATGAGATGCATAAGAAGGTTTTGGAAGCTCTTAAAAGCTTAAGTCCACTTTAATAAATTAAGGAGAATGGATTTTTTGAATGCTTTTTTGGGAATTTTACTAATTATTTTAGGTGTTTATTTAGTGAGATTAACAGAAGAAATAAAAATTAATGATGAAGGTAGATTTGCTCACAAAATAGGAGTTGCAGGAATTATATCTGTAATGATTGGAGTAGTATTAATAATAATTGAACTAACCAGCTTTTTATTTTTTTGATGATTTATAATAAAAGCAAATTGTTTATCAACTGAATTTTATATTTTTGGACACCTAAAAAATGTATAATAAATTTTCCTTTTGAAAAAATCTATTTACCCTCCAATTGCAAAAAAAATCCCTAAAGAGTTAATCGTGCATAACGATTTACGAATAGACGATTACTATTGGCTAAACGAAAGAGAAAATCCAGAAGTCACCAATTATTTAGAGCTGGAGAATGCTTATTGCGAGAATATAATGGCTCACACAAAAGACTTTCAAACCAATTTGTTCGAAGAAATGAAGTCTCGCATTAAGGAAGATGATGAGTCTGTACCATATAAATACAATAACTATTGGTATATTGTTAAGTTCGAAAAAGGAAAAGATTACCCAATTTATACAAGAAAAAAAGAAACTATAAAAGCTAAAGAAGAAATCCTATTCAATTGTAACAAAATGGCTAAAGACCATTCCTATTTTAAACTTGCAGGTATTAGTATAAGCCCGAACAATAATTTAGTTTCCTTCGGAATTGATACTGTTGGCAGACGACAATACACTTTACAAATAAAAAATCTAGTTACTGGAGAAACCTATAAGGATACTATTAAGAATACTACAGGAGGTGCAACTTGGGCAAACGATAATAAAACATTGTTTTATACCTCTAAAAATGAGCACACTTTACGTTCAGATAAAATATTTAAGCATAAACTAGGTAATACGATTAAAAATGATGTATTAATTTTTAATGAAGATGATGATACTTTTGGAACTTCAGTTTATAAAACTAAATCAAAAAAATATATTGTCATTGCAAGTTATAGCACACTTACAACCGAGTATCAAATACTAAATGCAAATAATCCTGAAGGTAAGTTTAAAATGTTTCAGCCAAGAATTAGAGGTTTAGAATACAGCATTAATCATTACGAGAACGAGTTCTTTATCGTTACAAATGCTGATAATGCGACTAACTTTAAACTAATGAGAACTAGTGAAGAAACTACCGAAATTGAAAACTGGAAAGACCTTATTAAGCATAGAAAAGATGTGCTTTTAGAAGGCATCGATATATTTAAAGACTTTTTAGTAATTAGCGAAAGGCGTAATGGATTAAACGAAATTAGGATTAAACGTTGGGATAATTCAGAAGAGTATTATTTACCATTCAATAATGAAACTTATACAGCATATACAACTACAAATATAGAATTTGACACAACAATACTGCGTTATGGTTATAATTCGTTAACAACACCTTCCTCCATTATTGATTTTGATATGGTTGCAAAAACCAAAGAAATTAAGAAAGAACAGGAAGTATTAGGCGGAAAATTTAATAAAGAAAATTATATTTCAGAACGCGTTTGGGCTTCAGCACAAGACGGAACCAAAATTCCGATTTCTTTAATATATCATCACAAAACTCAAAAAGATAAATCTACGCCATTATTGCTATATGCTTATGGTTCTTATGGTTCTACAATAGATCCATTTTTTTCTACAATTAGATTGAGTTTGTTAGATCGTGGTTTTATATATGCCATAGCACATGTAAGAGGTGGAGAGTATTTGGGACGACATTGGTATGAGAATGGAAGATTACTTCAGAAAATAAATACATTTACCGATTTTATAGAGTGCTCGAAATTCTTAATCGAAAACCATTATACATCAGCAAAACACCATTATGCAATGGGCGGAAGTGCTGGAGGATTGTTAATTGGAGTTATAGTTAATTTAGCTCCCGAACTATATAACGGAGTTGTTACTCAAGTTCCTTTTGTAGATATAATAACTACGATGTTAGACGAAAATATACCACTCACTACAGGAGAGTATGACGAATGGGGAAATCCTAATGATAAAGAATATTACGATTATTTAAAGTCATATTCACCTTATGATAATATTGAAGAAAAAAACTATCCAAACCTATTAATAACTACTGGTTTACACGATTCTCAAGTACAATATTGGGAACCTGCCAAGTGGATAGCTAAATTGAGAACCCTAAAAAAAGACAATAATATTTTATTGCTAAAAACCAATATGGATGCTGGTCATGCTGGAGCTTCTGGTCGGTTTGAAGCTTTAAAAGAAGATGCTCTAGAATATGCCTTTTTATTAGATTTGGAAGGTAAAAGCGAATAATTTCAAAAAATTCTTTTATTTTTGCCAAGTTTAAAAGTTACATTTAATAAATTTGTAACTCATAATAATACTTTATGAAACAAAGCAAGAAAGTATTTGATAACGTGTTAGACCTTATAGGAAACACACCACTTATTAAATTAAATACAATAACTTCGGGTTTTGAAGGTGAATATTTAGCAAAAGTAGAAGCCTTTAACCCTGGACACTCCACTAAAGATAGAATAGCACTCTATATTATTGAAGAAGCAGAGAAAAGAGGAATCCTTTCACCTGGTGACACCATTATCGAAACTACTTCTGGCAATACTGGTTTTAGTATTGCAATGGTGAGTATAATTAAAGGATATGAGTGTATTTTGGCTGTAACTTCTAAATCTTCTATAGATAAGATTGATATGCTTAAATCAATGGGAGCAAAGGTTTATATATGTCCAGCACATGTTAGTGCAGACGATTCTAGATCTTACTACCAAGTAGCAAAGCGTTTACATGAAGAAATAAAAGGATCAGTATATATCAATCAATATTTTAACCAATTAAATATTGAAGCCCATTATAAAACTACTGGTCCAGAAATTTGGTCACAAACAGAAGGGAAAATCACCCATTTAATAGCTTGTAGTGGAACAGGAGGAACTATTTCAGGTACAGCAAAATATTTAAAAGAACAAAATCCAGCTATAAAAATTATAGGCGTTGATGCTTTTGGTTCAGTATTACAAAAATATCATGAAACACGTGAGTTTGATGCCAACGAAATTTATCCGTACCGAATAGAAGGTTTAGGTAAAAATTTAATTCCAACAGCAACAGATTTCGATCTGATTGATAAATTTATTAAAGTATCTGACGAAGAAAGTGCTCATACAGGAAGAGAAATTGCTAGAAAAGAGGGCTTATTTGTTGGTTATACTAGTGGAGCTGCTTTGCAAGCTGTAAAACAACTTAATGCTCAAGGTGAATTTAAAAAAGGAGATAAGATTGTTGTTATTTTTCCAGATCATGGGTCACGATATATGAGCAAAATATTTAACGATAAATGGATGGAAGAACAAGGATTTTTTGACAGTAAAAACGAAGCAACTGTTAAAAGGATACAGCATATAAACTAAAAATAACATTATAATATCAAGCCTGTAATACTTTTAATGAAGTTTTACAGGTTTTTTTATGACTAATGTTTTGGAAGTTGGTAGATAAAATAATTATGCAGTCAAAATTTAATTGATTAAATTTGCATAACTAAACTAATGACGAATTATAGATGAAGGATTTATTTGAAAAAATATACAGGGATAAAGGACCGCTAGGAAAATGGGCTTCTCATGCAGAAGGCTATTTTGTGTTTCCTAAACTTGAAGGGCAGATTTCTAACCGAATGAAGTTTCAAGGCAAAGATGTAATCACTTGGAGTATAAACGATTATTTAGGATTAGCTAACCATCCCGAAGTTCGTAAAGTTGATGCTGAAGCTGGTAGTCAATATGGATCTGCATATCCAATGGGAGCTCGAATGATGTCTGGTCATACGTCACTTCACGAGCAATTACAAGATAAATTAGCTGAATTTGTTAACAAAGAGGCATCATATTTATTAAACTTTGGTTACCAAGGTATGGTTTCAACCATTGATGCATTAGTTACAAAGCACGATGTTATTGTTTATGATGTCGATGCTCATGCATGCATTATTGATGGAGTGCGTTTGCATATGGGAAAACGATTTACCTATAAGCATAATGACATTGAGAGTATAGAAAAAAACCTTGAAAGAGCAACAAAAATGACTGAACATACTGGAGGTGGGATTTTAGTAATTACTGAAGGCGTTTTTGGTATGCGTGGTGAACAAGGAAGGCTTAAAGAAATTGTAGCACTTAAAAAGGACTATAATTTTAGACTATTAGTAGATGATGCTCATGGTTTTGGTACTTTAGGTAAAACTGGAGCAGGAGCAGGTGAAGAACAAGGTGTTCAAGATGAAATCGATGTATATTTTGCAACATTTGCTAAATCTATGGCAGGAACAGGAGCTTTTATTGCTGCTGATAAAGAAATAATCGATTACTTAAAATATAATTTACGTTCTCAAATGTTTGCTAAATCCCTACAAATGCAATTAGTAGTTGGAGCACTAAAGCGTTTGGATATGTTGAGAACAATGCCAGAATTAAAAGAAAATCTTTGGACTATTGTTAATGCATTACAATCTGGATTAAAAGAACGTGGTTTTGATATTGGTACAACACAAAGTTGTGTGACTCCTGTATTTTTACAAGGTAGTGTTCCTGAAGCTATGGCATTGGTAAGGGACTTAAGAGAAAACCATGGTATTTTCTGCTCAATTGTAGTATACCCTGTGGTACCTAAAGGTGTAATTTTATTAAGAATGATACCTACAGCTACACATACTTTGGAAGATGTAGAAGAAACTTTAGTTGCCTTTTCTGCAATTAGAGATCGATTAGAAAACGGAACTTATAAAAGATTATCTGCAGCTGTTGTTGCTGATTAGAAAAACAAATAAAAAAGCACCTCATTGGTGCTTTTTTAACTCCTTTTTTTATTCCGTTTGTTATAATTCTTATCTCCTCGCGTTTTAGGCTTCTTATATTTGACAGCAATCTTAAATTTATACGAACCTCCTAAATTTTCCTTTTTGTTCTTATCTTTTTTTTCATGAAAAGCTAGTCCAGGAGCATCTTCATCAAACTTTCTTTTAGTAGGATTATGATGTTCTATAATTTTAGGCCGCTCTTCTTCAATAAGTTCAGTTGAAACTTCTACATCTTCAGGAAAGTCAATTAATGCAATTTGCATTTGCATTAAACCCTCTATAAGTTGTAATCCGTTTTGCTCTTTTTCTGTAGAAAACAGTAAAGAGATTCCTTCTTTTTCAGCACGTCCTGTTCTACCAATGCGATGCATATAATTTTCTGGAAAGTCAGGCGTATCAAAATTTATGACATGCGAAATAGTATCAATATCTAATCCACGAGCCATCACATCTGTTGCAACTAAAATACGGTTATCTCCTTGCCTGAATTGCTCAATACTTCGAAGTCTGTAATTTTGTGTTTTGTTAGAATGAATCACACAGCATTCGTCACTAAAAGTGGTTTCCAATGCTTCAAATAATCGATCTGCCATTCGTTTAAACGCAACAAAAATTAAAACTTTATTAAATACCTTTTTATCATTTAGCAAATGATTCAGCAAGTTTACTTTAGTGTAATAATTTGGAACATCATAGCGTTGCTGTAAAATATTATCTAAAGGAGTTCCAGAAGCAGCTACCGAAATGCGTTTCGGATTTACAAAAAAGGTGTTAATCATTGCATCAACATCATGTGTCATCGTTGCCGAAAACATAATATTCTGCCTACGTTCAGGAAGTATATCGAAGATATTAATAAGCTGATGTCTAAACCCAAGATCTAACATAACATCAACCTCGTCTATAACTAATTTCTGTATAGATTTTAATTGAAGCACACGACTTAGGGCCAAATCGTACAAACGACCTGGAGTTGCAACCAAAATGTCCAAACCTTCGGCAACAGCTTGTTTTTGAGTGTTAATATTTGTGCCACCATAAACGCCTAGAAATCTAATATTTATATATTTGGTAATTTTTTCTAATTCATCAGTAATTTGTAAAACAAGTTCTCGAGTAGGCACTAATATTAAAACTCTGGGATTGTCCTGTTTAGAAAAGTTTAAATTTTTTAAAATAGGAAGTAAAAAACCAAAAGTTTTTCCCGTTCCGGTTTGAGCAATACCTATCATATCTGTACCAGAACTAATAACATTAAACGATTGTTCCTGAATGGGAGTAGGAGTTGTAAGTCCTAAATCGTCTAAAGCATTGTATAAAGGCGTATTTAAATTTAAATCTCTAAAAGTCACAATCTCTATTTAAGCTGCAAAGATAGTTTTTTAAGACACTTTATTTTCAGTTCTTTGTCATCATTACTTTTTTATTGAGAACACAACAAAAACATACATTAAAAAATACTGAATCATTTAAAGAGCAACTCTTACTTTGGAGCCAGCAATTTGATGATATAATCTGGTTAGATTCAAATCTCGATAGTCATCGGGATAATCAGCAGTACTCAAAATATGATGCTATTTTAGCTGTTGACGCTTTTACAAGTATCCAAACAGATTATATTGATGCTTTCGATAAATTAAAAGAATACCAAACACTTACAAACGATTGGATTTTTGGGTATCTCACTTACGATTTGAAAAATGATATAGAAGATTTGCAATCTAATAATTTTGATGGATTGCAATTCCCATACTTGTACTTTTTTCAGCCAAAAAAAATCTTTTTATTTAAAGAAAATGTGATAGAAATTCAATATTTAAATTGTGTTGAAGATGAATTAGAAGCTGATTTGAAAGCTATATCTAATGAAACTGAATGTCACCTTGAGCGCAGTCGAAAGGTCTCAAACGAAATCAAGATAAAACTTCGCATCCATAAAGACGACTATTTCGAAAAAGTAAACAATATATTATCACATATCCATCGAGGCGATATTTACGAGGCAAACTTTTGCCAGGAGTTTTTTGCCGAAGACACATACATAAATCCGTTAGAAACTTATTTAAAACTCAATTCAATTTCCAATCCACCATTTGCTACTTTTTTAAAGTGCAATGATAAATATTTGCTATCAGCTTCTCCAGAACGTTATTTAAAAAAGGAAGGTAGTACAATTATTTCCCAACCTATAAAAGGAACTGCAAAGCGTTCAGAGAATATAGAAGAAGACAAAAAACTAAAACAAGACTTATTTAATGACCAAAAGGAGCGTAGCGAAAATATTATGATTGTAGATTTAGTGCGTAATGATTTATCTAAAACAGCTATCAGAGGAAGTGTAAAAGTCGAAGAGCTTTGTGAAATTTACACGTATAAACAAGTGCATCAAATGGTCTCAACTATAGTTTCAAAAGTAGGTAAATCTGTAAATCCAATAGATATTTTAAAGACGACGTTCCCAATGGGAAGCATGACAGGAGCACCGAAGATTTCAGCAATGAAAATCATTGAACAGTTAGAAGAAACCAAACGCGGTTTATATTCTGGAGCAGTTGGCTATTTTGAACCCAATGGAAATTTCGATTTTAATGTTGTGATACGCAGCATTTTGTATAACAAAACCAATAAATTCGTTTCTTATTCGGTTGGTGGAGCAATAATAGCAAAAAGCAACCCTTTAAAAGAATATGAAGAATGTTTAATTAAAGCGAAGGCAATGCGAACAGTTTTAGAAAATTAATTATGGAAAATACATTTAAATTTAACTTACATGATACCGAATTATTCGGGCAATATTGGAAACCTCAAACAGTGGAAGCTGTAATTGTATTAGTTCATGGCATGGGAGAACATTCGTCACGTTATGAACAATCTGTAATTCTACATTTAATAAATAAAGGATTTGGAGTAGTTGCATTCGACCAATTCGGTCATGGGCGAACAACTGGCAAACGTGGTCATTGTCCAAGTTATGAAGCGTTGCTTGAAACTATAGATTATGCCATAAAAAAGGCAGAAGCATTGTTTCCTAAAAAAGCTATTTATCTTTATGGTCATAGTTTAGGAGGAAATCTTGTTATTAATTACTCATTAACAAAAAACCATACGCTAAAAGGAGTCATTGCATCAAGCCCATTTTTGCGATTAGCATTTAATCCACCTAAATGGAAAGTTGTTTTCGGAAAATTAGTGCTCAAAATTTTACCGTCGTTAACATTGCCAAGCGAACTAGAAGTAGAAGCAATTTCTAGAGATGAAAATGAAGTTCAAAAATATTGTGATGACGAATTGGTTCATGATAAAGTAAGTCCGATGTTTATATTTCCAGTGATTGATGCAGGAGAATGGGCAATAGTTAATGCTAATAAATTACAAGTGCCAATGCTGGTTTTACATGGCACTGGAGATTGTATTATTGATTATAAAGGATCTGAAGAGTTTTGTAAAAACTCAACAAATGCTCAATTGGCTTTGTTCGATAATGGATATCATGAGTTGCATCACGATTTGTGCAAAGAAGAATTTATACAAACTATTTTAAAATGGTTAGACAAAATGTAAATTAGCATAATGTTTAAATATTTTCAAGATCATATCAAATACAATCTTTCTTTCTTAACCGAGAGCAGACTCCTTATTGCTATTTCTGGAGGTATTGATAGTATGGTTTTAACTCATTTGTGTCAAAAATTGAGTTTAGATTTTGAATTAGCACATTGTAATTTTAATTTACGTGGAAATGAAAGTGATAATGACGAGCAGTTTGTGATAAAATTTGCTGATGATTTAAAAAAGGAAGTTTTTATTGAAAGTTTTGATACTGAAGTCTTCGCAAAACATCACAAGCTTTCTACTCAAATGGCAGCTCGTGAGTTGCGTTACCAATGGTTTGATGAATTAGCAGAACAATTAGGTTTCGATTATATATTAACTGCTCATCATGCCGATGATAGTTTAGAGACATTTTTAATCAACTTGTCAAGAGGAACTGGAATTGAAGGTTTAACAGGAATTCCAGAAATTAACGAAAATATCGTTAGACCATTATTGCCTTTTTCCAGAAGCGACATTGAAGCATACGCTAAAACAGAAAACTTAAAATGGAGAGAAGATACCAGTAATGCTTCTACCAAATATTTACGCAATAAATTACGACTGGAAGTAATTCCAAAGCTAAAGGAAATCAATCCGCAAATGCTTCATAATTTTAATAAAACTATTGAGCATCTTCAAGATTCAAAAGATATTATTGATGATCAAATAGACGATATTTCAAATCAGGTTATTCAGGATGTAGGCGATAATAGCATCAGTTTCAACATTGCAGAAATCAAAAAACTATCAAATCCTAAAGCCTATTTGTACGAGCTTTTAAGAACCTATGGTTTTACCGAATGGAATGATATTTATGATTTGTTAGAAGCACAATCTGGTAAGCAAGTATTTTCTAAAACACATCGTTTAATTAAAGATAGAGATTGTTTGTTGTTATCAAATCTTGACTCAAATGTCTCCTCGAGCGCAGTCAAGAGGTTGTTGATAAAAGAAAACACGAAACAATTTGAAACAATTATTGGAACTTTGAATTTTGAAACAACTAAACAACTAAACGAATTAAACGCATCAACTATTTATGTTGATAAAGACAAATTAATTTTTCCTTTAACAGTAAGACAATGGCAAGAAGGCGATTATTTTTATCCCTTCGGAATGCAAGGCAAAAAGAAGTTAAGCAAGTTTTTTAAAGATGAAAAATTATCTTTAATCGATAAAGAAAATACTTGGTTGTTATGTTCAGAAAATGATATCGTTTGGGTTATAAATATAAGACCTGATGAACGTTTTAAAGTTACAGATAAAACAAAGCAGATTTTAAAGATTGAAATAAAAGACTATTAAACTGTCACTTCGAGCGTAGTCGAGAAGTTAAAAAATGAATTGTAATAATCTTGTCATTCCGCACTTGATGAAGAATTCATTATAAATTGAAATAAAATTAATATTATTCTCTCCTTTGGAGAGATGCTCGAAGAGCAGAGAGGCATGAAACTACAAGGACAAATAGTAGATATACAAAACAAACGCATTTATAAAGGAGAAGTTACATTTGTTGATGGAAAGATTAATTCTATTACAGAGAAAGAACACGATGTAGAACACTATATTCTTCCAGGATTTGTGGATGCACATATTCATATTGAAAGCTCAATGTTGGTGCCTTCGGAGTTTGCCAAAATTGCTGTAACTCATGGTACAGTTGCAACAGTTTCCGATCCTCACGAAATTGCAAATGTACTTGGTGTTGAAGGTGTTGAGTTTATGATTGATAATGGAAAAAAAGTCCCTTTTAAATTTAATTTCGGAGTACCTTCTTGTGTTCCTGCAACAAGCTTTGAATCTGCAGGAGCAGTTATAGATTCTAATGATATAAAAACATTAATGGCTAATCCAGACATAAAGTATTTAGCCGAAATGATGAATTATCCAGGTGTTTTATTTGATGATGAAGAAGTGCTAAAAAAAATTGCTTGGGCAAAGCATTACAACAAACCTGTAGATGGACATGCTCCAGGTTTACGAGGAGATGATATTACCAAATATATTACTGCTGGAATATCTACAGACCACGAGTGTTTTAACTACGAAGAAGGATTGGAAAAGCTTCAAAAAGGTATGAAAGTCATTATTCGCGAAGGTTCAGCTGCCAAAAACTTTGAAGCCCTTATTGATTTACTTCCAGAACATTTTGAAAATATGATGTTTTGTAGCGACGATAAGCATCCTGACGATTTGCTGTTAAGTCATATTAATAATCTTTGTGCAAGAGCAGTCGCTAAAGGAATGGATATTTTTAAAGTGCTGCAAATGGCTTGTATTAATCCAGTAAAGCACTATAATTTAGATATTGGCTTGCTGCAAGTAGGTGACTTAGCAGATTTTGCAGTAATTGAAGACCTTACACATTTTAGTGTGTTGCAAACCTACATTAACGGAGAAATGGTTTTTGACAATGGAACATCACTTATTGAATCTGTGCCTTTTGAAATACTGAATAATTTTAATACGGATAAAAAAGAAATTTCAAATTTCAGATTTGAATCTTCTATAAAACAAATTAGAGTTATTGAAGCTCTTGAGGGGCAACTAGTAACAAACGAAATCGTTGAAGATGCATTAATAGAAAATGGAAACCTTATTTCTAATGTTGATAAAGATATCTTAAAAATGACTGTTGTAAATCGCTACAATAATCAAGAGCCATCTATTGCTTTTATTAAGAATTTCGGATTAAAAGAAGGAGCTATTGCATCTTCCGTAGGTCATGACTCACACAATATTGTTTCAGTTGGCGTTTCTGACGAAGCAATTTGTAAAGTTGTTAATTTAATTATAGAAAGCAAGGGCGGAATTTCTGCTGTGTCCAATTCCGAAGAAAAAGTAGTTTCGCTTCCAGTAGCAGGAATTATGAGTGATAAATCTGGCGATATTATTGGTAATCAATATGCTGAGTTAGACAAAATGGCAAAGCAAATGGGTAGCAAACTTCATGCGCCATATATGACACTTTCATTTATGGCACTGTTGGTAATCCCTTCTTTAAAATTAAGCGATAAAGGACTATTTGATGGTACTAATTTTAAGTTTACATCTTTAGAAGTTTAATAAAACTTTTGAAGATGTATTTAAATAGGATTGTCATTCCTGCGAAGGCAGGAATCCATGTACATTCATTCTAGTTTTTTAATCCAATCTGAAACATTTTTTAAGATATATTCCATATATTTGACTAGAGTACGATTAGAAATTATCAGCAAAATGATAGTTTATTAATAGTATTCTTTTTTGTCTAAAAAAATAATTAATTCAATGAATTTAACAGCCCAACTTTCCGAAGTAAAAAATTATATAAATGGTAAATTCGTCCCGATAACTATCCGGAGAAACGGACAATCGTCAATGGATGTAATAAGTCCAATTGATGGAAGCGTTATTTCTACATTGCCACTTTCTACCACTCAAGACGTTGACAAAGCTGTGCTAGCTGCCAAAAGTGCATTTCCTTCTTGGTCAGCAATGACACTAAAAGATCGTGTTCAAATATTTTTTAGATACAGAACATTACTTGAAAAACACATGGATGAGTTAACAAAACTAGTGCAACTCGAAAACGGTAAAACTTATGGAGAAGCCAAAGCCGAAGTTGAAAAAAGCATGGAACTCTGCGAGTTTGCAGTCTCAATGCCACAAATAGTTGTTAACGAAGTACAAGAAGTCAGCAAAGGCGTAGAGTGTAGAATTGAACGCAAACCACTCGGAGTCGTAGCATCAATAACTCCTTTTAATTTTCCAAATATGGTACCACATTGGACGATGCCAAATGCATTAGTACTTGGAAATACAATGGTCATGAAACCTTCTGAAATTGTGCCTTTAAGTACAGTGAAAATGGCAGAATTACTTCAAGAAGCAGGATTACCTGATGGTGTTTTTAATTTGGTAAATGGAGCCAAAGACGTTGTTGAAGCTATTTGCGATCATCCTGATATTAAAGCAGTATCTTTTGTAGGTTCTACCAAAGTGGCAAAGATTGTTTACAAAAGAGCGACTTCTACATTAAAGAGGTGTGTAGCTCTTGGTGGAGCAAAAAATCACTTATTGGTTTTTCCAGATGCTAATCCAGAAATGACGGCATCTAATGTTGTGGCTTCAATGTCTGGTTGTGCTGGTCAGCGTTGTATGGCAGCTTCGGTTATGGTTGGCGTAGATAATATTCAGCATATAATTGATAGAATGGTAGAAGATGCTAAAAAATTAATTCCAGGTGAAAATTTGGGTTCTGTAATTAGTGCTGTAGCAAAAGAGCGTATTGAGGGTTATATTGCTGAAGCGGAAAGAAATGGTGCAAAAATTTTACTTGACGGAAGATACACAACTGTTGAAGGTAAAGAAGGAGGATTTTATGTTGGACCAACCATTATTGATTATGTTACGACAGATATGTCTGTTGCTCGAGAAGAGATTTTTGGACCAGTAATTTCAATTATAAGAGCTAAAGATTTAGATGAAGCCATCGAAATCGAAAATGGCTCGAATTATGGTAATGCTGCTGCTGTGTTTACACAAAGTGGTGGACTGGCAAAACAAGTTATGGAACGCGCAAGCGCTGGAATGATTGGTGTAAATATTGGAGTTCCTGTACCACGAGAACCGTTTTCTTTTGGAGGTTGGAACGAATCTAAATTCGGCGTTGGCGATATTACAGGTAGAAGTTCAATAGAATTCTGGACACAAAATAAAAAAACGACAACCAAATGGAATCCTGAAGCACAAACCAACTGGATGAGTTAAGCAGACACAAGGGTTTGTTTTTAAAAACCCTAGTGGTCGCTTATCCCAAAATTGTTTGAAGAATGAAAACAATATTTGAGATCTCATAAAATTAATTAGCACCTGACTTCGGTCATCAAGCATCAAACAATAAAACATGAACGACAAAATATTAAAAAACAATCTTGATTATACACTTTTTTCTTGGTCAAAACAAGGTAATCTAAATCCAATAAACGCATCGTATGCTGAAGGCTCTTATATCTATGATAGAGAAGGTAAAAAGTACCTTGATTTTTCTTCACAACTAATGAATGTAAACATTGGTCATGGTAACCAGCGTATTACTGAAGCAGTTGCAAAACAAATGAAGGAGGTTAGTTATGTGTTTCCTGGTATGGCAACAGATGTTCGTGGGAGACTTGGTAAAAAACTTGCTGAAATAACACCAGGAAATTTAACTAAAACTTTCTTTACACTTGGTGGAGCTGAAGCCATTGAAAATGCAATTAAGTTGACAAGAATTTATACAGGGCGTCACAAAATAATAACACAATACAGGGCTTATCATGGTGCAACTTACGGTGCAATGACAGCCAGTGGAGATCCAAGACGTTTTCCAGTAGATGCTCAAGCAATGCCAAATGTAGTGCATGTGGAGAATCCTTATGCATATCGTTGTCCTTGGAATTCAACAACAATAGAAGAGTGCGGAAATAGAGCAATTGCACATTTAGAACGTGTTATAAAATTTGAAAACCCTGAAAGTGTAGCAGCTATTCTTTTTGAAGGAGAATCTGGCTCTTCAGGATGTATAAAATATCCTCCAATGTATTTTAAAAAAGTACGAGAGATTTGTGATAGATATGGTATTTTATTAATTGATGATGAGGTGATGAGTGGTTTTGGACGTACAGGAAAAATGTTCGGTATAGATCATCATGATGTTACTCCAGATATTATGTGTCTAGCCAAGGGATTAACTTCAGGATATTTACCACTTGGTGGTGTAGTTGTAACCGACAAAATTGCAGACTATTTTAACGACAATCCAATGGTTATCGGTTTAACCTATTCGGCACATCCAACATTATGTGCAGCAGCATTAGAGAATTTAAAAATTATTGAGGAAGATAATTTAGTTGAAAAAGCTGCCGAAATGGGATTATACATTGAAGCCGAAGTTGAAAAGCTAAAGCGTAAACATAAATCCATTGGCGATTTTAGAAATACAGGATTGTTGGGTTGTATCGAACTCGTTAAAAATCGAAAAACCAAAGAACCAATCACGCCTTGGAATGCTGCACCAAAAGATATGGAAGTAACTAACAAAATGACTGCAAAAATTAGAGAATTGGGTATGTTCACTTTTGTACGATGGAACTATATTTTTATTGCACCTCCTTTAAATGTGAGTAAAGCAGAAGTAGATGAAGGATTAAAGATTGTCTCACAAGCCATTTCAATTGCGGATAAATATTGTAATTAACAACTTCCTGCGCAGGCAGGAATCTTTTGAATAAAAACGGAATATTGTTAAATAAGAGAATGTCATTCCGACAGAGTGAGGAACGAACCACGAGGAATCTCATAATAGAATGTAGAGATTCATCACTTCAATCAGAATGAATAACAAATAAAATATATAAGATAAACGTTCCATTAAGCATGAACAAAGACATCGTAGAGTTACAAGAAGACGTTTCCCGTTCACCTTTATACAGCGAAGATTTAGCTCCAGTTCCGGTTAATAAAAGAACCTGGACAAAGTGGAATCTTGCAGCAATTTGGGTTGGAATGGCAGTCTGTATTCCTACGTATTTGTTGGCGTCTTATATGATAAAAACGGGTTTAAGTTGGATTGAAGCACTTATTATTATTGGTGTAGCAAATTTAATTATTACAGTGCCTATGGTACTTAATGGTCATGCTGGTGTAAAATATGGAGTGCCCTTTCCTGTCATTGGTCGTTCTTCATTTGGTATAAAAGGAATCCACATTCCATCTGTAATTCGTGGCATAGTTGCTTGTGGTTGGTTTGGTGTAAATACGTGGCTTGGAGGTATGGCAATCTATTCTATATTTATTGCTATTTCTGGAAATGATGCAGTAGTTGGATTATCATTTGGGCAGTTTGTGTGTTTCGGAATATTTTGGTTTATCAATATATTTTTTATTTGGAAAGGCACAGAAAGCATCAAATGGTTAGAAGAATATTCAGCACCAATACTTATCATTATGGGTTTAGTGTTGATAGGTTGGGGAATAAATAAAGCGGATGGCTTTGGAATAGTTCTGGAACAAAGTAAACAATTAGAAAAACCTGTTGCCGAAATATATCAGGAATCAAATCAGTCTTTTATTCAGATAAATCCTATCACTGATAAATTAGGAAAACCGAAAGCAACAGAATATCAGCTTATCTTAAACGGAAATGAATTAGGTTGGAATGACTTATCAAATACTAATATTTCAGTTGAAAATTTAAAAGAAAATGACACGTATCAAGTGCAATTAAAAAATGAAACTGCAGTATCAACAATAGCAAATGTTACTCCAAAAAATGACAATAGCACTTTTGGAGATAAAATATGGAAATACCTAATTTGGCTAACAGCAATGCTTGGTTTTTGGGCAACAATGTCGTTGAGTATTGCAGATATAACGCGATATTCGTCTTCACAAGCAGCTCAAGTAAAAGGACAGTTTATTGGGTTACCAGGAACGATGATGCTATATTCTTTTGTTGGAATATTCGTAACATGTGCAGCAGTAATTAATTTTGATGATATCTTAATTGCAAATGATGCACCTTGGGATCCAATTGCGTTACTCGCAAAATTTGATAATGTTTGGGTAGTTGTTATTTCCCAAATATTTATGATTATAGCAACTTTAAGTACAAATATTGCTGCAAATGTAATTGCTCCTGCAAATGCATTTTCTAATCTATTGCCAAAGAAAATTAGTTTTAGAACTGGCGGAATCATCACAGGAATAATTGGAATCATAATATTTCCTTGGTTGTTATTAGACGAAATTCAAGGCTTATTAATTGATGTTAGTGCAGTTTTAGGACCTGTGTTAGCAATCTTGGTTTGCGATTATTATCTCATTCGAAAAAAAGAAATCCAGTTGGCAGAATTATATAAAACAGATGGAGTCTATACATTTGGAGGTTCAGGTTTTAATAAAGCTGCAATAATCTCACTTTTAATAGGTGCATTTATTGCCATTGGAGGAAAATGGATTCCAGCAATGAGCTCTTTATATGCAGTTTCTTGGTTTTCAGGGTTTATAATTTCGTTTGTTTTATATTATTTCTTAATGAAGAAATCGAATTGATTTGATTACAAAATACATCATATTATTTGGCTATTTTGTAATCCTTTTTTTAATTGGGTACTTCGCTTCAAAACGCATTAAAAACACCGAAGATTATTATGTTGGAGGTAAAAAGCTAAATTTTTGGGTAGTTGCTTTTTCAGCCAGAGCAACAGGCGAATCTGCTTGGTTACTACTTGGACTCACTGGACTTGGGGCAATGGTTGGTGTTTCGGCGTTTTGGGTGGTTTTAGGTGAGGTTATTGGAGTTTCTATATCATGGTTTTTTATGGCTGAAAAGTTTAAGAAACTAACCGATAAATACAATTCTATAACCATACCAGACTATTTAGTTAGTCGCTTTAAATCAACAACACATACTTTAAGAATTGTTGCTGCTACAGCACTTTCGTTATTTGTAATTATTTATGTAAGTGCACAAATCGATGCAACTGGTTCAGCTTTTGAATCCTTTCTTGGTTGGAATTACTTTACTGGAGCAATTGTTGGTTTCCTCATAGTATTAGCATACATATTTACAGGTGGTTTTGTTGCCGTGGCTTGGTCTGATGTGTTTCAAGGACTTATCATGCTTATTGGTTTAGTGTTGTTGCCAATAGTAGCTTATTTTTCTATTAGCTCGGATGTTTCAATCGCGCAAGAACTCACAAAATTAGACCCTTCTTTTCTTAATGTTTGGGGAGAAGGTGGATTTAATGCAATTAATCTTTTTACAATATTAGGCTTTGTATTTATCGGATTAGGTTTTATGGGTTCACCACAATTGTTTATTCGTTTTATGTCCATTAAAAGTGTTTCTGAAATTAAAAAAGGACGTTGGGTTGCAGTTGTATTTACAATATTAACAGATTCTTGTGCAGTTTTAATCGGAATTTTTGGTAGATATTTACTAACATCAATTGATGCAAATCCAGAAGAAATATTAGGGAATGGAGCACAAAATGTACTTCCGCTTTTAGTAGAAAGAATAATGCCACTTACCTTAATAGGAATCTATATTGCAGCAGTATTGTCAGCAATTATGTCAACAATAGATTCACTTTTGGTAGTAGCTTCAAGTGCTATTTCAAGAGATTTCTATCAACAAATATTTAAACCTAACAAAACTGAAAAAGAGCTTGCGAAAACTTCAAGAATCATCACTTTGATGTTAGCCATTTTTGCATTAATAATAGCTATGATAGTAGCAATAACAATACCCGAAAGAACTATTTTCTGGTTTGTGATTTTTGGTTGGTCTGGGATTGCAGCAACTTTTTGTCCAACAATTATCCTATCTCTTTTTTGGGATAAGTTTAATGAAAAAGGAGCAATAGCATCAATGATTACAGGGTTTTTGTCAGTACCTCTTTTTAAATTTGGAATCACTAAAATTGATTCAATCGGAATATACTTTGAAAAGTTAGATGTCCTTGGACCTTCATTTGTATTGGCTATTATTGTTGGTGTGATAGTAAGTAAGGTTTCCAACAATAAATCAAAAAGTAAATTAAATATAAGTGATATTGATTAAAAACTTGTAAATTTATTGATTACGAGAAATATAAAAATTAATAGTTAAATAT
The DNA here is from genome assembly GCA_003650305.1 of Bacteroidota bacterium. Classification (GTDB taxonomy): domain Bacteria; phylum Bacteroidota; class Bacteroidia; order Flavobacteriales; family Flavobacteriaceae; genus PRS1. Next base: position 6,776 of record QMOV01000024.1, on the reverse strand, counting down.
GTCAATTTTAATTAAAAACGGTCGAGTAGTCACAGCAGCAGAAAGCTATATTGCTGATGTATATACTGAGGGAGAACAAATTATTGCCATTGGGAAGGACTTGAATTATAAAGCAGATAAAGTTATAGATGCTACTAATAAGTTAGTATTCCCTGGTGGAATTGATCCTCATGTGCATCTCGACATGCCTTTTATGGGAACATATTCCAGTGACGATTACGAAACTGGAACTCGTGCAGCTTTGCATGGGGGCACTACAATGGTTATCGATTTTATTTTACAAACACAAGGTGATACATTACACAATGCATTAAAAACTTGGCAACAAAAATCACATGGAAAAGCCATTGGTGATTATTCGTATCATATGGCTGTAACCGATTTTAATGACGATGTTGCCAAAGAAGTTGTTCAAATGATTGAAGAAGAAGGAATTAGTTCTTTCAAAACATTTATGGCTTATAAAGGCGCTTTGATGATTGATGATGGACAAATGGTTCAACTTATGAAAATTGTAAAAAAGTATGGTGGTTTAGTAACAGTTCATGCTACCAATGGTGATATGATTGATTCTTTAATAGCTAAAAACAAAGCACAAGGGAATCTATCACCTTTATATCATTATCTCTCTCAACCTGAAGTTACAGAAGCTGAAGCTTCAGGCCGATTTGCTGATATGTTAGAGTATACTGATTGTCCGGGTTATATTGTTCATATGACTTGTGAAGGAGCCCTAAATGCAGTTCGGAAAGCCACACAACGGAATCAAAAAGTATTTGTAGAAACATGTACACAGTATTTAATGTTAGATGCTTCATTATATGAAAAAGATTTTGAAGGAGCAAAATGGGTTATGAGCCCTCCACTTAGAGAAAAGAAAGATCAAAAAGCCTTGTGGTCTGGAATCAATCAAGGATTAATACAAGTAGTTGGCACTGATCACTGTCCTTTTAATTGGGAACAAAAATTAATGGGAAAAGACGATTTTTCAAAAATCCCAAATGGTCATCCAGCAATAGAACATCGCATTGAATTTTTATATTCAGAAGGTGTTCATCAAGGAAAAATATCACTCACAAAATATGTTGAATTAACTTCTACAAATGCTGCTAAAATTTTCGGAATGTATCCAAGAAAAGGAACCATCGCAATTGGAAGTGATGCAGATATTGTAATTTTCGATCTAACTAAAAAACATAATATTTCAGTTGAAACACATCATATGAACTGCGATTATTCAGCTTATGAAGGAAAAGAGGTTATAGGTAAAACAGAAACAGTAATATTAAGAGGAAAAATAGCTATTGAAAATGGTGAATGTAAATTAAGTGCTGGTCACGGACAATTTATTCCAAGAAGTAAAACATCAAAAACAGTTATCTAATTAAGAATTATTGAATTATGAGTGTAGAGTTAAAAAAAGAAAACAAAAGTATAATTGCTGATAAAGCATACGCTTTTGCAGTACAAATCATTTCAGTATATAAAGAATTAAAAAAAGATAATGAATTTGTGTTGCCTAAACAGATTCTTCGTTCAGGAACTTCAATTGGCGCAAATGTAAATGAAGCGATTTCTGCTGTTTCAAAAAAAGATTTCGTTTTTAAATTAGGTATATCCTTAAAAGAAGCACGAGAAACAAAATATTGGCTAAACTTACTAAAGGATAGTGATTTCATAAGTCAAGAAACATTTATCAAATCAAATAAAGATTGTGAAGAGTTGATTAAAATTTTAAGTAGTATAATTCTAACTACTAAACAACGATATTTAAACAATTCATATCTCTAAACTAACAATTCATAACTCTAAACTATGAGCAGAAAAATAAAATCAGGATTGATACAAATGAGTCTTCCTATGACTGAAGGAGAAGGAACTATAAAGGAAATCATGGATGCTATGTACGATAAGCATATTCCATTTATAGAAGAGGCTGGGAGACAAGGCGTACAAATTTTGTGTTTACAAGAAATATTTAATACGCCATATTTTTGCCCTGGACAGGATATGAAATGGTATGCATCAGCCGAATCTGTACCAGGACCAACAACCGAAAAAATGCAAGTCTTGGCAAAGAAGCATAACATGGTAATTATTGTTCCTATCTACGAAAAGGAGCAAGCAGGTATTTTATACAATACAGCTGCTGTTATTGATGCTGATGGTACTTATTTAGGGAAATATAGAAAAAATCATATTCCGCATACTACAGGTTTTTGGGAAAAATTCTTCTTTAAACCAGGTAATTTAGGGTATCCTGTATTTCAAACAAAATATGCTAAAGTTGGCGTTTACATTTGTTATGACAGACATTTTCCTGATGGCGCAAGAGTGTTAGGATTAAATGGCTCTGAAATTGTTTACAATCCTTCAGCAACAGTTGCTGGATTGAGTGAATACTTATGGAAGTTAGAACAACCTGCTCATGCTGCAGCCAATGGTTACTTTATGGGCTGCATTAATCGTGTAGGAGAAGAGAAACCTTGGAATTTAGGAAAGTTCTATGGACAATCATATTTTGTGGATCCACGCGGACAAATTTTTGCTGAAGCATCACGTGATGATGATGAATTATTGGTAGCAGAATTCGATTTAGATTTAATAGATGAAGTACGTTCTACATGGCAATTTTACAGAGATAGAAGACCAGAAACGTATGGAAAATTAACAGAATTATAATAAATGGCTCAGTACAAAAGACCAACTTCTGAAGCAGAATTCAAAAAGAATTTCAAGCAGAAAAAACCGTTAATGAACGATACCGAAGCTCATTATGAAAGTTCAAGGTGTTTGTTTTGTTACGACGCTCCTTGTGTTCAAGCGTGTCCTACTCATATAGATATTCCGTTGTTTATTAAGCAAATACAAACTAATAATATAACTGGTGCTTCAAAAACTATCTTCGATTCCAATTGGCTAGGAAATGCTTGTGGTATTGTTTGCCCAACTGGTGTTTTATGTGTAGGAGCTTGTGTTTACAATCATCAAGATGTACCTCCAATTCAAATTGGACGACTTCAAAATTATGCCACTAATAAAGTGATAGATTCTGGTAAAGAAATTTTTAAAGTAGGAGAAACTAAAAATAATAAGATTGCTATTGTTGGAGCAGGACCTGCAGGAATTGCATGTGCTTGTGAATTAAGAACTTTGGGTTATGAAGTTGATATTTTTGAAGCCAAAGACAAACCTACAGGATTAACAGTTCATGGTATCGCACCTTACAAAATCACTAACGAAGAGGTTTTAAAAGAAGTAGAGTATTTACAAAATCAATTGGGTTTTAATATAAAGTATCATTCTCCCATAACTTCAAAAGAACAATTACAACAATTAGAAAAAGAGTATGATGCAATATTTTTAGGAGTTGGTTTAGGGAATACTGCAAGTTTGGAGTTAGAAGGTGAAGACAAAGATGGTGTAATTGGTGCAGTTGAATTTATTGAAGAGTTGCGAATGAAACAACATCTTTTAAAAGTTCCAAGGAAAGTAGTTGTTATTGGTGGAGGTAACACAGCAATGGATGCTGCTTCCGAAGCTGCAAGAATGGGAGCCAGAAAAACGGTTTTGGCGTATCGAAATTCTAAAGAAAAAATGGGAGCTTATGGTTTTGAATACGATTTTGCGATTAGTGCAGGAGTTGATAGTTTATTTAATGTAACACCTATTGCTATAGTTGGAAATGGAAAAGTAGAAGGCGTAAAATTTGCCAAAACAGAAACTGTTGATGGGAAACTCCAAATCAATATGAAAAACGTTTTTATTGTTAAATGCGATATGGTTATTAAAGCTACAGGACAATCAAAAAAAGGAAGTCTATTCAGTTTAATAGATGATTTAAGAATAGATAATTTAACGCGAATAGTAGTAAACAAAGAATCTTTTCAAACATCAAATAAAAAATACTTTGCTGGAGGTGATGCAATTAATGGAGGAGCCGAAGTGGTAAATGCGGTTTACGATGGTAAAATGGCAGCACAAGGGATTCATAGCTGGCTAATAAAATAAATTAAGAATTTAGAGTTTTGAGTTAAGAGTTAAAACAACTCATAACTTTTCAACTCATAACTAAAAGAATATGATCGATTTATCAATAAATTTTGCAGGTATAAAATCACCAAACCCTTTTTGGTTAGCGTCTGCACCACCAACAAATTCAGGGTATCAAGTAATGAAAGCTTTTGATGCTGGTTGGGGTGGAGCAGTATGGAAAACTCTAGGAGTTCCTGTTATTAATGTATCGAGTCGTTATGGTTCTATAGATTACAGAAATACAAAAATGATGGGTTTTAATAATATTGAACTTATTACAGATAGACCTTTGGCAGATAACCTTCGAGAAATTGAAGAAGTAAAAAAATATTTCCCAGATCATGCTGTAATTGCGTCTTTAATGGTTGAGAGTCGAGCAGAATGGGAGCAAATCATAAAAGATGTAGAAAATGCTGGAGCAGATGGTATAGAACTAAATTTTGGCTGTCCTCACGGAATGTGTGAACGTGGAATGGGTTCAGCGGTTGGTCAAGAACCTGAGGTTTTAAAAACTATTGTAGAATGGGTTAAAGAAGCAGCAAATATTCCTGTAATTACTAAATTATCTCCTAATATTTCGCATATTATAGATCCTGGTTTAGCAGCAGTACAAGGTGGAACAGATGCTATTTCATTAATAAATACCATTAAAAGTATTGTTGGAATTGATTTAGATAGCTATGCACCTTATCCAATTGTTGATGGTAAAGGATCTAATGGAGGATACTGTGGACCTGCAGTAAAACCTATTGCATTACATATGCTTAAGGATTTAGCACAGCATACTGAAATTTCCAAAGTACCAATTTCAGGTATTGGTGGTATCGAAACTTGGCGAGATGTTGTGGAGTTTATTTTGCTTGGCGCAACTTCTGTGCAGGTATGTACTGCTGTGATGCATTATGGCTTCGGAATTGTAAGAGAAATTGAAGCAGGTTTACGTCAATTTATGGAAGAAAAAGGCTATAATACTATTTACGATTTTGCAGGTAAAGCATTACCAAATGTTATGGAATGGAAGTATCTTAATTTGAAGCATAAAGTTATTGCTGAAATCAATAAGGATAAATGTATAGGTTGCGATTTGTGTTATATCGCTTGTGATGATGGCGCACATCAAGCCATATCTTTGCCAAAAGATGTGGACAATAGAATACCGAGTATTATAGAAGAAAATTGTGTAGGTTGTAATTTGTGTTCATTGGTATGTCCTGTCGAAAATTGTATTACTATGGTTAAAATAGACGATGGTACAGAACACATCACTTGGAACGAGCGTACACTAAATGATGATGTACCTACTACTTTTGATGATGATAGAGCAGGAGGAAAAGGACATTTTGTACCCAAACCAACTGATGCTTTAAAAAAGTAGTACTTAAAGTTATAAGTTATAAGTATTTAAAACTGAAAAATATAACTTTAGACACTTTTAATTTTAGCACACTTTAAGTACTTTTTTATGCCAATAGTCACTTCTTCTTATAATCCACCTTATAGCTTTAGAAATAATTTCATTTCTACTGCATATTCAGGTTTGGTAAGACAAGTTAAAGATGTTGTTCAAAATAGGGAGCGTATAACTCTTTATGATGATGACTTTTTAGATTTAGATTGGAGCTATGCTAAATCAATTACTAATAAGCTCGTTATCTTACTACATGGTTTGGAAGGCAATGCACAACGTGCTTATATGATTGGAGGAGCTAAACTATTTAATGAAAATAATTTTGATGCTGTTTGTGTTAATTTTAGAAGTTGTAGTGGAGAAATTAACTTAAAATTTCGCTCGTATCATTCTGGTGTAACTGAAGATTTAGAAGATGTTATTCAGCATATTATTTCAACAAAAAAATATTCAGAAATTTATCTAAATGGTTTCAGTCTTGGCGGAAATGTTACACTTAAATATCTTGGAGAAGGTCGTTCAATTCCAAATCAGATAAAAGCTGCAGTAGCGATATCTGTACCTTGTAGTTTATATGGATCTTGTATTGAGCTGCATAAATTTAAAAACGTATTGTATCACTACAGATTTAAAAGACATTTAAAAAATAAATTAAAACAGAAGCAAAAACAGTTTCCAGAATTAGTAAGCGATTTAGATATAAGGAGTATTAAGACTTTAAAAGATTTTGATGATGTATATACTTCAAAAGCGCATGGTTTTAAAGATGCTTTAGATTATTACGACAAATGCAGTAGTTTACAGTTTTTAAATGATATTTCAATTCCTACACTTTTAATTAATGCTGAAAACGACTCTTTTTTATCATCGGAATGTTACCCAATTGATGAAGCAAAAAACAATTCAAATCTATTTTTAGAAATGCCAAAATATGGAGGTCATGTTGGGTTTGTAGATAAGAACAATGTGTATTATAACGAACCAAGAGCTTTGGGGTTTTTAGTTGAAAAAAGTTAAACAATTTTTCTTACATTTAGGCAAATCATTCTTATATCATTTATCGCTCATGTTTGTATAGATGTTGATTTATTTGATGATAAATTGTGTCTGTAAATAAAAATCCTGATGAAAAATTCATCAGGATTATGATTGATGTGGGCAATGAAGAAGTAATATGGTTTTAATTATTGCTTAATAACAGCATCTTTCATAGAATATAGTGTTGCCAGCAATTCATTTCGAGAGACTCTATCAACCTTGTTGGCATCAAGAACAAAAAGGATATCATCTATCGCTGATAAAAACTCTGCTTCAGATATATTTAATCCATTAT
>QMOV01000023.1 GCA_003650305.1 Bacteroidota bacterium | reverse complement strand
TAAAGTTGTAAAAGACCAAAAAGTTTTTGTTCACCGTTTACAAACTGAAGAAGGAAAGAAAGTAGCTTTCGATAATGTACTTCTTTTGGGTGATGGTGATAAAGTAACTATTGGCGCCCCAGCTATAGGCGGAGCTCAAGTAGGAGCAAAAGTCTTAAAGCATCTAAAAGGTGATAAAGTAATCGTCTTTAAAAAGAAAAGACGTAAAGGTTACCGTGTTAAAAACGGACACAGACAATCTTTAACTGAAATTTTAATAGAAAGCATTGTAACTTCAGGAGCAAAAAAATCAGCTCCAGTAAAAGCAACTAAGAAGGCAGAGCCTAAAGCTATTGCTCCTAAAGTTGAAGCAAAGAAGGCTACACCAAAAGCAAAAGGTGAAGCAAAGCCTGCCACTGCTAAAACTAAGGCAGACAAGCCAGTTGCCAAGAAAGAAGAGGCAAAACAAGATTTAAGCAAAATGACTGTTGCTCAATTAAAAGAAATGGCAAAAGCTAAAGGCATTACAGGAATTTCTTCTATGAAGAAAGCCGATTTAATTGCAGCTTTAAGTTAATTATAAAATATAAAATCGAAATAAAATGGCACATAAAAAAGGAGTCGGAAGTTCGAAAAACGGTAGAGAATCAGAATCGAAACGATTAGGCGTTAAGATATTTGGTGGTCAAGCTGCAATAGCTGGGAACATTATCGTTAGACAAAGAGGTACAACACATAATCCTGGTGAGAATGTGTATGCTGGAAAAGATCATACATTACATGCCAAAGTTGATGGTGTTGTAAAGTTTTCAAAGAAGAAAAATAATAAATCATACGTTTCAGTAGAGCCTTTTGAGGCTTAAGACATATATTTATTTAAAAATATAAAACCCTTTCTGAAAACAGAAAGGGTTTTTTGTTGGTTCAAATTATCTAAAAGCGAAGCACTCTAAATATCTAATAATTTAATATCTATAATACTCAGGTTTATAAGGACCTTCAACTTTTACACCAATATAATCAGCTTGGTCTTTACGAAGTTCAGTAAGTTCTACACCAATTTTTGCTAAATGTAGTTTTGCTACTTTTTCATCTAAATGTTTTGGTAACATATACACTTCGTTTTTATAAGCATCTCTGTTATTCCAAAGTTCTAATTGTGCTAAAGTTTGGTTTGTAAACGAGTTACTCATTACAAAACTTGGGTGTCCAGTTGCACAACCTAAATTTACCAAACGACCTTCAGCCAAAATAATAAGATCTTTGCCATTTATATTATATTTATCTACTTGTGGTTTAATAGTGTCTTTAGTATGGCCATGATTATCGTTTAACCAAGCCATATCAATTTCGTTATCAAAATGCCCAATATTACAAACAATGGCCTTGTCTTTCAAAGCTTCAAAATGTCGTGCTTGAACAATATCTTTGTTCCCAGTAGTTGTTATAATAACATCTGCATTACCAATTACGGTTTCTAATTTTTTTACTTCAAAACCATCCATTGCAGCTTGTAAAGCACAAATAGGATCTATTTCGGTAACAGTTACAATGCTTCCAGCACCTTTAAAAGAAGCAGCTGTACCTTTACCAACATCGCCATAACCACAAACCACTATGCGTTTTCCAGCAAGCATTATATCTGTTGCACGACGAATAGCATCTACAGCACTTTCGCGACAACCATATTTATTATCGAATTTACTTTTAGTTACCGAATCGTTAACATTAATTGCAGGCATTGGTAATGTTCCAGCTTTCATTCTGTCATATAAACGATGAACTCCAGTAGTGGTTTCTTCGCTTAAACCGTTAATGCCTTCTGTTAATTCTGGATATTTATCTAACACCATATTGGTTAAATCTCCGCCATCATCAAGAATAAGATTTAAAGGTTTACGATCTTCACCAAAGAAAAGCGTTTGCTCAATACACCAATCAAATTCATCTTCGGTCATATCTTTCCAAGCATAAACAGCAGTTCCAGCAGCAGCAATAGCAGCAGCAGCCTGATCTTGAGTAGAGAAAATATTACAAGAACTCCAGGTCACTTCAGCGCCAAGTGCTTGTAAGGTTTCAATTAAAACAGCAGTTTGAATGGTCATATGCAAACAACCTGCAATTCTTGCACCTTTAAGTGGTTGAGAGTCTTTATACTCATCACGAAGACTCATTAATCCAGGCATTTCAGCTTCTGCAAGTTCTATTTCTTTTCTTCCCCAATCTGCAAGAGATAAGTCTTTTACTTTATATGCTACATAAGGAATTGTTTTTGTACTCATAATTGTATATTTGTTTTAGCAAAATTTTAGTTTGCAAAGTTACATAATAAGTCCGAGAAATATAAATGCCATTATATAAAACCCTTCATCCTAACTCACAAACTACTGTTAAAATCTGGAAGATTACAGAATCTTATAAAGATTTGATGGAATCAATTGATTTAAAACCTAAAAGTTTAGAGCGCGTATTAGGTATGAAAAGTGAGATGCACCAACGAGGTTTTTTAAGTGTTAGACACATATTAAAGGATTTTGGTTATACAGATGTTGAGTTACATTACGATAATAATGGGAAGCCATATTTAAATGACGGTAATTATATTTCTATAACACATTCGTTTACATTTTCAGCTATAATTATTAGTAAAAATAAAGTTGGAGTAGATATTGAAAAACAACGCAACAAAATTAGAATCATTGCTAATAAATTTGTGGATTATGAGTTTAATTATTTAGAAAAAAATGATGAAAATTACATTAAAAAGTTAACTTTAATTTGGTGTGCAAAAGAATCGATATATAAATTGTTTGAAACTTTAGGTTTAAGTTTTATACGGCATACTTTGGTTATTCCTTTTACGGTTGAAGAGGGTTCTACAATAGCTTGGATTGATTACAAAGACAAAAAATATCGATATCATATTCATTTTTTAGAGTTTGAAGGATTTGCATGTGCTTATGCTATTCAATGAAAAATATTTACAAAAACATATTAGCTTCAATAAAGAAGAATGAAAAGAATCTTGCTGTTTTAATAGATCCAGATAAGACAGTTTTAGAACATTTATCAAGCTTCATGTTAAAGGTAAATACTTCAGTAGCAACACATGTATTTGTTGGAGGAAGCATAGTTAATGATTTAGCAACTGAAATTTTAGTTTCAGAAATAAAAAAACTTACAAGCCTTCCAATAATTTTATTTCCTGGCGACGTTTCGCAAGTTACTGGCAATGCAGATGCCTTATTGTTTTTATCTTTAATTTCTGGGAGAAACCCAAAGTACTTAATTGAAAAGCATGTTGAAGCAGTTTCAATGTTGAGAAATATTGATTTAGAAATCATTCCAACGGGATATATTTTAATAGAAAACGGGAAAGAAACATCAGTTCAAAAAGTAACAGAAACACAACCAATGTCACGAAATAATATTCAGCATGTTGTTGACACAGCTCTAGCAGGAGAATTTTTAGGTATGAAACTCATATATTTAGAAGCTGGAAGCGGAGCAACACATCCCATTGATATTGCAATGATTTATAAAGTAAAAAAGGACTTAAATATTCCTTTAATTGTTGGTGGAGGAATAAAAAGCAAACAGGAATTAGAGAAAGCATACCAAGCTGGTGCAGATTTGGTAGTAATAGGAACAGCGTTTGAAGAAGATGAATCATTTTTTAATGAACTAGTATGAATAGCATGATAGATTTTTTTCTTGATGCCTATCGAGAAACTCCAACCTATTTAATTGTTCTAGAAGCGATTGCATTTGTGTTTGGAATTATGAGCGTTTGGTATGCGAAAAAAGCTAATATTTTAGTCTATCCAACAGGAATTATATGTACTATTATTACTGTATATATCTTATATGTTAGTGAATACTTTGGAGATATGATGATGAATTTCTACTATTCAGTTATGAGTATTTATGGTTGGTGGAATTGGTCTCGTAAAAAAGAAAACAAATTGGTTGTGCCAATTTCCAGAACAAACCAAAAAGAAAAATTTATTGGTATTTTATTTTTTGTAATAACTATGATTGTAACTTACATGGTTTATAAAGCGTATGATTACGAATTACAAATTGCTAACTATATAGATGTTGTAACATCAGGAATTTTCTTTACAGCAATGTGGTACATGGCAAATAAGAAATTAGAAAATTGGACGTTATGGATTATTGCAGATATTATAACAATTCCGCTTTATGCTTATCGAGGATTAGGAATGTTATCATTACAATATTTAGTATTTACAATTATAGCAATTCAAGGATATATTGAATGGAAGAAAAACTTAAACAACAACCTGCAAACTGCTTAAAAGTAGTTTTATTTGGTCCGGAATCTACAGGGAAAACAACACTCGCAAGTCAGCTCGCTAGGCACTACAACTCGGTTTGGGTAAGAGAGTATGCGCGAAGATATCTTCAAGATAAATGGAATAATGAGCGTAAAACTTGCGAACCAGAAGATTTAGTACCAATTGCCAAAGGACAAATGAAACTTGAAAATGAGTTGGCTCAAAAAACAGATTCGGTATTAATTTGCGATACCGATTTGTTGGAAACCAAAGTATATTCCGAAGCCTACTATTTGGGAACATGCGATCCGGTTTTAGATAAATTTGCAGTAAAAAATACTTACGATTTGTATTTTTTAACTTATATTGATACACCTTGGGAAGCTGACGATTTACGAGACAAACCAAAGGAAAGATTACGAATGTTTAAAGCTTTTGAGGATGCATTAATAAAATACAAAAGACCTTATGTTTTACTAAAAGGAAGTAAAAATGAAAGACTACAGGAAGCTGTAAAACATATAGACAAATTACTAAAAAAAAGACCTTGAATTTTACCGAAAAAGACATAAAACAGATTGAAAAAAAAGGATTGACCGTCGAAAAAGTTAATGCTCAAATTCAACTTTTTAAAACAGGATTCCCATTTGTTAATTTAAAGGGAAGAGCAACAATTGGTAACGGAATATTGAAGCTTAATAAGAAAGAGAAGGAAGAATATATCGCATATTTTAACAATAAACGAGACACGACATCAATGCTAAAATTTGTGCCTGCTTCTGGTGCTGCAACTAGGATGTTTAAATTTTTATTTAGTTTTATTGAAGAATATGATTCAGACAATGAAAGTATAAACTCATATATCAATCGAAAAAAAGCAACAGAACTATCAATTTTTTTAATTGGCTTAAAATACTTTCCATTTTATTACAAAGTAAAACAACAATTATATAAAGACTGTAAGAATTTCGATTCATTATCAAACAATAAACAAATAGTATTGTTTGTAAAAATGATGTTGGAGAAGGACAAACTAAATTACGGAGATTTTCCTAAAGGGCTTTTGCCATTTCATCAATATAGAACTCATTTCGCAACGGCTTTTGAAGAACATTTGTTTGAAGCAGCTTATTATGCGTCATCAAATAACAAAGCTAATCTACATTTTACAATTTCAGAAAAGCATAATCATAAATTTGATGATGAATTTAAACGTATTGAAGAAATAGTAGAAAAAAAGACCAAAACATCATTCGATATTTCGTTTTCATATCAAAAAGGGTCTACAGATACTATTGCAGTAACACCCAAAAACATACCTTTTAGAGAAGAAGACGGAAGTTTACTTTTTAGACCATCTGGACATGGTGCCTTATTGGAAAATTTAAATGATTTGAATGCAGATATTATTTTTGTTAAAAATATTGATAATGTTGCTGTATTTAATTTTGAAGAAGAAGTAGGGCAATACAAGAAGATACTAGCTGGAATTTTGCTTAAAATTCAAAAACAAGCATTCCAATATCAAAAGGATTTAGATAATAAGGCTGTTAATGACGAAGACCTTATTAATATTGCACAGTTTTTGTCGAATAAAATGAATATAACCATAAGTTCAGAATTTGAGAAATACTCTATAAAATATCAGATTGAATATTTAGCTGAAAAACTAAACCGTCCAATTCGTGTTTGTGGCATGGTAAAAAACGAAGGAGAACCAGGAGGAGGACCTTTTTGGGTAAAGGAAGAAAGCGGAAACTTCACCCTTCAAATAGTTGAATCTGCTCAAATAGATAAAAAGAATAAACTTCAAAAAGATATTCTAAAAAATGCTACACATTTTAATCCTGTAGATTTGGTTTGTGGTATTAAGAATTATAAAGGAAAAAAATTTAATCTTACAAAATTTGTAGATTATAAAACCGCTTTTATAACCATGAAAACCAAAACAGGAAAAGATATAAAAGCACTAGAGTTACCTGGATTATGGAATGGTAGTATGGCACATTGGAATAGCATTTTTGTAGAAGTACCATTAATAACTTTTAATCCTGTAAAAACAGTAAACGACTTGATGAAACCACAACACCAAATTAATTAATTTTGGATGTTGACGCACTCATATCAGAGTTATCGTTTAAAGCCGTTAGAAGTAGTGGAGCTGGTGGACAACATGTAAATAAAGTGTCATCTAAAGTTATGTTGTTTTTTAATGTTTCAGAATCCAAAGTTTTAACAGAAGATGAAATAGGAATTCTTTTAAAAAAATTAGATTCAAAGCTCACTAAGGAGCATCTTCTTATTTTAAATAGTGATGAGAGTAGAAGCCAACATAAAAACAAAGAGCTTGTTATTAAACGTTTTATTACTTTAATAAAAGAAGGATTAATTATTCAAAAAGAAAGGAAGCAAACAAAAACACCAAGAGCAGTAATAAAGAAGCGTTTAGACGATAAGCATAAACAATCAGAAAAAAAATTAAACCGAAAGAAACCAGATTTAGAATAATTTTTAAACAATTCATAATTCATAATTCGTAATTCATGATTATATTTGCAAAGTTCTCAAAAAAGGGGTGCCTAAATCGGCTGAGATCAAACCCATTGAACCTGAGCAGATAATGCTGCTAAGGAAATTTTTGTCATTCTGAGCATAGCGAAGAATCTCATCAAAACAAATCATAAACAACAAAGAATAATGACCTCTTTTTATTCGATTATATTTTATTCGAATGAAATCGACTTTAAAACTATTGTTTTTTATATTAATAAGTGTTTCTTCTTTTTCTCAAGAAACACAACAAGATTCTACAAAGGTTGAAAAGCTAGATGAGGTTTTGGTCAAAGCAGTTCGTGTAAATGCAACCTCACCAATTACGCATTCAAATATTACCAAAGAGAAACTTGCTAAACGTAATTTGGGTCAAGACATTCCAATTTTACTTAACTATTTACCTTCGGTAGTAACTACAAGCGATGCTGGAGCTGGAGTTGGTTATACAGGAATTCGTGTTCGTGGTATAAATGCACAATCTACAAATATTACCATTAATGGAATACCATATAATGATGCTGAATCATTGGGTACTTTTTGGGTAAATTTAGGAGATTTTACATCTTCTGTAGAGAGTTTACAACTACAGCGAGGTGTTGGAACTTCAACTAATGGCTCTGGTGCTTTTGGAGCGAGTATTAATATTTTAACAGATGTTATTGCTGAAAAAGCTAATGCTGAAATATCTAATTCATTTGGAAGTTATAATACCCGAAAGCACACCTTAAAATTTAGTACTGGAAAATTGAATAAGCATTTCGAAATTGCTGGACGTTTGTCTCAAATAAAATCTGATGGTTATATTGATAGAGCTACTTCCGATTTAAAATCATATTTCTTACAAGCATCTTACATAGATGAGAATACATTAATTAAAGGACTGGTTTTTGGAGGACATGAAATCACTTATCAAGCGTGGAATGGTATTGATGCTGAAACATTAAAAACCAATAGAACCTTTAATTCCTCTGGCATTTATACAGATGAAGAAGGCAATATTCAATTTTATGATAACGAAGTCGATAATTACAAACAAGATCATTATCAATTACACTTTAATGAAAGGATTAATAATAAATGGTCAACAAACTTAAGCTTGAATTATACATTTGGGCGTGGTTATTTTGAACAATATAAAGAAGATCAAGACTTTGCTGATTATGATTTCGAAGCGATTGAAATTGGTGGAGAAACAATTAATACAACCGATTTAATTCGTCGTCGTTGGCTAGACAATAACTTTTATGTTATAAATGCTAATGCAAATTATAAAAACAATAACATAGATTTAATTTTTGGAGCATCATACAGCAGTTATGATGGCGACCATTTTGGAGAAGTTATTTGGGCAAGATACGCAAGTGATAGTCAAATAAGAGATCGATATTATAATGGCAACGGAAAGAAAAAAGATTTTAGCGTGTTTACAAAAGCGACGTATAGAGTTAATAATAAAATAAGTCTTTATGGCGATTTACAGTTAAGATTAGTTGATTATAAAACTTCTGGGTTATCATCAGATAGAATAAACTTAAAAGTAGATGAAGCCTATAATTTTTTCAACCCTAAAGCTGGAATTACATACAAAGTAAATGATAATAATAATCTCTATTTTTCTTATGCCAGAGCAAATCGTGAACCAAACAGAAGCGATTTTGAAACGAATAATAATATTAAACCAGAACAGTTAAACGATTTCGAATTAGGTTGGAGGCATACAACTGAAAAGTTTAATATTATTGCCAATACATATTTTATGTTATACAACGAGCAGTTGGCATTAACTGGAAGCATAGATGATACAGGAGCTCCTATTAGAGCAAATAATGATGAAAGCTATAGGCTAGGTCTTGAAATAGAAACTGCTTTTCGAATTTCTAAAAAGGTTGTTTTACAACCTAATATTACCATAAGTTCAAACAAAAACAAAGAAACTATTGCCTCAATAGATGGACAATTGGTAAATCTTGGTAAAACAAATATTTCATTTTCACCAGAATTTATTGCTGCAAATGCTATAGTATTTCAACCAAATAGCAATTTGCAATTCTCTTTTTTAAGCAAATATGTTGGAGAGCAATTTATGGGAAATACAGACTCTGAAGTGTCAAAATTAGAAAGCTATTTTGTAAATGATTTTAATGTGACTTATGAGATTAAAACAAATGCAATCTTTAAATCGATTATTATTTCTGGTTTAGTAAATAATATTTTTGGTAAAAAATATGTTTCAAACGGTTATTACTTTACTTACGATGATACTTGGTCTGTTTTAGGAGAAACTACAACCATTGAAGGCGCTGGATACTATCCTCAAGCAACAACAAATTTTTTGTTAGGAGTAACTTTAAAGTTTTAATTGAAATAATATAGTTCATGAACTAGTCCTTCCCTTTGGGAAGGATTTAGGATGGGTTTTTAATTCGAAATAAAAAGCGTATTCCCACTTTGCTCAACACGATATCTTTTTAAAGTGCAAGGCAAGGCCACTCCTAACGATTGTCCAGTTA
The DNA here is from genome assembly GCA_003650305.1 of Bacteroidota bacterium. Lineage (GTDB taxonomy): Bacteria > Bacteroidota > Bacteroidia > Flavobacteriales > Flavobacteriaceae > PRS1. Next base: position 20,353 of record QMOV01000023.1, on the reverse strand, counting down.
TAAAGCTGTAAGTATTAGCGTCAGTACAACCACAAGTGCCTTCTAATCCAGTTCCATTAACTATCGAACATGATTGTTGTGAATGATTTGGGTCTGCAGCATCCCAAGCTATAAAGCCAGTTCCAGAATTGGTTACAATAATACCTTTGTTACCAAAATTTGGAACATAAACCGAATTACTTATAAATAGCAATTGGCTGTATTGAGGTAAGTTTAAGTTTATATTTGTATTTACACCAATGTTAAGCAAGAATTTACAGTTCTCATTGTTGACATCATTTTTACTACAAGAGACTAAAAACAAACTAGTTAGTGTAATTAAAAAGATCTTTTTCATATAACGAATTTTCGACATCAATTTACAACAAAAAGCATATTCAGCTAAATATTTTGTATATTTGTATTACAATCTCGTGCTAACGGGATTTTTTTATTCCGAAGCAATTCGGAATCTTTTTATTTGATGTAAACGATGAAGTTATGAGTAAAGTATCTTATTATACTGAAGAGGGATTAAAAAAATTAAGGGACGAATTAAAGCAATTGAAAGATGTTGAACGAGTACGTGCTTCTCGTGCAATAGCTGAAGCAAGAGATAAAGGCGATTTAAGCGAAAATGCCGAATATGATGCAGCAAAAGAAGCACAAGGAATGTTAGAAATGAAAATTGCTAAACTTGAAGATGCTTTGGCAGGAGCACGATTAATAGACGAATCACAATTAGATGCTTCTAAAATATTAGTACTATCTATTGTTAAAATAAAAAACCAAACCAATGGTATGGAAATGACTTATACGTTGGTTGCAGATGGTGAAGCAGATTTAGCTTCAGGAAAAATATCTGTTAATTCTCCAATTGGTAAAGGATTACTGGGCAAATCGGTTGGCGATGTTGCAGACATACAAGTGCCAAACGGAATCATGAAGTTTGATATTTTAGAAATTTCAAGATAGAAGATATTTTTTGTATTTTGTAAAAACCGAAATCATTTTTAAAAATATAGGTTTAATTCTTGTTATAGCTGAAATATTTAAATTTTTAAACAGGAATATTTTAAATTAAAAAGAGAAACATTTAATCGAAAATCAAGTCTTTATTCTTGGTTCTAAAAACGAAGCGGTCTTAAGTCTTAATAAGTAATATCATCTTTAATCTAAATAAACAATGGCTTCAATTTTCACTAAAATAGTTAATGGCGAAATCCCTTGTTATAAAGTAACAGAAACCGATGAATTTTTAGCATTTTTAGATGTAAATCCTAATACAAAAGGGCACACGCTTTGCATATCAAAAAAAGAAGTAGATAAGATTTTCGATTTGGATGAAACAACCTATAATGGATTAATGAGTTTTTCAAGAACAGTAGCTATTGCAATAGAAAAAGCAATTCCGTGCAAACGTATTGGTATTTCAGTTATTGGTTTAGAGGTTCCTCATGTACATGTACATTTAATCCCATTGCACTCGATGGAGGATGCTATATTTACAACAAAAGTATCTTTAACTAAAGAGGAATTTGAAGCAACTGCAAAAGCTATTGGCAATAAACTATAATTGCTTTAATGAAATCTGTATGGTTGAGCCTTTATCAATTTCAGAAGAAAGTACTTTTATTTTTCCATTGTGATAATCTTCAATAATTCGCTTTGAAAGCGATAAGCCTAATCCCCAACCTCTTTTTTTGCTTGTAAAACCAGGATCGAATATCTTCTTAAAAAGATGTTTAGGGATGCCTTTCCCAGAGTCTGAAACTTTAATATATACAAATTTATTATTAGAAGAGATTTCAATTTTAAGCAACCCTTTTCCTTTCATTGCATCAATAGCATTTTTTACTAAATTTTCTATAGTCCAACCAAAAAGTTGAGTGTTTAGCTTTGCATGAATTTCAACATCTGGAGCATTAAATTCAAAATCTATATGTTTAGACGATCGAGATTTTATATAGTCGAAAGAGCCTTGTGTTACTTCTACAACATCAACTTTTTCAAGAGTAGGAATTGAGCCAATTTTACTAAATCTATCTGTAATAGTTTGTAATCTATCAATATCTTTTTCAATATCTTTAATATAATCAGGATTTACGTTTTCACCTTTCAATAGTTCGGTCCACCCAATTAATGAGGACAAAGGTGTACCAATTTGATGTGCTGTTTCTTTAGCCATTCCAGACCATAATTTGTTTTGTGTTGCAACTTTCGAACTGCGATAAAAAAAGAAAACAACAGCTCCAAACAATAAAATAATGAGTAATAAGGCTAGAGGATAATATTTTAATTTGTTTAGTAAAGGAGAATTGCCATAATATATGATACTTTGTATTTCGTTATTATAAATAATTGAGATTGGCTTATTTTCATTTTTAAACTGTTCGATTAGTTTTTTAACTTTTATAGAATCTTTAATTTTTCTTTCTAAAATATTATTGTAGTTAACGATATTACCATCACTATCGGTTAATATCATAGGAGTTGTACTATTGCTTTGTATTATTTCTAGTGGTAATCCACCAATGTTAACTTCCAAGTCACTTCTATCATTTATTTCTTGATAAGCAGAGGACCAATTTTGCATTTTACTACGTTCTTCGGCTTTAAAATTTTGAAAGAAAACATAAGTATTCCAAAGAATTAAAGAAATAATAATAAAAGATGCTATTATAATTAACCAACGTAAAAAGTTAGTGTTTTGTGGAAATATCATAGATTAATAATTTCAATTTTAAATATAATGCAATTATGTTAATATTATTGTTTCAGATGTTAGTAAATTGATTTTTAATTAAAACAGAGATTGTTAACTTTGCTCAAACTTTATTTGCAATGATATCTTTTGAGCCAAAAGATCTTTCTGTTGAAAAATTACACGGCTTTTTGTTAAGTTCGGTAGCGCCAAGACCTATTGCGTTTGCAAGTACAATAGATGCTGATGGGAATCCTAATTTATCTCCTTTTAGCTTCTTTAATGTATTTAGTGCAAATCCGCCAATCATGATCTTTTCGCCAGCAAGAAGAGTGCGAAATAATACAACAAAACATACCTTAAAAAATACAGAAAGCACTAAAGAAGTTGTTATTAATGTGGTAAATTATGATATAGTTCAACAAATGTCATTGAGCAGTACAGAATACCCTGAAGGTGTTAACGAGTTTGAAAAAGCAGGATTAACCATGTTAAAGTCGGATATTGTAAAACCATTTCGTGTGGCTGAATCTCCTGTTCAATTTGAATGTAAGGTTAATGATATTATAAAACTAGGAACCGAAGGTGGAGCAGGAAATTTAATTATTTGTGAAGTTGTTAAACTTCATATTGATGACGAAGTTTTAAATGAAAATGAAACCATTAATCAAGAAAAATTAGATTTGATAGCAAGAGCTGGAGAAAATTATTATAGCAGAGCAAAAAAAGGTTTTTTTGAAATCCCTAAACCATTATCAACACTCGGAATAGGAGTAGATAATTTTCCAGATCATATTAAAAATAGTATGATTTTAACTGGTAACGACCTTGGTGTTTTAGGTAATGTAGAATCGTTACCAACGCAAGAAGAAGTAAAATCATTTATCGATGATTTGAGTAAGCGATACCCTAAAATAAAAGAAGCTTCGCATAGAGAAAAACATAAACAAGCACAGAATTTTTTAAGTTTTGGAGATGTAAAAAATGCATGGAAACTATTATTATCATAAATTCCTTTCCTTTTGAAGGAAAGGTGGCTGAACATAGTGAAGTCGGAAAGGTTATTAATATTAAAAATAAAAACAAGAAATAAACATTAAAATGGAAATACAAGGAAAAGTAAAATTAATAGGAGAAACTCAAACGTTTGGAACGAATGGTTTTAGAAAAAGAGAATTAGTAATTACAACCGAAGAACAATATCCACAGCATATTATGGTTGAGTTTGTTCAAGATAAAACAGATTTGTTAAACAATTACCAAGTAGGTCAAATCGTAAAAGTAAGCATTAATTTACGAGGTAGAGAATGGGTTAATCCGCAAGGAGAAACCAAGTATTTTAATTCTATACAAGGTTGGAGAATCGAAAATTTACAGCAAGATGCACCTAGCGGAGACATACCTCCAGTGCCTCCAGCAGAAGCTTTTGAGCCAGCAACCGATTTAAACGAAGAAGATCACGACGATTTACCGTTTTAATTATCATTGTCATTCTTAACGTCCCGATTGTTATTGGGATGAAAAATCTCATTAAACAAGCCTCAATTTTAATTCAATGAGGTTTGTTAGTTTTGTATTATGGAGCTTTTAACCAACATTATACAATTCCCAAATGTAAACAATGCCTCAAAAGAGGGCTTATTAGCAGTTGGTGGCGATTTGTCAACAGAACGACTAATTTATGCTTACAAAAACGGAATATTCCCTTGGTTTGAAGAGGATGAACCCATTTTGTGGTGGTCACCAAACCCTCGTTTTGTGTTGTTTCCAGAGAAATTAAAAATTTCAAAAAGCATGAAGCAAGTACTGCGAAATAGTAACCATAGAGTTACTATAAATAAAGCTTTTGATGAAGTAATACAACAATGTTCTAAAATAAAAAGAGATGGACAATCCAGTACTTGGATAACAAAAAGTATGATTAAAGCATATAGCAAACTATACGAATTAGGTTATGCTAAATCTGTTGAGGTTTGGAAAGATTGTGATTTGGTTGGAGGATTTTATGGCATTGATTTAGGTAACAAGGTATTTTGTGGAGAAAGTATGTTTGCAACAGAAAGCAACGCTAGTAAAATAGGGCTAATAACATTTATACAAATCACAAGTTATAAGCTGATAGATTGTCAAGTTTTTACACATCACATGGAAAGCCTAGGTGCTGAAGATATACCTAGAGATAAGTTTTTGTCTTTTTTAATCTGATAAAAATCATAATATTATATTTTAAAAAGTGAGATATTTATAAATTATTAATAAAAATTTTATGTTAACTATAGAAGACTTTCATAAATTTAAAAATAAAGAAGATTTTTTAAAGATAATTAAGGATACCGTTAACAAAAAAAAGTTATCCAATATTCTTAATACGATAGCGTATGAAAATGAACTACTACATCTTCAAGCGGAGTTAGTTAATCTACAACAATGGGTTGCTAGACACAACAAACGTGTTTGCGTAATATTTGAAGGTAGAGATGCATCAGGAAAAGGAGGTTCTATACGTCGTTTCACAGAGCATCTTAATCCAAGATCTATGAGAGTTGTTGCTTTAGCAAAACCAACAGCTGTAGAGCAAGGACAATGGTATTTTAGACGCTACATAAAAGAATTACCAAACCAAGGAGAAATAGTTTTGTTCGATAGAAGTTGGTATAATCGTGCTGTTGTAGAACCAGTAATGGGTTTTTGTGATAAAAACCAATACGATAAGTTTATGGTTCAAGTTCCAGAGTTTGAACATATGTTATACGAAGATGGCGTTATATTGATTAAGTTTTGGTTTTCCATTTCTAAAGAAGAACAGATAAGTAGATTCAACTCAAGGTTAGAAAACCCTTTGAAACGTTGGAAATTTAGTATTGTAGATCAAGAAGGCCAAAAACTTTGGGATGACTATACCTTTTATAAAGAACAAATGTTTAGTAAAACACACACAACATTTAGTCCATGGATTATTATAAAAACCAATAATAAAAAAGAAGCACGTTTAGAGAGTATGCGTTATATACTTTCTAGATTTGATTATGATAATAAAGGAGATTCGGCATCAATATTATTTCCAGACCCAAATGTTGTACAACGTTACCACAGAATGGTAAGACAAATCGATTAGCTATGAATAATAAACTTACACAAAAAGATATCGACTTATTAAATAAAAGAAAGGGTTTAAAACAATTTTTATCTCGAGATAATGCTACTGTTGCTAGAGTGCTTAGGTTTTTAAATTATGAAACTCGCCTGAAATCTTTACAGGAAGAACTTATTAAACTTCAAAATTGGGTTGTCGAAAACAATGAAAAAGTAGTTATTATTTTTGAAGGACGAGATGCTGCAGGAAAAGGAGGCGCAATTAGAAGAACAACCGAACACTTAAACCCTAGAAAATTTAAAGTTGTAGCATTGCCAAAGCCAACTGAAGAAGAAAAAGGACAATGGTACTTTCAGCGTTATATCAATAAATTACCAAGAGAAGGAACAATTGTTTTGTTTGATAGAAGTTGGTACAATCGTGCTGTTGTAGAACCAGTAAATGGATTTTGCTCGCAAGAAGAGTATTCAGTTTTTATGAATCAGGTTAATGATTTTGAGCGCATGATAACAGAATCAGGTATTAGGCTTATTAAACTTTATTTTTCTATTTCAAAAGAAGAACAAGAAAAGCGTTTTGAAGACATAAAGTCTAGCCCTGTAAAAAAATGGAAATATAGCACTGTTGACCAAAGAGCGATTGAGCTTTGGGATGACTATACAGAGTATAAAAAGAAAATGTTTAAAAAAACCAACACAAAAAATGCACCTTGGATTGTTATTAAAGCGAACAGAAAAACCAGAGCAAGAGTTGAAGCCATAGAACATATTTTAGATATTATCCCATATCAACCTAAAGATGAAACTATAATTAAACATATAGATGTTGAAGAAAAGTAAATTGACTAAACCTCGTTATACCTAAAACAACTTACTTCATGGTCGTTTACCATTCCGGTAGCTTGCATATGGGCATACACTACCGTAGAGCCTACAAACTTAAAACCTCGATTTTTTAAATCCATACTAATAATGTCACTTAAAGGCGTGTTTGCAGGAGAATCTTTATAATTTTTGAGTTTGTTTTTAATAGGTTTTCCATCAACAAAACCCCAAATGTATTCACTAAAACTTCCAAATTCTTCTTGTATTTTTAAAAAGGATTGTGCATTGGTAATCGTTGCATTTATTTTTAGTTTATTTCGAATAATACCTGCATCTTGAAGTAGAATATCAATCTTTTCCTGATTGTATTTTGCTATTTTTTTATACTCAAAATTATCGAATGCTTTTCTGAAATTTTCTCGTTTTCGTAACACAGTAATCCAGCTTAAACCAGCCTGAAACGTTTCTAGAATTAAAAATTCAAATAATGTCTCATCATCATAAACAGGAACTCCCCATTCTTTATCATGATAGGCCTCATATAATGAATCGCCAACACACCAAGCACATTTTTGTTTAATCATAATTATCGCTTCCCTTTAAAAATAAATGTAATGGTTCCTAATTGAGAAGGGTTATTATTATCACTATTAAATGTTGAAGCTTTAGCATATTCTAAAGCACTATCTATTAAACAACCATTACTTGATGCAGAGGAACTGTTAACATAAGCATCAACGACAAGACCATTACTATCAACAGTAATGTTAATTACAATTATTCCGCCAAATTCACACAAATATACAGGAGTAGGTAAAAAGATATGTTCTCTATCTACTAGAGAATAAGAAATTGAACTATTCTTATTTGCAATATCTTTTCTATTTTTTTCAGAACGTTTATTAATTATATCATTAATCTCATTAAACGCAGGATTCTCGTCTGGAGTAGATTTTTGTTCTGTTTCTTTTGGTTTGGCTTTAGTTTCGGTTACATTATTTCGGTTTCTAATTTCTTCTAATCGTTTTTCAAATTCGGTATCTTCAAGTTCTTCATATTTTTTAGTTTCATTAAAAGCTTCATTAGTCGTAAGGTTATCAAAACTTTTAAGAAGCTCTTCCAGTTCTTCTAATTCTTCTTCAACAAGTTCTTCAGCATTCATGTCGTAAAAGGTTTCAGCAACCAATTCCGATTTCTTTTTTATATGAATAGTAAACCCTAAAAACACAACAACTGTAGATAGAAATATTGTTATAATTAGAGCCTTGTATGTATTTGCTGTTATCACAAATAAACATTATAATTTAGGTTATATATACGTGAATATATTGAAAATAGTTTAAAAAGCTAATAAGTTCAATTATTCCTAAAGAAGGTTCTCAATAAATTTTTCAACAGTTAGTGCATCATTCACATCAAAATTACCAATTTTTGTGCGTCGTAATGCAGATAAATGTCCTCCAGAATTAAGTACTTTTCCAAAATCGTGTGCTAAAGAGCGTATATAAGTGCCCTTACTGCAAACCACTCTAAAATCTATTTTTAAGCCTTCAATTCTTGTAATTTCAAATTCTGAAATGCTTACTGTTCTTGACTTAATTTCAACATTTTCTCCAGCTCTTGCAAATTCGTACAAACGTTTTCCGTCTTTTTTTATGGCTGAAAAAATGGGTGGAAATTGTGCTACCTCACCTATAAACTGTTTTGTAGTTTTGTGCATTAAATCTTCAGTAATATGTTGGGTAGAAAAAGTTTCGTTTATTTCTGTTTCCAAATCGTATGAAGGCGTTGTGCTTCCTAAAACTATGGTTCCTGTGTATTCTTTTATCTGTGCTTGAAATGAATTAATTTGTTTGGTCATTTTTCCTGTGCAAATCACCAATAATCCTGTTGCTAAAGGGTCGAGCGTTCCTGCGTGACCGACTTTTATTTTTTTAATATTAAAAGCTTTCCTGATTTCCCAACGCAATTTATTAACTACCTGAAAAGAAGTCCAATTAAGAGGTTTGTCTATGAGTAACACTTGTCCAGAAAGAAAATCTTCAGCAGTTTTCATTTAGTTTAATAGTGAAAAAATAATTGCAATGACACCAACAATCACGCAATAGATAGCGAAATAGGATAGTTTGCTTTTTTTAACTAAAGCAATCATCCATGTACAAGCAAATAATCCAGAAATAAACGCTGCAATAAAACCAATAGATAAAGCAGTTACATTTTGAGATTCAAAAGAAAGCTCTCCGCTAAAAAGATCTTTAGCAATTTTTCCGAAGATTAAAGGCACAACCATTAAAAACGAAAAACGTGCTGCTTTGGTTTTATCATTTCCTAATAACACCGAAGTCGAAATGGTTGCACCAGAACGTGAAATCCCAGGAAGCATTGCAGCTGCTTGAGAAATGCCTATAATAAAAGCATTTTTAAAAGACACTTTTTTGTCTGTATTTTTGGCTTTATCTGCTAGAAATAAAAGTATTGCTGTTACAATTAACATGCAACCTACTAAAAGAATATTTCCTCCAAATAGTTGTTCTAATTCTTCTTCAAAAAATAAACCAATAACAATAGCTGGAAGCATTGAAACTATAATTTTAGTAATGAATTTTGTATCGTCATTCCATTTAAAAGACAAGAATCCTTTTAAAATTTCGAATATGTCTTTTCTAAAAACGACCATCGTGCTTAAGGCTGTTGCAAAATGAAGAATGACAGTAAATAACAAACTTTCTTTAGGAACAGAATTATCTCCTAAAACAGCTTTGCCAATTTCTAAATGTCCACTTGATGAGACAGGTAGGAACTCGGTGAGTCCTTGAATTATTCCTAAAATGATTGAGTCTAAAATATCCATGAGACAAAAATATTAAAATAGAATTAGCAGAAGCATAATGTGTGTAAAAGAATAGGATATATTATAAAAATAGCCATCCAATAATTAGTACTAATATTATTCCAGTCAATCCTTGAATTAGAGTAGATACAGTTTGGCTTTTTAATGCTGTAGTGGTGTCCATTTCAGTAAATTGAGCCACTACCCAAAAGAAACTATCATTTATATGTGACACTGTCATTGCTCCTGCACCAATGGATAAAACTGTTAAAGCTCTACCTAATGAACCATCCAAACCAAATGATTCCAATATAGGTGACATTATTGCTGCGGTTGTAATAATTGAAACTGTTGACGATCCTTGTGCAGACTTTAATACTGCTGCAATAATAAATGGTAGTAGCAGTCCTAAATGCATATCAGCAAAACTTTCACCAATCACATCGCCAATTCCTGTGGCTTGAAGAATAGCACCAAATGCACCTCCAGCACCTGTAATTAAAATAATAATTCCAGCTTCTTTAAGTCCGCTTGTTACCCAGTTTAAATGTGTTTCCTTCTTAAATTTAGATTTTAGTTTGAAAGCTAGGAAAACACCAATTAAAAGAGCGATTACTGGATTGCCAATAAAATTAATAGCTTCTGAAATCCTCGCTTCACCAAAAGGATGTGTTGGATAACTAGCAATAGATTTTAATGCAATTAAGATAATTGGAGCAAGAATTGGAATAAACGAAGTGCTTGTTTTTGGAAGTTTTTCTGGGGTTATTTCTTCAACCACTTGTTCAGCCTTTTGATGTTTAATTCTTTTTTCTAAATATTTCGCCCAGAAATATCCCGATAAAGCAACAGGAATAGCAACAACCAATCCCAGTAAAATAACTAATCCTAGATCAGCTTCTAATGCAGCCGTTGCAGCTAATGGTCCAGGAGTAGGCGGGACAAACACATGTGTTGCATATAATCCAGCTGCAAGTGATACACCTAAAACAGTTAAAGGTATTTTAGAGTTTTTGCTTATGGCTTTATTTAATGAAGAAAGAATAATAAACCCAGAATCACAATACACAGGAATAGAAACAATAAATCCGGTAATGTTCATGGCTAAAACAGATCGATTCTTACCAATAGTCTTTAAAGACCAATTGGCGAGCGTTTTAGCACCTCCACTTTTCTCGAGATATGCACCAATAATAGTACCGAAAGCAATAATAATTCCAATACTGCCTAGTGTTTTTCCAAAGCCGTTCATTAATGTTGCTGTAACTTCAGACTCATTTAAACCACCAATAAAACCCATTACTATTGCTGCAAGTAATAAAGATAGAAAAGGATGAAACTGATATTTTGAAGCAGCAATTACCATCAAAATTACGACAACCACTAATGCGATTAATATGACCATTAAGCTATATTTGTTAATCACTAAAAATACTAATTTTAAATTTGAAGCATGAAATTCGTTTTTGCTCCAGATAAATTTATAGATTCAATAACCAGGTTAGAATTTCTTATACTGATTAGGTTTTAAGTAAAGCTAAAAACTTTGTAGATGCTATAAATAAAAGGTATTACTACATTAAAAAAAGATAATGGGTTTAGTCAAAAAAAAGTGAAGATTAGAATTTGGAATTATATTTATTAAGCATTAAAAGTAGAGCCTCTAATAATAAGATTTGTTTGTATTTCAACAGTTTTATTAAAGAAATTATCTTTTGAATCCCTTTCAAGTTCTTGCATTAAATATTTTACTGCTATTTTACCAATTTTGTTACCTGGTTGGTCAATCGTGGTAAGATTAGGTTCAATAATTGTAGAGCTAAAAGAATTGCTAAATCCAACAACGGCAATATCTTCGGGTATTTTTATATTGTGTGTTTTTAAAACCTGAATAGCACCAATGGCACAACTGTCCGTAATAGCAAAAATCGCATCAGGTTTTGTTTTAAGCGCAAGTACAATATCGGCTAATCGTTTTCCTTGCTTTAAAGAAATATCTTCAGTACTTAAAATAAGTTTTTCGTCTATAGGAAAACCATGTGATTCTAAAGCTTGTAAATAGCCTTGAAAACGCTGTTCTGAGATAAATGAATTTTCAGCCTCTTTAAAAATGGCTATACGCTTCTTGCCAATATTAATTAAGTGTTCAATAGCGTCAAAAGCGGATTTCTTGTCGTTAATAATAATTTGAGTACAAGGTATTTTTTTGGATACTTTATCAAATAAAACTAAAGGAACTCGCTCTAAGATATTTAGAATGTTTTGAATATTTTTTGTTTCACGAGTTAAAGACATTAATATACCATCTACACCAAATTGTAGCATGGTGTTAAGCATTTCTGTTTGTCTTTCAAAATTATTTTTAGACTCAAACACTAGAACTGTGTACCCATAAGATTCTACTTCTTCAATAATACCGTCAAGAACTGTAGATGTAAAATAGTGCGAAATTTTTGGAACAATAACACCAATAATATTAGTTTTTTTTAGTCTAAATCCCTGAGCAAATATGTTTGGAGTGTAATTGAATTTTAAAGCTGCTTTTTTTACTCTATCTTTAGTAGATTGGCTTATACCTGGGCGATTGTTTAGAGATCTGGAAATTGTTGAAGTAGATAAATTAAGTATTTGTGCTAATTTTTTTAAAGTTATAATTTCTTTTTTCATATCTAGTATATTAAAAAAACACAATAACAATACTTCACGCAATCGTTTGCATACAAATATGCTGCTTTTTTAATCAATTAATGAGTAATTGTCACTTATTTAGTATTTCTAAAATGTTTACGCAAACAGAAATTAAAGAAAATGTGAAAGATGATTCAATTGCACTTATTGAAACATTTGGATTTTACGAATATTTTGATGCGCTTAAGAAAAAAAGTAATGTAGGAAATGGCGTTTTTTTTCTTGGACAGCAGCTTTATTAATAGATTTATTAAATGATAACTAAAAGGTAAAACATATGAATTGGGTAGATTATAGTATAATATTGGTTTACATTATTTTCTTTTTAGGAATGGGTTTCTTTTTTAAAGAAAATAAAGACTCTAAAGATTATTTCTTAGGAGGAAAAAGTTTAGGATGGTTTCCATTAAGCCTTTCAACGATGGCTACACAACTGTCGGCAATAAGTTTTATTTCCGCTCCGGCATTTGTTGGTTTAAAATTAGGAGGAGGAATGAAATGGTTAACTTTTGAGTTAGCCGTTCCATTAGCAATGATTTTTATTATGGTTGTTATTATTCCGCCATTATTCCGATCGGGAGTTGTAAGTATTTACGAGTTCGTAGAAAAGAGATTCAGTGCTTCTACACGGTTAATATTAAGTGTTGTTTTTCAAATTAGTCGCGCATTAGGAACTGGTGTAATGGTTTATACTATTGCGATTATTCTACAAGCAGTTTTAGATATAGACTTTGTTTACACCATTTTAATTATTAGTGTAATTACCATAATTTATTCATGGCAAGGAGGCATGAAAGCAGTAGTTTGGGGAGATGCTATACAAATGATTATTTTATTTTCAGGGTTACTTATTTGCTTATATTTTGGATGGAATCTTCTCCAAGATTATGGCGGTTTAGCACAAGGATTTGATCCAGAACGATTAAAAGTTATCGATTATAATTTAGGCATAGGAGAAGGTAATGAATATGGTATTTGGCCTATGCTTATTGGAGGTTTCTTTTTATACGTGTCTTATTATGGTTGCGATCAAACACAAGCGCAACGTTTACTGTCTGCCAAAAATGAGAAAACAATACGAACCCTTTTATTAGCCAATGGGCTTTTAAGATTTCCAGTGGTATTAATCTATTGTATTATGGGCTTGGTTATTGGAAGTTTAATTACTCTAGCGCCCGATTTTCTTCAAGAAATAGCAGATACAACACAAAAACATTTTCCGGAAGATTTTGCAGCTAATGGAATAAAAGCAGATTTAATGATTCCTGTATTTATTATGAAATACTTACCACATGGGCTTATAGGAATATTAATGGTAGGAATACTTTCGGCTGCTATGTCATCTTTAAGCTCTACGGTAAATTCTCTTTCGGCAGTAACTGTTGAAGATTTTTTTAATCGTGGAAAAACCAAATTAAGTACAAAAAAATACATGACGATTTCTAAAGCATCAGTTGTGTTTTGGGGCGTTGTATGTATAGCAGCTGCGTTTCTTTTTGGAGGCAGTAAAAGTGCTGTAATTGAAATTATTAATGCAATTGGGTCTGTCTTTTATGGGCCAGTCTTAGTCACTTTTGTTTTAGCATTCTTTTCAAAAAAAGTAAATCATATTGGAATGAATTCAGGAATAATTATTGCGGTACTTATCAATCTGGTTTTCTCAAAAACTATGCAGGAAATATTTCATATAGATTTAGGAATAAATATTTTCTGGATTTGGCTCAATTTTACTGGAGTCATTATTGCATTAGTGGTGGCTTATGTTGTGAGTGCATTTACAAAAAATATTGAAATTAAAAGTATTTCTAATATTGACTTTACTTTAAAGAAATCAGATTTTTTTATAAAAGAAGTATATATTCTAGTACTGTTTTTTATTGCAATTTTAGTTTTTAGTTTTTTTATTCCAACAATTTTTGGATAAAATTTCAGCGAGATTAAACAAACAATAATCAGAGTTAGTAATTATAAATTTAAAAAATGAAAAAGTATGTAAAAATAGATACCCTAAAAGCTCGAGCCAATTATATTCTTCAAAAGGTAAAATTCAATTTTTAGTAAGAGATGGCTAGACTATTAGAGAAAAACAATATCATAAAAATCTTAAAAGGTCTTTATGGCAATCGTGCAGATTGGGTTTACATCAATATCGAGAAATTTGTAAATGAATATAAATCTAAAATCAGTAATGAAAAGGAATCATTATCCGAAAAGGACATAATGTTAATTACTTATGGTGATAATGTGCAAAAAGAAGGAGAGTCTCACTTAAAAACTTTAAAAGAATTTGTTGATACATATTGTCTCCCCGAGATTAATAGCACTCATATACTCCCGTTTTATCCTTATACTTCAGATGATGGCTTTTCAATAACAGATTACTTTGCAGTCGATTCAAATTTAGGTACTTGGGATGATATTTCAAGGCTATCAAAAAGAAGCAACTTAATGTTTGATGCCGTTGTAAACCATATGTCTAAATCTTCACAATGGTTTAGATCTTATTTAGCAGAAGAAGGCTATCGGGATTTTTTTATAGCAGTTGATCCCAAAACAGATTTGTCAAAAGTAATTCGTCCAAGAGCTTTACCTTTACTGTCCAAATACAAAGACAAAAATGGTAAAGAAAAGCATATCTGGACGACCTTTAGTGAAGATCAAGTAGATTTAAATTACGCATCTCCTGAAGTTTTTATAGCAATTCTGGAAATATTACTATTTTATATATCTAAAGGGGCAAAGTACATAAGGTTAGATGCTATTGCTTTTCTTTGGAAAACTATTGGTACAACATGCATAAATCTTAACGAAACTCATGATGTAATTAAACTATATAGAAAGATTATAGAATCATTAACCTGTAATGCTGTTCTAATAACCGAAACCAATGTGCCTCACCTAGAAAATATATCCTATTTTGGGAATGGCTATAACGAAGCTCACATGGTCTATAATTTCACACTGTCACCATTATTAGTTTATTCTATAATGACAGAAAATATTGAAGTATTAACCAAATGGGCACAATCATTAAAACTACCGAGTGATAAAGTATGTTTTTTTAATTTCACAGCAAGTCATGATGGAATTGGGGTGAGACCACTTCAAAATATTATTTCAGATAGCGAAATAGCTAAACTTGCGTTGCGTACTGAAAAACATGGAGGACAAGTATCTTACAAGAATAATGAAGACGGCACCCAATCTCCATACGAACTGAATTGCAATTACATGGATTTGCTTAGCAATAAAAGTGATAATGATGAAATACGAGTGAATAAAATGATGCTTACTCAATCTGTAATGTTAGCAATGCCAGGTGTTCCGGGAATCTATTTTCATTCATTGATAGGCTCGCGCAATTATTTTAGAGGAGTTGAAGACTCAGGTAATAAAAGAAGAATAAACAGAGAAAAACTTAAGTTTGAAAACTTGACAAAAGAACTTGCTGCATCTGGAAGCCTGAGAAACAAAATTTACACTTCGTATAAACAACTTCTTAAGATTCGTATTAAAGAGAAAGCATTTAATCCTTTTGGAAATGCAAAATATTTTGATGTTAACAACAACAAAATATTTATTATAAAAAGAGAGTACAAAAAAGAAATAATCTTTGCTATTTATAACTTTAGTAATAACTTAGAACAAATAAACGCGCGTGCTCCAAAAGTATTTGATTTGTTAAATGAGAAAGAATTGGTAGATACTATTTGGGAAATAAAGCCACACAGTTTCTGTTGGTTAAAGGTTAAATAAAATATAATTATAGATTTCACAAATGAAACTTGTTATTGCTCCAGATAAATTTAAAGATTCGTTAACTGGATTGGAGTTTTGTAATGCGGTAGAAGAAGGTGTTTTAAAAGTAATTCCAGATGCAGAAATCATAAAATCACCTTTGGCAGATGGTGGCGACGGAACTATTGAGGTTGTTAATTTTTACCTTGAAGGAGAGACTGTAAGTGTTACTGTAAACAATCCATTGTTTCAACATATTTCTGCGACATATTTATATGCAAGTAAATCTAAAACGGCATATATTGAAATGGCAGAAGCATCGGGATTAAAATTGTTGGACATCAAAGATCGTGATTGTAAAAACACTACAACTTTAGGAACGGGAGAACTCATACTTGATGCAATAAATAAAGGTGCAAAACATATTATATTAGGCATTGGAGGAAGTGCAACTAATGATTGCGGTATTGGTATGGCAAGAGCTTTAGGATATCGATTTTACGATAAAAACGATAAAGAAATAAGTCCTATTGGAAAGAATTTATCTCAAATAAATCATATAGACAATACTCATGTAAATAATGCTTTAAGTCAAGTAACTTTTAAAATCGCTTGTGATGTAATTAATCCATTATATGGTAAAAATGGAGCTGCTTATATTTATGCTAAACAAAAAGGAGCGTCACAAAAAGACATAGAATTATTAGATAAAGGGCTTAAGGATTTTTCAATTATAATAGATTCTCATTTTAAGATAGAGAGCCAAAGTGTTTTAGGCGCTGGCGCAGCAGGCGGAATGGGAATTGGAGCAAAGGTTTTTTTGAAAGGTGAGTTAATTTCTGGAATAGAATTAATTAAGGAACTCGCTCAATTTGATTTAAAGATTAAAGATGCCGATTGGATTATTACAGGAGAAGGAAAGTTGGACTCACAAACCTTATCAGGTAAAACGATTAAAGGAGTAATTGAATCAGCAATACAACAAAATATTAAAGTGGCTGCATTTTGTGGGAAAGTAGAATTAAATAAAGACACTTTAAAAGAGAATGGAATTTCCTATATAGATGAGGTATTAAGTAAGGCTAGCAGTTTTGATGACGCAATGAAAAACAGTTACGATTACATTTCAAAAATGGCAAGTGATTTTGTTGAAAAAATTAAAGATTAGACAAAAAAGATTACTTAGATTTATTCTTATCAGGATTCAATAAAATCGCATAAATCTGAATGCCAAACCCAATAAGAACCAATGTTGGAGCGAGACGTATACGTCTAAAATTAAAGATTTCAAGATTAAAAACATTAGGATCATCACTTCCGCCTCCTGACATTAAGATAAACCCTAAAGCAATAAACCCTAAACCTATAAACATAAATTTATAGTTCTTTTTTCCAAAGATGAGATTAGATTTTGAATCTTGTTTTCGTTTTTGTTCTCCCATGATAATATTTATGTTTCAAATATAATCTATATTTCTATTTCCTGAAATATTAATAATATAACTGATCAGTCTTCAAATTCAAAAAGCGTTGTGTAGCAAAATAAGTGCTTATCCATGTAATAATAATACCTAAAGCAAAAATGCCAATAAATAAAGATGAAATTAAAACAGGATTGTTTAAAAGTTCTAACTCCGGAAAGGTTTTGTTTACATAATAAAACACTATTGCCATCCCAATTAAAGCTAAAACAGAACCAATAACACCAAGTTTTACGCTTTTCCAAATAAATGGGCGACGTATAAATTGTTTAGTAGCACCAACCATTTGCATGGTTTTTATAATAAACCGTTTGGAATAAACAGCCAAACGAATAGAACTATTAATGAGTAGTACTGCAATTAATGAAAACAATGCGCTAATAATTATAACCCAAAAGCTTATGCGCTTTACATTGCTATTCATAATAGAAACCAAATCTTTGTCATAACGCACATCTTCAACAAATTTCTTGTTTAAAGTTACTTGAGAAATACTATCTAAATTATGTGCTGTAACAAATTCGGCTTTTAAATTAACATCAATAGAGTTTTGTAACGGATTATAGCCAACATCATCTAAAAAGTCTTCACCATACTCACCTTTCATAAAATCGGCAGCGTCTTCTTTCGACACATATTTGGTCGATTTAACATAACTCGACAATGCTAAACTTTTTTCTAACTGATTTATCTCAACCTTTTTTGCAGAGTCATTTAAATAAATGGTCATTACGACACGCTCTTTAAAATTATCAGAAATGGTTTTGGCGTTTAACACCAACATACCCAATAGCCCTAACAAGAATAAAACCAAAGCAATACTTATGACTACTGAAAAATAAGATGATATCAATCTGCGTTTTTGATGTTTTTCAAAAGATGAGCTCATAAGTATTTAGTTAATGCTGTAAAAATAAAAAAGAAAACTATTTACTTGAGGTTTACAACGTTTAAACTTTCAACATTGTTATAATAACCTTAAATTTGCGCTTTTATTAAGCGGAAGACAATCAAAATGAAATATCATTTTAACGCCATTGAAGCCAAGTGGCAAAAATATTGGGCAGACAATAAAACGTTTAAAGCCAAAAACGGTAGTTCCAAACCAAAATATTATGTGTTGGATATGTTCCCTTATCCAAGCGGATCAGGCCTACATGTTGGTCATCCACTAGGTTATATTGCTTCCGATATTTACGCACGTTATAAACGCCACAAAGGGTTTAATGTTTTGCATCCAATGGGTTATGATAGTTTTGGTTTGCCTGCCGAACAATATGCTATTCAAACGGGACAGCATCCAGCAATTACAACCAAAGAGAATATAAAAACGTATAGAAGACAACTCGATCAAATCGGATTTTCTTTCGATTGGAGTAGAGAAGTTAGAACAAGTGATCCTAATTATTACAAGTGGACACAGTGGATTTTTATTCAATTATTTGAATCATACTATTGTAAAGATGCTGATAAAGCAAGACCAATAAGTGAATTGGTTGAGGTTTTTAAAGCCGAAGGGAATACTCGTATTAATGCTGTTAGCGATGATGATATTGAGGTGTTTTCTGCTGATGAATGGAATAGTTTTTCTTCTGAAAAACAACAAGAAATCTTACTTAAATACAGATTAACCTATTTAGCCGAAACCGAAGTAAACTGGTGTCGAGCTTTAGGAACTGTGTTGGCGAATGATGAAATCGTAAATGGCGTTTCAGAGCGTGGTGGTCATCCTGTAATCAGGAAAAAAATGACACAATGGAGTATGCGTATTTCTGCGTATGCCGAACGTTTATTGCAAGGTTTAGAAACTATAGATTGGCCAGAATCTTTAAAAGAAAGTCAACGTAATTGGATTGGAAAATCAGTTGGAGCCTCTGTAAACTTTAAAGTCCTATCCCCAACCCTTTCCAACGGAAAGGGAGCAGAAAACGCTGGATATTTAACAGGGAATCCAAATAATGCTCATCTTTTATTAGAGAGAGCAAAAGAAATGCGAGCAAATCCTACTCAAGCCGAATCTGCATTATGGCGACAATTAAAAAGCAAAAAACTAGGTATAAAATTTAGACAGCAACATTTAATTGATGATTATATTGTTGATTTTGTGTGTTTGTCAAAACAGTTGATTGTTGAAGTTGATGGAAAAATTCATAATTCTCAAAAAGAAGAAGATGCTCAAAGAACTGAAATTCTTGAAAATAATGGATATAAAGTTATTCGTTTTACAAATGAAGAAGTTTTGGAAAATATTGATTCTGTGGTTTCCAAAATCCAAAAAGAATTGGATGGGAGACAAGTCCTTCCCTTTGGGAAGGATTTAGGATGGGAAATAGATGTATTCACAACACGACCAGACACCATTTTTGGTGCAAGTTTTATGACTTTAGCTCCTGAACATGAACTCGTTTCTCAAATTACTACTCTAGAACAAAAGCAAGAAGTTGATGCTTATATCGAAGCCACTACAAAACGTAGCGAACGCGATAGAATGGCAGATGTAAAAACCATTTCTGGAGTTTTTACAGGAACTTATGCAGAGCATCCTTTTACAAAAAAACCCATTCCGATTTGGATTGGCGATTATGTGTTGGCTGGTTATGGTACTGGAGCAGTAATGTCTGTGCCTTGTGGTGACCAACGCGATTACGATTTTGCAACGCATTTTAATATTGCCATTTCAAATATTTTTGAAGGTATCGACATTAGTGAGGAAGCTTTTGCAGATAAAGACACTACCATAATCGCAAATAGTGATTTCATTAATGGATTAAACTATAAAAAAGCGACCAAACGAGTTATTTATGAGTTAGAACAACTTGGTCAAGGCAAAGGCAAAATTAATTACAGATTACGAGATGCAGTGTTTTCGCGTCAGCGTTATTGGGGCGAACCATTTCCTGTGTATTATGTAAATGGTATGCCACAAATGATTGATGCCAAACATTTACCAATTAAACTTCCAGAAGTAGAAAAGTATTTACCAACCGAAACTGGCGAACCACCTTTAGGAAACGC
>QMOV01000022.1 GCA_003650305.1 Bacteroidota bacterium | reverse complement strand
TTTTTTTCTCATGTCTTCTTTTTAAAGTTTTTTAATTACTTTTTAGGGCGTTTTGCACCATACTTAGATCTACGTTGTGTTCTGCCTTCTACACCTGCTGTGTCTAAAGCTCCACGAACGATATGATATCTAACTCCTGGCAAATCTTTTACCCTTCCACCTCTAACCAATACTATCGAGTGCTCTTGTAAATTGTGTCCTTCTCCAGGAATGTAAGCGTTTACTTCGTTACCATTTGTTAATCTTACTCTTGCAACTTTACGCATTGCAGAGTTAGGTTTTTTTGGTGTTGTAGTATAAACACGTGTACACACTCCTCGTCTTTGAGGACACGAATTTAAAGCAGCCGATTTACTCTTCTTGGTTATTTTGGCTCTTCCTTTTCGTACTAATTGTGAAATTGTTGGCATATTATTTTCTAATATTATTTTCTAAACCCTCTTTTAAAGGGCTGCAAAGGTAGAAATTAAAATGAATTATTCAAATGTTGAAGTCTTAATTTTATGACTTATATAAAAATTAATTTAAGGCATATATTATTTGAATAATTTTTCCGTTAGATTTATACCAAATTAAACACAGAATGTCGCAGATATTTCGTCAAATTTTTCCAATTTCTTCGTTAAAAATACTCGCTATAACTTCGGCTATATCTGTGTTTTTTGCCTCAATCTTGAAAAAATTGATTAAAAATATTTATACGGCATTCTATATTCAAATTGGTATTACACACAAAAGCACAACATTGAAGACTTTAAAAATTGCAACTATATACCTTATTTTAAGCAGTGTAAATTTGACATTTATAAATGCTCAACATTTGAATCTTATTATTAAAGGAAGTGATAGTTTGGAAACAATTGTAATTGATTCTTTAAATTATAAAAAAAAGTTTTCTGATTTTAAGTCGCTAAAAAGTGAAATTGAATCGTTGCATCTTAAACTTCAAAAATTAGGTTATATTGAAAATAAATTAATATCGAATGCTAAAAAAAACGATTCAATATATGTGGCAAAATTCAGCTTAAATAAAAAATATTACACCATATATATA
This sequence comes from Bacteroidota bacterium, assembly GCA_003650305.1. Classification (GTDB taxonomy): domain Bacteria; phylum Bacteroidota; class Bacteroidia; order Flavobacteriales; family Flavobacteriaceae; genus PRS1. The sequence continues at coordinate 29,612 of QMOV01000022.1, read as the reverse complement.
TACTATGATAAAAATCTGTTTTCTAAAGAGATATTAGAATCTATTTCTGACAAGGTTACTACTGAATATTTTATAACTACAATTTTAAAAACTGAAGACATCCTTAATTATATTAATTCTAAAATTGTTGATGATGGTCAACCCTTTGCTTCACTTAAGCTCGTAAACCTAAAAAAGAAAGATGACACTAACATACAAGCAGAACTCATAATTTCTGAAGATAAAAAAAGAAGTATAGATAATATTATAGTTAAGGGTTATGAGAACTTTCCTAAATCTTATTTAAAACATTTTTTAAAAATTAGAAATAAAGACGCTTTCAGCTTAAATTATATAAAAGACAAAACAGAAGCGTTAAATTCGTTGCCTTTTGCTAGTCAAATAAAACCTCCAGAAATTCTCTTTACAAAAGATTCAACAACTGTTTATTTGTATTTAGAAAAAACTAAAAGTAACAACTTTGATGGCTTTCTTGGTTTTGGCACAAACGAAACTACCAATAAAATTGAATTTGATGGCTACCTTAATTTAAACCTCATTAACAATCTTAATTATGGCGAGTCTTTTAACTTGGTTTATAAAAGTGATGAAAATGAACAAAAAACTTTTGAGGTAAATTTTAACTTGCCTTATATTTTTGGTTCAGCTATAGGAACCGAATTTGCTTTAAACATATTTAAGAAAGATTCAACTTTCACAACTGTAAATCAATCTGCAAATTTATTTTATCAAATTAATGACAAACAAAAAATAGGCTTAGGTATTGAAGGGATTCAATCTAATAATTTATTAGATGATAATTTAACTGAAACTATTCAAGACTATAATTCTGTATTTTATAACTTAAATTATGAGTATATAAAAATTCAAAAATACAATTTATTATTCCCTATAAATTTTGTGTTCGCCTTTAGAATTGGTTTAGGTAATAGAAATTTTGAAAGCACTTCTGAAAAGCAAATGCTTTTTAATTTCAACACATTCAAAATTTTTAATTTAAATACTAAAAACAGTATTTATTTAAGAATAAATGGCGCAGGAATAAATTCTGATAATTTTTTAACTAATGAGCTTGTTAGATTTGGAGGTATTAAATCCATACGAGGCTTCGAAGAAAACAGCTTAATCGCTTCATTATATAGTGTATTGAATACAGAATATCGATATCAACTTAACAACAACATTTATATACACACAATTTTTGATGCTACATATTTTGAAAATGAGATTACAAAAACTAAAGAAAAACTTTTTGCATTTGGTCTTGGTTTTGGCATTAATACAAAAGCAGGATTATTGAAATTTAATTATGCAAATGGTAAGTCAAAAAATCAAAAATTCAAGCTTTCAGACTCAAAAATTCACCTTAGTTTGAGTACTATATTCTAGCTTGAACTTGTGTTTTAAAAGAGACCTTTTTTAAAAAAAATCAAAATTTTAACCAATAATTATTGTTTTATTAACTTTTTATTATGATTTTTGGCATAGACTAATTCAAATAAATCATAAAATGAAAACAAAGTTTAGTGGAATTTTAACGCTATTACTGGCGTTTGTTGTGCAATTTACTTTTGCACAGGAAAAAACAATTTCGGGAACAGTTTCGGATAATTCTGGACAACCGCTTCCTGGAGTTAATATTATTGTAAAAGGTACAACTACTGGTACCCAAACAGATTTTGATGGTATTTATAACATCAATGCAAGTGTGGGTAGTGTTTTAACCTTTTCTTATGTAGGATTTGTAACTGTAGAACAAACAGTTGGAGCTGCAAACACAATCAATGTTACGATGCAAGAAGATGCAACAGTTCTTGAGGAAGTAATTGTAACTGCACAAGGTATTAAAAGAGAAAAGAAAGCTCTTGGTTATGCAGTAAGTGAAGTGAAATCTGAAGATATTGAACAAAGAGCTGAAGGTGATATTGCTAGAGTTTTATCTGGTAAGGCTTCTGGTGTACAAATTACATCTCAAAGCGGAACCTCAGGTTCTGGTACAAATGTAGTAATTAGAGGTTATTCATCTATTAATGGTAGTAACCAAGCATTGTTTGTTGTAGACGGTGTTGCATTCAGTAGTGATACTAATGCGCAAGGCAACTTCCTTAATGGTAATGTTGGATCAAGTAGGTTTTTAGATTTAGATCCAAACAATATTGAAAGTATAAATGTACTTAAAGGTCTTGCAGCTGCAACTCTTTATGGTGCTGAAGGTAGAAATGGTGTGATTGTAATTACAACTAAATCGGGATCTGGTGCAGGTGCTGGACCTAAAAAAACAGAAATTACTGTTAATCAATCTTACTTTGTAAATGAAATTGCTTCATTACCTGATTATCAAGATCAATATGGTGGTGGTTTCGATCAATCTTTTGGCTGGTTCTTTAGTAACTGGGGACCTTCATTTACTGCTGAAGGTGTAGATGGTTATTTGAATGACCCTGCAGGTATTATCCAAGCAGATGGTACTGTTGAACACCCTTATGGATCTGGAGCTTTTTTAAATAACTTTTTAGGTGGAAATAATATCCTTAATGACGAGTTTACTGGTCAACGTTATGACTGGAGACCTTACAATAGTGTTGAAAACTTCTTTAGGTCAGGTGGTATAAGTAATACTTCTCTAAACATTAGAGGAGCTTCAACCGATGGAGACATTAGTTATAATTTGAATTACGGACACCTAGATGAAACAGGTTTTACTCCTGGAAACAGTATATTGAGAAATACATTGTCTGTTGGTGGTCGCGCAAAATTAAGTAATAAATTTACGGTTAATGCATCATTAAACTATTCTAGAAATATTGTAACATCTCCACCAGTTGCTGCAAGTAGAGGTAATGGTACATTAGGATGGTCTACTTTTGGTAATGTTTTCTTCACACCAAGAAACGTTAATTTAATGGGGTTACCATTTGAACTGCCTGAAAATGGTGGGAGTATTTACTATCGTAATGGTAATGATATTATTAATCCAAGATGGTCGGTTAAAAATGCTGGAAATGATCAAAAAACTAATAGAGTATTTGGAACGGCATCATTAACTTACGATTTTAATGATAACTTAAACGTTACATATCGTGCAGGTCTTGACTCATATAATGAAAGAAATACATCTTTCTCTAACAAAAATGGTGTAAACTTTAATGCTGCAATTTTTGGGTTTTTAAATACTTGGGATAATAATGTAACGATTTGGAATCACTATGCAGCTATTAATGGTAGCTATGATTTGACTGAAGATATTGGTTTAACATTTGTTGTAGGAGGAACTTCTGGTCAAAGAACATTTGATCAACAAGGTGTTTCCAGTACTGGTCAGATAGCGTTTGGTGTATTAAGACACTTTAACTATAACGTACAAACTCCTATTCATTTTCTTTCAGTACAAAATACTATAGGTGTGTTTGGTGAAGCAGCTATAGATTTTTCTGAATTTGCTTTCCTTACACTTTCTGCTAGAAATGACTGGGTATCTAATTTACCTACAGAAAATAATAATCAATTTTACCCAAGTATAAGTGCATCATTTTTACCAACTGCTGCCTTTGATGGTTTAAAATCAACAAATGGGCTTAACTACCTAAAAATTAGAGCTGGTATAGGACAGTCTGCTGGTTTCCCAACTGGATATCCAACAATTAATACTGTTGATCAATCAACTCTTAATAATGGTGGAGCTTTTGGAGGTGTTACTGAAAATACAATAAATAATTTTCAAGCTAATCCTGACTTAAAACCTGAACTCATGAGTGAGTTTGAAATTGGTTTTGATGCAAGAATTTGGGATAATAGAATTAACCTTAGTTTATCTTACTATGATAGAACTACAAAAGATTTAATCGTATTTAAACCATTACCTCCTTCAACAGGGTTTACTAATACTCAAAGTAATATTGGTAAAGTTGAAGGTGATGGTTGGGAAGTCGATTTAAGTTTTGACATATTTAAAAATGGAGGTGATGGATTTAATTGGAATTCTCGTGTTAACTTTACGAAAAGTGAACAAATTGTTACTGAGCAAACCGATGATCAAATATTATTTGCTGGATCTACTGCTGCTTTTTTAGGTGCTAATGCAGCTATTAGAGGTGAACAATTAGGTGTAATTGTTGGAAGCAGAATTGCAAGAGATGCTAGTGGTAATTATTTAGTTCTTAGTAATGGTAATTATAGAACTGAAGATAACATAATTTTACCTGATGGTAGATCAATTACTCCAATTATTGGTGATCCTAACCCTGATTATGTAATGAACTTTATGAACAATTTAACATTCAAAAACTTTAATTTAGGTTTTCAAATAAGTCATACTAAAGGTGGTGATATAGCTTCAGCTACAGTTGCCACTTTATTAGGTCGTGGTTTAATTGTAACAGATAGAAAGAATACTTTTATTCTTCCTGGAGTTTTAGATTCTACAGGTGAGCCTAATAATTTACAAATTAATAACTCAAATTATTATTTTAGTAATGTTTTATTTGGACCTAAAGAATTAACAGTTTATGACGCATCTGTGATACGTTTACAAGAAATTTCTTTTGGATACTCATTCCCTGAAAAACTTTTAGAAAAAACTCCATTTGGATCATTATCTGTTACTGCTAGTGGTTTCAATTTATGGTATGATGCGTATAACACTCCTGATCGATCAAACTTCGATCCGAATGTTGCTGGTGTTGGTATTGGTAATGGTAGAGGTTTTGATTACTTAAATGGTCCTAGTTCTAAAAGATTTGGTTTAAGTATTAAAGCATCATTTTAATTATTAAAAAATTTAAATATGACGCAACCTTTTTATAAGTTTTGCATCTTATTTATAAAATAAACAAATATTATGAAAAAAATATATAAATTTTTATTAATGACTATCATTGCATCTAGTACAATGTTTTACTCTTGTGAAACATTGGAGCTAGAAAACCTTGCTAGTCCAAACTCGCTGTCTGATGATCAAGCAAATCCAGATTTGCTGTTAAATTCAATTCAGTTAGCCTATAGAGCTAATCAAATAACTTTTAATGACAATAGCGGACAGTTATCTAGAATTGATTACTTCTTTGGAAGAAATTATCTAGAGAATTTAAATGATGCTGTATTAAATGGTGTATGGACAAGGTTTTATAGTAATGATGGAGTAAGAGGTATGGTTGTAAATTTAGCTGCTATTGAAGCTTTAAATGATGCAAACCCTGATATAGATCTTTCTTTCCACATAGGTATTTCCAAAATAATGCAAGCACATAATTTAATGCAACTTGTAGACTTTTTAGGTGATATCCCTTGGTCAGAAGCAAATAACCCATCAGAATTTCCTTCACCAATTGTAGATGATGGTCAATCTGTTTATAATGTTGCATTAGTGATGCTAGATGAGGCTAAAACTCTTTTAGCAAGTAATCCATCTGCAGGTAGTGCACTTGACTTTTATTACGGTGGCGATTCTGCTAAATGGGTAAAATTAGCAAACACTATTAAAATGCGTGCTGATTTAACAGTTGGTAATTATTCATCTGTAATAAATGCAACCAATGTAATTGATAGTAGTGATGATGATTTCGAATTCCCATATGGAACCCAACAACTATCACCAGACACTCGTCATCCAGATTACAATTCTGATTATAGATCAGATGGAGCAAACATTTACCAATCGCATTGGTTAATCGATCTTATGGTTGGTGATTTTGGAGACTTATCATCAAATACAGATCCAAGAAGACGTTATTATTTTTATAGACAAAGTTGGGTATCTCCTGGTAACTATGCCTTATTTGAAGATGTGTTAGGTTTATTCGGACCTCCAGGAGTTATTTACATATCTAATGGTGCTGATAATGGAGAAACTTTACAATGTTCTTTACAAGCTATACCATTACATTTACAGTTTACCCCAGACGAAGCTATATGGTGTTCACTACATCTAGGCTATTGGGGAAGAATGCATGGCAATGATGAAGGTATTCCACCAGATAACTTTACTAGAACTGCTGTAGGTGTTTATCCTACTGGAGGCAGTTTTGATTGGAGAGCTGATGCATTCCCTTATGTAGGAGATTCTCCTACTGCCACATTTGGTCAACAAGTTGGTTTAGGTAATGGTGGTGCTGGTGCCGGAATAGAACCAATTATGTTAGCTTCTTATGTAGATTTCATGAAAGCCGAAGCTAACTTACAATTAGGCTTTATTGGTCCAGCAGCTACTTACCTTGAAGCAGGTATGACAAAATCTATTGCTAAAGTAATGTCATTTGGATCTTTAGATGCTAGTGCAGATATGTCTCAAGCTCCTGATGCAGGAACAGTTGCTGATTTTATTTCAGATGTAGTAGCCGATTTTAATGCTGCACCTGCACCTGGTTCTCCATTGGATGCAAATGGTTTTCCTGTTGATAAAGATAGAATGGACATTTTAGGAGAACAATATTTCGTAGCTATGTATGGTGGTTCAGCTGATGCTTATAACTTTATAAGAAGAACTGGATATCCTAGAACATTAACTAGAAATATTGAACCTAATCCAGGTTTATTTCCTAGAACCTTTTTATATCCAGGTAATGAGATTAGTACTAATCCTAGTATTGAACAAAAATCAGACCTAAATACGAGAGCATTTTGGGATCAAGGAGTTACTAATCCTTCAAATTAATAATACTAAACAAAATAATTATGAAAAATATAATTAAATTTTTATTGTCATTAGCAATAGTTGTTTCTTTCAATTCTTGTAGTGATAGCAGTAATACAATTGATGATGTATTCGATTATGAGGTAGGTGCTGTTTTAAGAACACTTGAAGTTATAAGTAATACATTAAACTCAAGTGACCCTTCTTCTTTTTGGTCTGTAAGTGTTGAAGAACAAGATGGAGAAGATGGTGCTTTACTAGCAAGTGTAGGTGTATTTGTATCTATTAGAGACCTTACCCCTGCTAATGGTACAACAGTTGCTGCTGATATGTTTGTTAAAACAATTGATGCGTCTGAATTTTCAACCAATACACCTCATGGTTTGCCAAGAGTTACTATTGCTGTAACTTTTGCTGAAGCAGAAGCAGCGATGGGATTAACTTCAGCAGATCACTCGCCAGGAGATCTTTTTGTCTTTGAATTAAGACTTGAATTAACTGATGGTAGAATATATGGAGCAGATAGTGCAGCTAGTATTATTACTGGTGGCTTCTTTTCTTCTCCTTTTGCTTACAATGCGTTAATTTTATGTTCTCCTCAAGCTGGAACTTATCAAGTTGATATGCAAGATCTTTATGGTGATGGTTGGCAAGGATCTGAAGTAGTAGCAAACATTGATGGCGTTCCTAATGCTGTAAGTATTGATAGTTATTGGGATGGACCAATTGGTAACGTAGGAGACCCATTGTGGTCTGCTAAAACCGATTTTATCACTATCCCTAATGGAACTGTAGAAACTACATGGGAATATGTAGCAGGAGATTGGCCTAGTGAAGTAGTTTTCCAAATATATGCTCCTAATGGAGATTTATTAGGTGACTTTGGACCTTCTCCGTCTCCAGGTTTACTTCCTGTAACACTTTGTGCAAATTAAAACAAAGAGTATATTTATATTAAATTAAAAAAGAGCTTTATTAATAAAGCTCTTTTTTTTTTACTAAACATTAAAATTTTTCATAAATTTTAATCTAAAATAGCTGTATTAATTTTGTATTAAATAACTTTGGCAATTAGTTAAATGAACATTTTAAAAAGATGAAACTAAAACACTGCAAAACCTTACTGTTTTCATTAATTTTTTCTATTTCGCTTTTAGCCCAAAATACTGTTGGTGTCCTTTTAAATACAGCAGATTCCTTTAATGGTTATACTCTTTTTACCATACATGAAGAAACCTATTTAATAAATAATTGTGGAGAAGTAATTAACCAATGGACCAGTGCCTATAACCCAGGAAAATCTGTTTATCTTTTAGAAAATGGAAATTTATTAAGAGCTGCAGTTTTACCAAACCCAGGTAATATTGCCATTCCTGGTATTGGAGGTCGAATAGAATTATTTGATTGGGATGGTAATTTATTATGGGAATATGATTATTCGACAAATTTGGTAGCGCAACATCACGATATTTACCCAATGCCTAATGGAAATGTATTAATGATAGCAGCTACTATTCTAACAGATACTGAGGCTATTCAAATGGGTAGAGACCCTTCAAAGTTAATCGATGGACAATTATATAATGAACAATTAGTCGAACTACAACCTATTATTGATGGTGTTAATAACAATACAGCAAACATTGTTTGGCAATGGGATATTAAAGATCATTTAATTCAGGATTTCGATAATACTAAAGATAATTTTGGAGTCATTGAAGACAATCCACAGTTATTAGATATAAATTATCTTGGCTTTTCGGGTGTTGATGGAAAAGCTAATTGGCTACATATGAATTCTGCACAATACAATGCACAATTAGATCAAATTTTAGTAAGTGCTAGATTTTTAAATGAGTTTTATATTATAGATCATTCCACAACTACAGCAGAAGCTGCAACAGGTTCTGGAGGAACCTATGGTAAAGGAGGTGATTTGTTATATCGCTGGGGAAACCCATTGGCTTATGGACAAGGCACAAGTTTAGACCAAAAGCTATTTGGTCAGCATTATCCACATTGGATTCCTGATGGACTTACAGATGCAGGGAAAATTATTATCTATAATAATGGGATAATTAGAACACCCAGTTTTTCTCAAATAGATATATTAGTGCCTCCTACAAGTGCTCCAGGCGTTTATACATATACGGCAAATACAGCTTATGGTCCTGCAAGCCCTGAATATACTTATACATCACCAGTTAATACAGACTTTTATTCCCCAATACTTTCTGGAGCACAAAGATTACCTAATGGGAACATGCTTATTTGTGAAGGTACATCGGGTCACTTTTTTGAAATAGATGCTAGCGAAAATATTGTTTGGAGATACATTAACCCTATTGGACCTTCATCTATATTGAGTCAAGGTGACGATCCGCAATTTGTTGTTAACAATGTTTTTAGAGCGCATAAATATGCTTTAAATTATCCTGCTTTTAATGGCAGAGATTTAACTCCAGGATTACCAATTGAATTAAATCCTGATTTGGCTCAATGTAGTATATTAAATGTCACTGATAATAATTTTAATGAAATATCAGTATATCCTAATCCAGTAAATGATTTATTATTTATAAATAGACGTGTAAAAATTTCAAAAATAGAAGTATTTGATTTATTCGGTAATTTAGTAAAAGCCTCTAATAATCAAAACCAAATTAACTTAAGCAATTTAAAATCCAGTTTGTATATTTTGAAACTATATGCCAACGGAAAATATAGTATAAAAAAAATTATTAAATTATAAATTATTAGTTTAAAATAACTCTTCAGTTAAAACTTAAAGTTTATAAATATACACGACTATTTCATTCGACTTATGAGATGATTTTTTATTTTTGCATTAATCTTCTAATCCTAAATTATTATGTCAAAGAGTAAAATAATTTTTACTTCGCTTTTAATTATAATATATTTTAATTCTTGTAAAAAAGATAACAAAAACGAATCTAATATTCAACATAGGAATACTGAAATAAACTCTAAAAATACTTCTCAACCTAATTTTATTAAAATTACTTCTGAGAAAAGTGGCATAACTTTTAGTAATGACATTATTCATGATTTAGCATCTAAATACAACCTTTTTGATTATGATTACTTTTATAATGGTGCTGGAGTAGGAATTGAAGATATAAACAATGATGGCTTAAAAGATATCTTTTTTTGTGGCAATCAAGTGCCAAACAAACTATATTTAAATAAGGGTAATTTAACATTTGAAGATGTAACAGATAAAGCTGGAATAAACACTAATAAAAACTGGTCAAATGGTGTAACTTTCGTAGATATAAATAAAGATGGGTGGATGGATATTTATGTTTCTCAAGGTGGTCCTCATGAAACATCTAATAGAAAAAATCTCCTGTTTATTAATCAAAAAAACTCAACTTTTAAAGAAGAATCTTCAAGTTATGGTTTAGATGATACAGGTATAAGTACTCAAACAGCTTTTTTTGATTATGATAAAGATGGGGATCTTGATTGTGTAGTAATGAATGAAAATAATTACTATGGCATAGATCCTAGTAATTTTTATAAAATATTAAGTGATAAAAACAAACTTAAACAAAATAGCAGTCACTTTTATGAAAATAGAAATGGAATATTTATTGATATAACTGAAAAGGCAGGATTACTTAAACCTACTTTTGGTTTAGGTCTATGTGTTAGTGATATTAATAATGACAATTGGTTAGATATTTACATTGCTAACGATTATTATGTGCCAGATGCAATGTATATAAATAACAGAAACGGAACCTTTACAGATCAAATAAAGTCTACAACTAATCAAATCTCATTTTACGGAATGGGTCTCGATATTGCGGATATAAATAATGATAATTTAAAAGATATTTTTGTTTTGGATATGGCATCAAGCGATCATATACGCTCTAAAACATTAATGGCTTCCATGAACGTTCCAGAATTTAATTTATTGACTGATGATTTAAGTCTTCATTACCAATATATGTTCAATTCGGTTCAATTAAATGTTGGAAACAATATCTTTCATAATATAGCATCCCTAACTGGAATGTTAAAAACTGATTGGAGTTGGGCGGCTTTAATCTTTGACACAGATCATGATACTCACGAGGATATTTATGTTACAAACGGTTATAGAAGATATGCCCTAGACAATGACTCACGTATGAAAGTGGCTAGAGTAAAGCAGCAATATAGGGGAAATATTCCGCTAAGCGTTAAGAGTCAGATATACAATGGATTACCTTCTGAAAAACTTCCAAATATTTTATATAAAAATAATGGAGATTTAAATTTTGAAAATGTAACAGCACTATCCGATCTTAACCAACCATCATTTTCTAATGGTGCAGCTTATTCCGATTTAGATAATGATGGAGATTTAGATTTAGTGGTAAACAATATGGACGAAGAGGCTTTTTTATTTAAAAATATGACCACTGAAAATAAGATTGGAAATTTTTTAAAGGTTAATCCTCAAGGAATACTTTCAGAAAGTTTTGCTAAAGTGAAAGTAACATTCGATGGTAAAACAAAAACCAAAGAATCAAAACGTGTAAGAGGTTATCTTTCTGCTGTTGATAATACTATTCATTTTGGATTAGGAAACTCAAATCTTATTGATACTCTTAAAGTTATTTGGCCTTCAGGAAAGAGTCAAGTGTTTTTTAATGTTAAAGCAAACCAAACACTAACACTCAAAGAAACTGAAGCTAATAAATTAGATATTAATCCAAAAGAAAATGATTTTTGGTTTAAAAAAACTAATCAAATTAACTTCATTCATCAAGAAAATATATTTAATGATTTTGCAAAAGAAGTGCTTTTGCCATACAAACAATCAACTTTAGGTCCTTTTATAGCTAAAGGCGATGTTAATGGTGATAATATAGAAGATATTTTTATTGGTGGTGCTCTTGGTCAATCTGGTCAACTTTATATTCAAACAGATAATGGCTTTAAACCAATGCTAAATAATGTGTTTAATAATGATGCTAACCATGAAGATATGGAAAGTGTTTTTATTGATATTGATAACGATAATGATAACGATTTATATGTCGTTAGTGGTGGAAGTGAATTCAATGAACGCTCAAATAAACTAAAAGACAGAATTTACATAAATGATGGTAGTGGTAATTTTTCTAAAGCCAACTCTCAAGAAATTGATAGTTATACTATAAGTGGTAAAACAGTTACAAAAATTGATTATGATAAAGATGGTGATTATGACCTTATAGTTGGTAATAGAATTAAACCTCAAAAATATCCTTTACATGAACCCTCAATAATTTACGAAAATAATAACGGCGTATTTAAAAATGTTACAGGTAATATTGCTCCAGATTTTGAAGATTTTGGAATGGTAAACAAAGTTATAACAACCGATTTTAACAATGATGGATGGCAAGATTTTATTGCAGTTGGTGAATGGACACATATTGGCCTATTTCAAAATATTAATGGAACCTTTATAGATGTTTCTTCTAAAAGTAAATTAGATGATGAAAAAGGTTGGTGGTTTAATGTTACTGAAACTGATATCAATAATGATGGCTATAAAGATTACCTTGTTGGAAATATTGGTAAGAACATTAAGTTTAAGGTTTCTAAACAAAAACCACTACGTGTTTATGCTGATGATTTAGACAATAATCATACTCATGATGTGGTATTAAGTCAACTATTTAACAACTATTTTGTCCCAGTAAGAGGTAAAGAGTGTTCTACTCAACAAATGCCTTTCATCGCTAAAAAGATACCAACTTTTAATGAATTTGCCCACTCTACTTTAGAAGATATATATGGCGACAAAATACTTACGGCTTACCAACGTGAAGCTAATCAATTTAAATCGATAGTATTAATTAACAATGGTGATGGTACATTTAATAAAATCGAATTACCAAATATTGTACAAACTATGCCGATTTTAGATGCAGCATCGTATGATTTTAATAATGATGGTTTTGAAGATCTAATAGTGATAGGAAATATTTACAATACTGAAGTTGAAACACCACGTCTTGATAATCCTTTCGGGCTTATTTTACTATCTAATGGACAAGATAGCTACAAAGTTATTGGACCTGAAACTTCTGGTTTTTATATTAATGGTAATGCAAAATCGGTAGAAATTATAAAACAAAACGAAAAAACATTTATTATAGTAGGATGCAATAATAGTGCTGTTGAGATGTTTGAAGTAAACCTAAACTTTTAATATGCAAAACAACACCAAGATATTCGGCTTACGTTCAGTAATAGAAGCCATTAACTCTAATAAAACCATCGACAAAGTTTTTTTGCAAAAGGGATTAAGAGGAGAACTATTTAACGAACTTGAAAGTCTTATTAGAAGGCAATCTATAAATGTTTCTTATGTCCCTGTAGAAAAGCTTAACAGACTTACAGATAAGAATCATCAAGGTGCTGTTGCACAAATTTCTCCTATAGAATTTTATGATTTAGAAGATTTAGTTACAAGTGTAATAGAGTCTGGAAAAACACCTTTATTTTTACTTTTAGATCAAATAAGTGATGTAAGAAACTTTGGTGCTATTATTAGAACCGCAGAATGCACAGGAGTTGATGGCATAATTATTCAAAAAAAAGGTGCTGCTCCAATTAATGGCGATACTGTTAAGACTAGTGCAGGAGCTGTTTTTATAGTTCCTATTTGTAAAGTAGATCATATAAAAGATGCTATGTTTCATCTACAAGCTTCAGGTATAAAAGTTATAGCAGCTACCGAAAAAACAGAAGATACTATTTATGATGTTTCATTTGCAGAACCTTGTGCAATAATTATGGGATCGGAAGGCAAAGGTATTTCGCCTTCTATTATTAAATTAGCCGATAACAGAGCTAAATTACCATTGTATGGGGAAATAGGTTCGTTAAATGTTTCGGTTGCTTGTGGTGCATTTTTATACGAAGCAGTAAGGCAACGGCTTTAATTCTTTTTATCTTGCTTATAATGGTAAGTTATCTTTGAAGACACTTTTTCGTCTTCACCATTTTCTTCAATGTTTTCAACGAAATTTCCATCTGCATCAAAATGCTTTAAAAAAGGATCGTTTTGTTCGTTATAATCTTCATGTTCCCAAGCATATCTTTTGGGTTTAACAATCGATTTTCTAAAAACTAAAGCAAAAATTAATCCTACAATAAGTCCAGACAAATGTCCTTCCCAAGATATATTCTCTTTAACAGGAAATACATACCAAATCATACTTCCGTAAAGAAAAACTATTAAAAGTGAAAGTGCAATTAGCCTAAAGTGCTTTGTAAAAATACCCTTAAACAATGTAAAGCTCATGAGCACATAAATTAGACCACTTGCTCCAATATGATTTGCTGGACGACCTATGCACCATGTAAAAAATCCTGAAAGCAAGATGCCATAAAAAATTATCTTCCAAGAGATTCTTCTATAGAAATAAAATAACGCAACAGATAGCACAAACAAAGGAATCGTATTGTTATACAAATGCTCTATATCACTATGAATAAAAGGGCTAAATATTATGCCTCTTAAACCTGTTAAAGTTCTTGGATAAACACCAAATGAGTTAAAACTATATCCAAAACGAACTTCAAACCAAAAAACAATCCAAATAATGAGTACAAACAAAATTGGATATCCAATTACTCCTGTAGAAAATCTAAATTGATCCTGGTTTTTCATGTTATAAATTTAAGTAATCATTACAAATAACTAGCCAAATACCCTATTTATGAAAAATTGTCATTAATCAGAAGTCTTGATTTTTTTATTTAAATCCTGTTTTAACCAGAAAATACTTGTTGATAGTTTTGTTTTCTTAAATCTTCAATTTCACAGGAATTTAAAGTAATTTTACATTATGAACGAACCACTAGCAGAACGTTTAAGACCCAAATCTTTAGATGGGTTTATAAGTCAATCGCATTTAGTTGGCAAACAAGGTGCTTTAACCCAACACATTGAGCAAGGATTGATTCCGTCTATGATATTTTGGGGGCCACCTGGAACTGGTAAAACAACGCTTGCATATATTATTGCTAATACATCTGAACGTCCATTTTATGCATTAAGTGCCATTAACTCTGGTGTTGCAGCTGTTCGTGAGATTATTAATAAAGCTAAACAAAGTGGTGGTTTATTTACTACAAAAAATCCTATTTTATTTATAGATGAAATTCATCGTTTTAGCAAATCGCAACAGGATTCTTTATTACAAGCTGTAGAAAAAGGTTGGGTAACTTTAATTGGTGCTACAACCGAAAATCCAAGTTTTGAAGTCATTCCAGCTTTGTTGTCTCGTTGTCAAGTCTATATTTTAAATTCTTTTGATAAAACAGATTTAGAAGCCCTTTTAAAGCGTGCTATTGAAAAAGATGAGCAATTATCTAATAAGAAAATAAACCTCAAAGAAACTGAAGCTTTACTGCATCTTTCTGGAGGAGATGCAAGAAAATTGTTAAATATTTTTGAACTCATAGTAAATTCAGATGGTTCAAAAGAAATTACAATTACAAATGAAGCTGTGTTACAAAAAGTTCAAAATAATACAGTTCGTTATGATAAAACTGGTGAACAACATTACGATATTATTTCTGCCTTTATAAAATCTATTCGTGGAAGCGATCCAAATGCTGCTGTATATTGGTTAGCAAGAATGATAGAAGGTGGCGAAGATTTAAAATTTATTGCTCGTAGAATGTTAATCCTTGCCAGTGAAGATATTGGTAATGCAAACCCAACGGCTTTGGTTATTGCGAATAGTACATTTCAGGCTGTTTCTACTATTGGTTATCCTGAATCACGGATTATTTTAAGCCAATGTGCAACATATTTAGCATGTTCTGCAAAGAGTAATGCTTCTTATCAAGCCATAAAAGATGCACAGCAATTAGTAAAAGAAACTGGTGATTTAAGTATTCCTTTATCACTCCGAAATGCGCCAACCAAACTTATGAAAGAGTTAGGTTATGGAGAAGATTATCAATATGCACATAATTACGAAGGCAATTTTGCTGAACATGAGTTCTTACCTGACGAAATAAAAAACACAACTCTTTATGAACCTGGAAATAACGCTCGTGAAAATGGCTTACGTGAATATTTAAAGCAACGGTGGAAGGATAAATACGATTATTAGAAGTTAGGTTAGGTTTTAAAATTTAATAATATAAGCTCGTCCATCATTTCCCCTATCATTATTTTTTATATAAACCCAGAATTTATTTTTTTTAAAAAGAATGGCATCTTCTCCTTTTACAATAAAAAGGTCTGGTAATCCTGAATAATATATCTCCATTACTTTTTGGGATTCTCTATCAATTAATTGATACCCAATAATCGTATTAGGGTCACTTTTTATTTCTTGCGCATTTAATGTTAATGTTATCAATCCTTGATGTATAAAATGTTCTGGATCAACAATCGGAACAACAATATCTTCTATTTTCTCAATAATCAAAGTTGGAATTTCTTTATCTAACTTTACTACTTTTTCTATTTCCGCCTTAACATCCTCTTGAATTTGAACTTGTACTTTCTCTCCAATTATTGGTTCAGCTTCAACTTGTTTTTCTTCAGCAGTATTTTTTACAACTTTTTTATCCTCATCTGCTTTTTGCACAATTTTACTTTGTTCAGTTTTTAAACTTTTAATTTCTGCTTTAAGCTCTTCAATTTCATCTTTTGAGGTATCTTCTTTAGCAATAACATCTTCATTAGGAATATACTTATAGTTTATATTTTTAAGATGTTCAAAGGCGTTTCTAATACCAATATTGTAAGCTTTTTTAAATTCTTTTTCCTTTGTTTTACCCTCACAAGTAAACAAAATATTATTATCGCAATCCTTTAATATAATAGTGATTTTTGTTGTAAATGCTCCTTTAGCAATAACTTCAGAAGTTAACGCTAAACAATAATTTGATTTTAAATCATCAGGATATATATCACTAGTAAGAATAGGTCTAAATCCATGCTTTTTAAATAAAAACCTTGTTAATTCATTTAAATTATATTCATTGTCATCATTTTGAAAGTGAAACTGTTTTTCTACAATAACATACTTATAATCGTTTAAACTTGTTTGTGCATTACAAACAACACTAAATCCTAATGCAAGAATTAATGAAATAACTGTTTTTTTCAAAATCAAAATTTTAATATATGAATTGTAAATATAGCTATAAATATTGTTTTAATTGAAGAAGATTGTCAACCTGCTTTACTTCTTTTGCAAGACTTTCGTTATGATAATTAAAACAAATAGCATCTAAACCAAAATCTAAAGCTCCTAAAATATCTGCTTCATAATTATCGCCTATCATTATACTATTTTCTTGACTAGCTTTAGCTACACTTAACGCATGCTTAAAAATTTTAGGATTTGGTTTTTTTACGCCAACCATTTCAGAATTTGTAACAGTAACAAAATACTTATCAATTTTGGCATTATTTAATTTGCCCTGTTGTACTTCTTTAAATCCGTTGGTAATAATATGGAGTTTGTATTTGACTTGGAGATATTCTAAAATCTCTATAGTACCATCAAACAAATGATTAAAAGTTGATAAATACGAAATATAATCTTTAGAAAGTTTATAAATCATACTGGTTTTAATTTTAAAATTTAGCATATTAAACGCATCATTAAGCCTTCCGTAGCGCAACGATGCTTTATCAATTTTTTCTTCTCTATACAGCTTCCAATACCGAAAGTTTATAGGTTCATAAACTTTTACAAATTCATCTCGATTGACATCTATACTATTAAGCTCGAATATTTTTTTGAAAGTAAGTGCTGAATTTTTATCAAAATCCCAAAGCGTATGATCTAAATCGAAAAAAATATGAGATATATTATTAATCTTCATTAGTAGATTCTAAAATTAAAGTAAATAACTCTTTAAACCCTTGCCACCTTTTTTCATTACTAAATGTATAATTATGAAATACAGGAGTAAAAGTTCCTTTAACTCGTTTTATTTCATTAATAATCTTTTTAAGCGTTTCTTTTTTATCTAATAAAGAGGTATTTTTTAATAAGGCATAATCCATTAAATGATAGGAATTAACCATTAATGGTGTTTGTATTTCATAATCTATATCATAAAACAAAAAAGACGTACAAGTCCCAGCTCTAAAGCCAATTTCGTTTACATAACCCATAGTATAGTCTTCCTTAATTTCGAGATCGATAAGATTTCTATAACTAGCAGGTAAGTTTAATTTAGAAAACGAGTTTCTTGAAGCTACCAAAGTTGTATTAATAATGGACTCCATATTAGCTTTTTCTAATTTTAAGGTGTTAAAATTTTCTAACGCAAAATATGAAGCTTTTAAACCAACGCTACAATAATCTGAAACCGATTTTATTAAAGACACGAACTCGCGTTTGTTAATACTAACATTTTTATCGTAGGTAGAATAATCACCAATTAAAAAGAATACTAAAAATTTGTTCTTAATTTGTTTCTGCTTATTAATAATCCATTTAAACGTATTATATGGATCTTTTTTAAAACCGAAAATCACTAAATAACGCTGATATAAATGCTTAAACTTAAACTTTAAAAAATCAGCAAAATTACCTCCAATTGTTCGCATTAATCCTTTGTGCTTAAAGTAATAAGCCATTGGCACATCAATAATTGGACAAATACTGTAACTACGAGAAATAAAATTATAATTCGGAAAACGTTGTTGCAATACTGCTTTAAATTTATAAGCCCAAATATCTACAACTGGTTGCTTTAAGAATTCATTCTTAAATGCTAAACTATCTTTAGCAGTAAATCGACCATATTCGTCTTTTACATGTGGTAAATATTCTTCATATCTACTTAACAAATAAAATGAAGCTGCAAAAATATCGAAAGGAATAGCACTCTTTTCTCCAGTATTGAAAAAGCATTTTGTATTGTTCCAATCTTGTACGTGTATTTCAATGTCTGATAATCCTTGTTCAAATAATAATTCGTGACTACGAATAAACAATTCATTACTTAAAGGTTGTCTTGTGTAAGATATTTTTAAACTATCGTGAGCAATAAACTCTTCGATTGTTGTTGTAAACGATACTGGAATTCGTAAAATTCGTGTACAAATTTGCTTGAAGGTATATTTTAATCGAGGTGTTATTTTATGAGTATAGACTAATAGCATTTATAAAATGTAAATTCCAATATTAAAATTCCAAACTCCAAAATAAAGAACTTTTCCAATATAAAGTTTTGGAATTTGGATTTTGTTTTTTGAGATTTAACCTATAATAGGTTTTCATCTGCAAAGCTAAAGTATGCTTTTTCGGTAATGATTAAATGATCCAACACTTTTATAT
Source organism: Bacteroidota bacterium (assembly GCA_003650305.1). Lineage (GTDB taxonomy): Bacteria > Bacteroidota > Bacteroidia > Flavobacteriales > Flavobacteriaceae > PRS1. Next base: position 10,643 of record QMOV01000022.1, on the reverse strand, counting down.
CTAAACTTTCTCCAGCAGTTTTTAATTTTTGGGTTAATTGTTTATCTGCTGTACTTGGCTTTAATGCTCCTGAAGGATGATTATGAGCTAAAATAATTCCTGTTGCACCAACTTCTAAAGCATTTTTTAATGCTAAACGCACATCGACAAAAGTTCCTGTAATCCCTCCTTTACTAAGTTGGTTTTTTTGGATAACTTTATTTGAATTATTCACATAAATTATCCAAAATTCTTCATGAGGTAGTTCACCAATTAAAGGTTGCATGAACTCAAAAACTGAAACACTTGAGGTAATTTTCTTTTTCTTAAGAGCATCCTCACCTCTTCGTCTTCTTCCTAATTCTAAAGCTGAAATAATTGTAATGGCTTTAGCCTTACCAATACCTTTAAATTCCATAAGTTGTTTAATAGACATCTTCCCAAGTTCACTTAAATTATTATCTACATTAGCCAAAATACGTTTACATAAAGCCACAGCACTTTCTTCTCTATTCCCAGAACCAATTAAAATGGCAACCAATTCTGCGTCACTTAATACTGCTTTACCTTTATAAAGTAATTTTTCTCTTGGCTGATCGTCTTGCGACCAATTTTTTATTGAAAACGAGGGTAGTTTCTCTTGCATTGGTTAAAGATAAATATTGTAATTTTATAAATCAAAAATCGGTAATTTAAAATCATACTTTATTTTGAAATATCCACCAAAACATCATCAAGATAATGACATTAATCACATGATTGAAGTGATTAAAACTTACCCTTTGGCAACTGTAATTTCAGTAAAGGATAACAACCCTTTTATTACACATTTACCTTTAGTATATAGAAAAGATGGAAAACTTATAGGTCATATAGATAAATTTAATCCACAAGCTGAATTATTTCGAGCCAACAACGATGTTACTATTATATTTTCTGGACCACAATGTTATATCTCTCCAAGTGTTTACACCACGACACAATTACCAACCTGGAATTATATTAAAGTGCATCTTAAAGGCACTGTAAAAGCCATTGAAAGCAAAGACGCTTTAAAAGAATCATTAATTAAAATGACTAAATTTTTAGAACAACCTGAACACAACTATATTTTAGAACCAGACAATACAAAAATGGAACGTGCTTTAGATTATATTAAAATGTTTGAGATAACCATTACCCATTGGGAAGGTAAATTTAAATTATCCCAAGACAAAAAACCACGTGATATTGCCAATGCTAAAGCTGAATTAATAAACACTAACCAAAAAAATATTAAAGTATTTTTGGAGAAAGTATTTTAGTTAATATTACTCCATAAACTTGAGTTGTCTTTATAATTAAAATAAACTACATTCGTTTAACTACTGATATAATCAACTAAGACTGACTATCTTTAAACATTAAACAATTCAATACTATTTCTTATATTTTAAAGGTAAATGCACCACTTTTTTAGTGTCGAAAAAATCTTCAATAAAATAATCGCTTAAATTATAAACCACTGCTTTTTTATAATTTTGAAGTTCTTCGGCTAAATCGCCTCCTTTTAAATACAAAATTCCGTTTTTAAGTGTATTGTTTTGCTTTTTTGTAATCTTTCCTTTTACCCAATGTACAAATGTTGGCATTGCAGCTACAGCACGACTTACAATAAAATCGTAATTATCATTTATATCTTCAACACGACAATGTGTGGTTTTAACATTGGTTAAACCCAAACCATCTACCACCTTATCGACGACCATTAACTTTTTAGCAATACTATCTACCAAATTAAAATTACTCTCCGTAAACAGGATAGCTAATGGGATTCCAGGAAATCCTCCTCCTGTACCAACATCTAATACTTTTGTTCCTGCTTCAAATTCTATAATTTTAGCAATCCCAAGCGAATGTAATACATGACGCAAGTACAACTCATCTATATCTTTACGAGACACTACGTTAATTTTTAAATTCCAATCTTGATATAACGATTCTAGTTTCTTGAATTTATCGATTTGATCTTCAGTAAGATTAGGAAAATACTTTAAAATGAGCTCCATCAAACTTTAAAATTTTCAACAAAAATATACATTTATGTGTATAATTTTACGAAAACTTTATAAGTTAAGTCTGTTTATTATATATCTTTGACAACTTATACAATAATTTATTTTTATTCGTTAATCTAAATAAACTTAAGCGCATGACAAAGCAACTGCTATCATTTTCGAGAACAGATTCTGCGAAGTTTTTCAGAACACTAAACAAACGTGTAAATGCCTACTTTAAAGATAATAAAATTAAAAAAACAGGGAATTGGAAACTTTACTCCAAAGCCATTGTAATGTTTGCATTATTTATTGCGCCTTTAATTCTAATCTTTACTCTTGATTTACCTTCTTGGGCACAAATCCTGTTAATTGTAACTATTGGTGTTGGTATGGCAGGAGTTGGCATGAACGTAATGCACGATGCTAATCATGATGCTTTTTCGAGTAAAAAATGGGTAAATAAACTCATGGGAAGTAGCATTTATATACTTGCTGGAAATGTATATAACTGGAAAGTACAGCATAATGTGTTACACCATACATACACAAATATTCAAGGCTATGATGAAGACATTGATGCTGGAAGAATTATTCGTTTTTCAAAACACACTAAATGGCTTAAAATTCATAAATACCAAAAATTTTATTCTTTCTTCCTTTATGGTTTACTTACTATAAATTGGGCTATTACTACCGATTTTATTCAATCGTATCAATATTTAAAGAAAAAATTGTCTTATGGCAAGTTTCCTAAACCTGCTACACAGTGGACCAAATTAATAATTAGCAAAATTATTTATTATTCCGTTTGGATTGCCTTACCATTATTTCTTGGTTTTACATGGTGGAAAGTAATCATAGGATTTTTTATTATGCATTATACTGCAGGTTTAATATTAAGTGTTGTTTTTCAATTGGCTCATGTTATGCCAAATACAGAAATGCCTTTACCAGATAAAGATGGAGGAATGAAAAATACTTGGGCAATTCATCAGTTATTTACAACTTCAAATTTTGCACCTAAAAGCTGGTTGGTTGGATTTTTTACTGGCGGTTTAAACCATCAGGTAGAACATCATTTATATTCAAATATTAGTCATATTCACTATAAAAAAATAGCAAAGATTGTTAAAGAAACCGCTCGTGAATTCAGCTTACCTTATAATGAATATAAAACGTTTTGGAAAGCTCTGTCTGAACACTACAATCAATTAAAAGTACTAGGACAAAAACCTAGTTTGGCTTAACTTTATTTTCTAATTACAATATTATTATATTAAATGAACCACCTTTCAGACAGAATTTTAAATATGTCCACGTCTGCAACTTTAGCAATGGCTGCTAAAGCAAGAGAGTTAAGAACAGAAGGAAAAGATATTATTGGTTTAAGTTTAGGCGAACCCGATTTTAATACTCCAGATTTTATTAAAGATGCTGCAATACAGGCAATTAAAGATGGTTATAATTCTTATACTCCTGTTGATGGTTATGTAGAATTAAAAGAAGCCATCATCACTAAATTTAAACGTGATAACAATCTCACTTATACTTTACCTCAAATTGTGGTCTCCACAGGTGCGAAACAATCTTTAGCAAATGTTGCTGCTGTGATGCTTAATAGAGGTGATGAAGTTATTCTACCTTGTCCATATTGGGTAAGTTATGCAGATATTGTAAAACTTAATGAAGGTGTTCCTGTAGAAGTAAAAACATCTATTTCTACTGATTTTAAAATGACTCCGGAACAATTAGAAGCTGCCATTACACCCAAAACAAAAATGATTTGGTTTAGCTCACCTTGTAATCCAAGTGGTTCTGTGTATAGCAAAACCGAGTTAAGAGCTTTGGCAGATGTTTTACAAAACCATCCTGATATTTATGTGGTTTCTGATGAGATTTATGAGCATATCAATTTTGTTGGTGGTCATGAAAGCATGGCTCAATTTGAAGATATATACGACAGAACTATTACTGTAAATGGTGTGTCAAAAGCCTTTGCAATGACAGGTTGGCGTATTGGTTTTATTGGTGCTCCTGCTTGGATTGCTCGTGCTTGTAACAAAATGCAAGGACAAATAACTAGTGGTGCAAATTGTATTGCACAACGTGCTGTTATTACTGCTATGGAAGCTTCGCCAGAAAAAGTAAAATACATGGTAAATGAGTTTAAAATTCGTCGTGATTTAATACTCGATTTATTAAAAGATATAGAAGGCTTTAAAACTAATATACCTGAAGGTGCTTTTTATGTGTTTCCAGATATTTCCTCTTACTTCGGAAAAACTTTTAGAGGCAAAACCATACATAATGCAACAGACTTTTCTTTATATTTATTAGAACACGCATTAGTAGCTACAGTAACAGGTGATGCCTTTGGAAATCCAGATTGCATACGTATTTCTTATGCAGCTTCGCAAGAACAAATTATTGAGGCTATAAAAAGAATTAAAGGAAGTTTAAGCTAATGTAATAACCAATTCAATTACAAAATCTACCTATTTTTCCAGAAAAATGGCGTTAATAATATTAAAACAGTAAAGAGTTCTAAACGACCAATAAGCATTAAAAAACTACTCCACAATTTACCAATATTTGGCAATGCAACATAATTATTAACAGGTCCAAAATCGCCTAAAGCTGGTCCAATGTTTCCTAGACTTGAAGCTGCAACTCCAACAGCCGATTCAAAATCCAAACCTAACATCGAAAATCCTAAAGCACCAAATACAAAAGAAAGTAAATAGAGGATAAAGAATGCTAATATATTAAACACAATATCTCCAGAAACCGTTTTGGTATTGTATCGAACTGGCAAAATTGCATTTGGATGTAAGGATCTTTTAAATTCTAAAAATCCATTTTTAATCATTAACAAATGCCTAACTACCTTAACACCACCTGCTGTACTACCTGCAGAGCCACCAAGAAACATTAAACAAAAGAAAAATACACCTAAAAAAGGAGTCCATGAAGTATAATCTGCAGTAACAAATCCTGTTGTAGTTAAAACTGATAATACCTGAAATAATCCATGTCTAAATGCACTTTCTACTTCACCAAAAACTTGTGGATGACCTATTGAAGACAATGCTATATCTACTCTAAAATATATGACTAATGACACTACTACTGTAAATATGGCAATTAATCTAAAATACCATTTAAATTCTTCATCTAGAATTATTTTTTTCAATTTTCCTTTAAAAGCAAAATAACTCAATACAAAATTAGTACCTGCCAAAAACATAAATAGTATCACTATGTATTGAATTATTGGCAGTCCATTCCAATATGCTAAACTTGCATTTTTCGTAGAAAACCCTCCAGTAGATAAGGTAGTCATAGAATGGTTCATGGCATCAAAAAAAGACATTCCTGCTACATTTAGTAAAATGGTTTCAGCAATAGTATATCCTAAATAAATAAACCATAAGCGTTTTGCAGTATCTGTAATTCTGGGATGTAATTTATCTGTATTTGGTCCTGGTGCTTCTGCAGCAAAAAGCTGCATACCTCCAATACCTAAAAGCGGTAATATGGCTATTGCGAGTACAATAATTCCCATTCCACCTATCCATTGCGTCATACTTCTCCAAAACAGGACTCCTTTTGGTATTATTTCAATATCATTTAAAATTGATGCTCCTGTTGTAGTATAACCAGACATGGTTTCGAAAAATGCATCTGTAAAACTAGAAATGGTTTCAGTAAAAAAATAGGGTAAGGTTCCAGATAATGCCATAACAATCCATCCAAAAGTTACCACAATATATCCTTCTCGTTTATTGATTTCTTTTTTATGGTTTCTAGTAAAAATCATAGCAGAAACACCTAATAATAAAACTGTAATCCCAGATAAAAATAATTGAAATGTGACACCATCATTATATAGAAAACTTACTAAAGAAGACAATAGCATGAAGCCTCCATTACATAATAATAGTAATCCTAAAAAGTGAAAAATAATTTTGTAATTAAGCTTCATTAATACTTATTAATCGAAAAGAGATTCTACTTTCTTAAGAGAACGTGGTAAACTACAAACTACTATTCTATCACCAGCTTCAACCTTAAAACCTCCTAATGCAATAAGTCCTTTTTCTTTACGGATAACTCCTCCAATTATAGCTGAACGAGGAAAATCTAATTCTCTAATTATCTTATTACAGATTTTTGAAGTTGGCTTAACAACAAACTCAAGCAACTCAGTATTCATGTTATTAAGTTTTGTTAATGCAACAACTTCACCTTTTCGTATATATCTAAAAATATTATTTGCAGCTAAAAGCTTTTTATTAATTAAAGTGTCAATGCCAATTGAATGTGACAATTCAAAATAATCCATATTCTCTACTAAGGCAATAGTTTTTCTAACACCTTTAGATTTTGCAACTAAACAGGACATGATATTGGTTTCGGAATTTCCTGTTACAGAAATAAATGCATCCATATCATTAATATTTTCTTCATCCAGTAAATCTACATTTCTGCCATCACCTTTTATTACAAGAGCATTAGGCAAATCGTCAGCAAGTTCTAGAGCGCGATCTTTATTTTTTTCAATAAGCTTAACATTAAACTTATTGCACGTTAAATCTTTAGCAGCTTTAGAACCAATTCTCCCACCACCTAAAATCATAACATTCTTAATTTCTGTTTTAACTTTTCCCGTGAGTTTACATAATTCTTCGTCTCCACCTTTTGAAGTTATAAAAACCACATGATCTCTTTCTTTAAAAATAGTATCTCCACGCGGAATAATAGTATATTGTGTGCCATATCGCTGTATAGCAATTGGTACAAAATGAATTTCAGGAATTAATTTTGCTGCTTCTTTAACAGATTTTCCGACAAATAAAGCGGTTCTTGATAAGTTTAAACCTAGCATTGTTAATGCGCCATTTTCAAACTCATAAGTATTATCAAATGCTGATTGACTTAACAGTAGTTTAATTTCGGCTGCTGCAAGAGATTCTGGAGAAATCAATTCGTCTATCCCAAATTTAATAAAACCAAGTTCATTTTTTTGATCTATAAACTCTGTATTAGAAATTCTGGCAATTGTCTTTTTTGCTCCTAATTGCTTTGCTAAAACACAGGTTGTAATATTTGCAGTTTCTGAAGAAGTAACAGCTATCAGTAGATCAGAAATGTGTACTCTTGCCTCTTTTAAATTAGAAATAGAGGTCGAATCTCCCTTAATTACCTTAATATCTAAACGATTATTGGCATAAGTAAGACTTTCCTTATTGGTATCTATTAAAGTTATTTCCTGAGATTCGTAAGATAATAATTTTGCTAAATGAAACCCGACTTCCCCTGCGCCAGCAATAATAATCTTCATTTGAAATATTAATTATGAAAGATACAGCAAATATAATTTATTTTTAGGGATTTGTAGTTGAATTCCATTTCTTTGCAACAAATAACAAAATCTAAATAATTTTATAGCTTCTATTCTTAAATGTCCACTAATGTAAAACCTTATAAAAACAGTGACTTAAGTAAAAAAGAACAAGTCACAAAAATGTTTGATGCCATTTCTAATGAATACGATGGTCTTAATAGAGTGATTTCTTTTGGAATTGATGTAAAATGGAGAAAAAAAGTGGTTGCTATAGTTGCTAAACAACATCCTGATATCATTCTCGATATTGCTACAGGAACTGGAGATCTAGCAATAAACCTCACCAAAACCAAAGCCTCAAAAATTATTGGATTGGACATAAGTGAAGGCATGTTAGATGTTGGTAGTCGAAAGATTGCTAAAAAAAAATTAGGAAATACTATTGAAATGGTTTTGGGAGATTCTGAAAATTTACCATTTAAAGATAATACTTTCGATGCTATAACTGTTGCTTTTGGGATTAGGAATTTTGAAAATTTAGAAAAAGGGCTTTCAGAAATTTTTCGAGTTTTAAAACCCAATGGAATCTTTGTAATATTAGAAACCTCTATACCAAAAAAAACACCTTTTAAACAAGGTTATAAATTTTACACTAAAGAAATTTTGCCCATAATAGGTAAATTGTTTTCTAGAGATAAAGTAGCCTATTCTTATTTAAGCGAATCTGCTTCTGTTTTTCCTTATGGAGAAACGCTCAACAATATTTTACATAAAATTGGGTTTATTAATGCGAAAGCTTTACCTCAAACATTTGGTGTGGCTACGATTTATAAAGCAGCAAAACCATAGTAATGAAAAAACTATTTGTAATACTATCTTTTTTCTTTTCATTTCAATCAGTTTCGGCACAATTATTTAGCAAAGAGAAAATTAAAAATAATGAAAACTTCGATAAACCACTTTTATCTTGGGGTTACTATTTAGGGTTTAATAATTACGATTTTAATTTTGATTACAATCAAGATTTAGCAGATATTCAAGTGCTAAAATCTTTTGGATTTAATGTTGGTTTAATAGGTAACTTACGCATTAATGAGTATTTAGATTTAAGATTAGAACCAGGATTAACCATATCTAAACGTGAGCTTCATTATCATTCCAGTTTTTTTCAAGGACAAGCTTTTAACGACAATGATTTATTACGAGAAGTGAGCTCTACTTACATACATCTTCCCTTATTATTAAAAATATCGACCAAGCGTGTTAACAATATAAAACCTTTTATTGTTGGTGGTTTTTCTACAGCTTTAAATTTGTCGAGTAACCAAGAAAATTCAGACGATAATAGTACAGGGCAATTTAGAACGAAGAAAAATATGTTCTTTTATGAACTTGGTCTTGGTATAGATCTTTACATGTTTTGGTTTAAATTTACACCTTCTATTCGTGGTGTATTTGCAATAAATGATGAGTTGGTTAGAGATTTTGATCCAGACAGCCCTTGGACAAGTAATATAACCTCAATGAAAACCAGAGGCTTTTTTATAAACTTTACGTTTCAGTAGCAGTCCTCCTCTTAAACTCGCTTAACAAAATTGCAGCTGCATTAGCTACATTTAAACTTTCGGTAGCTTGTAATTCTCCAAATCTAGGTATTGAAATACGTTGCGTAATTTGAGATGCTACTTCTTTTGAAATTCCGTTGGCTTCATTTCCTAATACCAAAATTCCTGAACTAGGTAAATTTATTTCAAACATATTCTCTCCATCCATAAAAGCACCAAAAACTTGTGAGGCTTTATTTGATGACAAGAAACTTTCTAAATTTAAATAAGAGACATTAACTCTAGTAATAGAACCCATTGTAGCTTGTATTACTTTTGGGTTATAGCATTCTACAGTTTCTAAATTACAAACCAAATCGGTAACACCAAACCAATCGCATAATCTAATAATGGTTCCCAAATTTCCAGGATCTCGTACATCGTCTAATGCTACAATAAGTTTGCTAAAATCAATAGGTTGTGGTTTAGGAATTTTAAAAACAGCTAATGCAGTATTTGGTGTTTTTAAAAAACTTATTCTATTTAATTCTTTTGGTGTGATTATTGTTTGTAAAACATCTGGAACATCAAATTCTAACGTAGTTGTAAAGAGTTGATGTAATTGCAATTTAGATTTTAATAGCTCTAAAATAATCTTCTTACCTTCGGCTGCAAACAGCTGATGTTGTAAACGGTACTTTTTTTGTTTTAAACTTGTTATTAGCTTTATTTCGCTTTTACTTAACATCTAAATAATGTACTTTTGAGCTATAATTACTCTTTAGACAGTAAATCTAATCTTATTTATTTTTAGTTGAAACAAACTCTAGTAAAAATATCATTAATTATATTAATTGCATTAATTATTACATCTTGTAGTGTTGTAAAAAGAGTTGGAGAAAACAAGCATTTATTAACTCAAACTTCAGTATTTGTCAATGACAAAAAGACTACTTCTGAAGAGATTACAAATCTTATTTATCAAAAACCAAACAGTAAATTATTAGGTTTTCCGTTGCGTTTACATATCTATAATTTAGCGCGAGAACACAAAGACTCTCTTTTTGAAGTGTGGTTAAATAAGAACCCAAAACGTAAAGACCGTCTTATAAAAAAACTGTCTAAAAAACAATTAGATAGATTAGAAATCTCTACAATTGGTTTTAATAATTGGTTGCGAAAAACTGGAGAAGCTCCAGTAATAGTAGATACTTTTAGAACCCGAAAATCTAAAAACAAATTAGATAGCTATTATTTTGCAAATGGTTGGTTTGATGTTAAAACGACTTCAATAACAACAAGAAATGACAATCAACGTGCTACAATAGATTACAATGTAACAACTGGCGAACCTTATATTTTAGATTCTATTGCAAATAATATTGCTTCACCAATTATTGATTCACTATATCAAAAAACAAAAAAGGATGCATTAATAATAAAAGGGAATCAATATAAGGTTAGTGATTTTACAGATGAACGAGAGCGTTTAACGAATAATTTTAGAAATTCGGGAGTATTCCACTTTACACAAGATTATATAAGGTTTGAGCATGATACTATTGGAACCCAAAAAAAAGTAAATAATCTTATTCAAATATTAAATAGAACTATTCGAAATGAAGATTCTGTAGTATTAGTTCCTTTCAAAATATATAAAATTAAAGAGGTAAATATTTATACTGATGATGCGTTTGAAAGTAGAAATAAACCCTTACAAGACTCTATTTCTTA
>QMOV01000021.1 GCA_003650305.1 Bacteroidota bacterium | reverse complement strand
ATGGAAGAAATAACTATTACTGCGTGGTATACACCTCAAATTCCTGTAAACAATGGACCAGGAAATTACCACGGCCTTCCAGGCTTAATTCTTGAAGTTAACAACGGAAGACAAACTCTAATATGTAGCAAAATAGTGCTAAATCCAAAAAATAAAATTTCAATAACTGAACCTACTAAAGGAAAAAAAATCACTCAAGAAAAGTTTGATGCAATTATGGAAAAGAAAATGAAAGAAATGGAAGATCGTTATGAACATAATCGTGGAGATGGAAATAGTATAGAGATTAAAATTAAAGGATAACTTTAAGAATACTTTAACTTTTGGAGCTTAAACTAACAGGTTTTTCAATGGTCTTAATTAGTGTTAAAAACGTATTTTTAACACTTAACTTTAAGACTTCAATATAATGAAAACTAATTCCACTAAACCAATAGTTAGCTGTTTAATATTTTTTATTGTTTTTTCTATAAACGCTCAACAAGATTTTCAAGGTAAGGCAATTTATCAATCTAAAACGGCAGTTGATATGTCAAATTTTGGAAGTAGAGAAATGAGCGAAGACATGAAAAAACAGATTGCTGAACGTATGAAAAGCATGTTCGAAAAGACGTATATATTAACTTTTAATAAAACAGAATCTATTTATAAAGAAGAGGAAAAGCTAGAAACACCTGGACAAGGAGGTGGTTTTAGAATGATGATGGGAAGTTTTACTGGAGGCAAACAATATAAAAATGTAAAAGAGCATCAGCTTCTACAAGAGCAGGAATTTTTTGGTAAACAATTTCTAATAAATGACTCTTTACCAAAATTGGAATGGAAAATGGAAAGCGAAACAAAACAAATAGGAAAGTATCTGTGCTTTAAAGCAACTGCTGTAAAAAAGGTTGACGAATTAGATTTTAGAAGTATGAGAAGACGTAACCAAGATTCAGATAATGAAAAAGCTCAAGATTCTACGGCTACTAAAGATGTAATGGATGAGATAGAAGTGCCTAAAGAAATTATAGTTACAGCTTGGTACACGCCACAAATTCCAATCAATCAAGGTCCTGGGGAATATTGGGGACTTCCAGGCTTAATTCTAGAAGTAAGTGCAGATAGAACTACCATTTTATGTTCTAAAATTATTATGAATCCGAGTGAGAAAGACGAAATTAAAGCTCCAACAAAAGGGAAAGAAGTAACCAAGCAAGAATATAACGATATTATGAAAAAGAAGATGGAAGAAATGAGCGAAATGTTTGGAGGCAGAGGTCGTGGTCGTGGAGGAATGCGGATTAGACATTAAATTTTATTATTAAAAAAACGAATCAATCAAAAACACATACATGAAATATATTATTACTATTATGCTATGCTTTATAGCAAGTGTAACTTTTGCTCAAATTAAAGTAGAAGGTATTGTAAAAGATAGCATAGGTAATCCTTTAGAATTAGCCAATGTAATAGCCATAAATCAGGAAACAAAAGCATTGGATTCCTACGGAATAACCAACGATAAAGGGCGATATAAACTTAATTTAAAGTCTAACGCATCTTACAAACTTCAAGTTAGTTACATTGGTAAAAAAACTTTTGAAGAAGTTATTAATACAACAGATGCGGATATTATTAAAGACTTCATACTTCAAAATGATACAATGTTAGATGAAGTGGAACTTACATACGAAATGCCAGTTTCGGTAAAAGGAGATACTTTAATTTACAATGCCGATTCCTTTAAAAGAGAAACAGACAAAAAGTTGGAAGATGTTTTAAAACGGCTTCCAGGAGTTGATATAAATGATGATGGAGAAATTGAAGTTGAAGGGAAAGTAGTTGAAAAGGTCATGGTAGAAGGTAAAGATTTTTTTGATGGCGATACCAAATTGGCAACTAAAAATATTCCAGCAGATGCCATAGATAAAGTTCAAGTATTAAAAAATTATGATGATGTAGGACAACTTCGAAGTGTTAGAAGCAATGAAGATAGAATTGCTATAAATATCAAACTTAAGGAAGGTAAAAAAAGTTTCTGGTTTGGCGAGGTTACAGCAGGTGCTGGAGCTGACGAACGTTATTTAGTGCATCCAAAACTGTTTTATTACAGTCCAAAATATAGCATCAATATTATTACAGATATGAATAATATTGGAGAAGTGCCATTTACAAGACGTGATTATTTTAATTTTAGTGGAGGATTTCGAGGCATACATAGCAATAGCGGAACAAATTTTAATGTAGCCTCTAGAGACATGGGATTTTTAACTACCCAAAATAATAGAGCAAAAGCTATAGACACTAAATTTGGAGCAGCCAACTTTAGCTATTCGCCTAAAAAAACCTTGGCTTTAAGCGGTTTTTCCATTTATTCAAGTACTCGAACTGATATCCAACAAAACAGTATAAGACAATATATTCAATCTGAAAATACTACTACGCTTCCAGATGAAACTACTACAAGTAATACACATCAAAAAAGCGATTTAGGATTATTTAAGTTAAGCGCAAGTTACAAGCCAAATAGTAATAACCATTTAGATTATGATGTTTTTGGAAGAGTTTCAAAACAAAACGAATTTCAAGATTTCTATTCTTCCATCTTATCAAATATTGACGAGACTCAAGAACAAAACCCTTTTAGTATAAATCAAAACTTAAACTATTACTATACATTAAACGACAAAAATATTTTTGCTTTTGAAGCACAACACTTATGGCAAGACGAAGATCCTTTTTACAATGCCGCTTTAGAGCAAACAAACCAGTTTCAGTTTGATGGGATTTTGGGGTTAGATACTAATCAATCAGGATTTAACATCGCTCAAGACAAACGCGTAAAAACAAATAAACTGGATGCTAAATTAGATTATTGGTATGTGCTAAATAATAAAAGCAATATTAATTTTACTTTGGGAGCATTATTAAGCTCACAAAAATTCAATTCAGAAATATTTCAAATCCTAGATAATGGTAGTAAATTCACGTTAGAAAATGCTCAAACAGATGTTGTAAACAATGTAAAATATAATTTTAGCGATGTGTATTTAGGCTTTCATTATAGATTAAAAGCAGGAATATTTACTTTTACTCAAGGTTTTTCAGTACACTCATATGCGGTTAAAAACCAACAATTAGGAACAGAAGTTAAAGACAACTTTTTTAAACTACTCCCGGATTTTAATACTAGAGTTCAGTTAAAAAAGAGCGAAAACCTTAACTTTAGATATCGCATGCAAAACAGCTTTACAGATATAAATCAGTTAGCAGAAGGTAGTGTGCTTAATAATTATAATGCATTGTATCAAGGAAACAGAAATTTAGAAGAATCCTTATCTCACAATCTTAATTTAAGCTATTTCAGTTTTAATATGTTTAATTACACCAACGTACATGCCTTTTTAAACTACAGCAAACGCATAAATCAAATAAGATCGCAATCAAATTTTTTAACAATTCCGAATCCTATTCCTGGAGAACCAGACATACAAACAACCAATCGTATCTCATCACCATTCAATTCTAATTTTGCAGATGAGAGCTTGTCATTTAGTGGACGTTTTGAGCGTACTTTTGGAAAGATAAAAGCTTCGGTTGGTGGAAATTTTTCTTATTCAAAGTTCAACCAATTTGTCAATAACCAACAAAGCGTAAATGAATCATTTACTCAATCTTACCGAACACGTTTAAGCACAAATTTTAGAAATGCTCCAAATGTAGAAATCGGTTACAACCTTACTATTAATGAATACGAACAAGGTGGAGGACGCTCAAAATTCTTTACAAATAGTCCCTTTATAAATTTTGATGCCTATCTTTTAAAAAGCTTTACTTTTAGAGCAGATTACTCTTATTTTAACTACAAAAATGAAGTAGAAACTTTAAATAACTATAGTTTTTTAGATGCAAGTTTGGCGTATCAAAAAAAGGATAGCAAGTGGGAATACACACTAGGTGTCACCAATTTATTAGACACAGCATCTCTAAATCAGGATAGCACAAACACATTGTTTACAAGTACAAGCGAGTATTTTATTCAGCCACGATATGTCATGTTTAGCATAAAATACGATTTGTAGTTTTTGGGTTTTGTCCAACGTAACTTTTTGTGTAGTTGGGCGTTACACTCGCTTTGCTCATGTCAGGCTGTACGTTATATCTTTCTCGGGCTGAACTTGTTTCAGCAAGAGAAAGGATGCCACTTCCATCCTTAACGCAAAAAAGACAACTCTATTAACATTTTCTATTGTAATAATTAGCTATTTTAGTTGGCTAAATTAAATTCTTTCAATAAATTTTAAATAGATTGTATTAAAATGAAAAAAGCCATCAAATTATGTCTTGTTGCATTATTGTTAAGTAGTAATATAATTAGTGCACAAGAGCAAAATCCAATAGTCGAAAATATTATAAAAGAGGCTAATGATAATTCTCAATTAAAACGATTAGCTCACGAACTTTTAGATGTTATTGGTCCAAGATTGGTAGGAACGCCTCAAATGAAAAATGCTCACGATTGGGCAGTGAAACAATATACGAAGTGGAATATTTCTGCTAAAAACCAAGAATGGGGAACATGGCGTGGTTGGGAACGTGGCATTACACATATAGACATGGTTTATCCACGAGTTCAATCGCTTGAAGGCACACAACTTGCTTGGAGTCCGAGTACGACAAATAAAGGCATTACTGCCGAATTGGTAGTGTTTCCAGAATTTACAGGCAGTACTTCATTTCAAGAATGGTTGCATAATGTAGAAGGAAAATTTGTAATGATTTCTATGAAACAACCAATAGGTCGTCCAGATTATAATTGGGAAGAATTTGCCACAGAAGAATCGTTTGCTAAAATGAATGAAGATAGAGACCAGTATCAACAAGCATGGAATATAATGTTAAGCAGAATAGGGTATTCTAACAATCGTAGTGAAGCTCGATTTAATGAAGAAGGTATAAGGATATTAGAAAACGCAGGAGCAGCAGGCATTGTTTCTAGTTACTGGTCTAAGGGCTTTGGAGTTAATAAAGTGTTTAGTTCTAGAACACGAAATATTCCTACAATTAGTTTAGCATTAGAAGATTATACCATGCTTTATAGAATGGTAGAATATGGAGATAAACCAAAAATTAATATTGTTGCAAAATCTAAAAAATTAGGAAGAGATCCAACATTTAATACCATTGCAGAAATAAAAGGCACCGAAAAACCAGACGAATATATTATCCTTTCGGCACATTTAGATTCTTGGGATGGCGCAACAGGAGCCACCGATAATGGAACTGGAACAATTATTATGATGGAAGCGATGCGAATTTTAAATAAAATGTATCCCAATCCTAAACGAACAATTTTGGCTGGACATTGGGGAAGTGAAGAACAAGGTTTAAATGGCTCAAGAGCATTTGTAGAAGACCATCCGAAAATTGTAAAAAACATACAAGCTGTTTTTAATCAGGATAATGGCACAGGTAGAGTTAGTAATATTTCAGGATCTGGTTATTTGCATTCTTATGAGTTCTTAACACGATGGCTAAATGCTGTTCCAAAAGAGATTACCCAACATATTGAAACTGATTTTCCGGGCTCACCAAGTGGTGGCGGATCAGACCATGCTTCATTTATAGCTACTGGCGCATTAGGGTTTAGATTAAGTTCGTTAAGTTGGTCTTATGATAATTATACGTGGCATACTAATCGTGATACTTACGACAAAATTGTTTTTGACGATGTAAGAAACAATGCGATTTTAACAGCAATATTAGCATATATGGCTTCCGAAGATTTAAACAGAGCATCTAACAAAAGACGTATTTTACCTATAGATGCTAATACAGGAAAGCATAAAACTTGGCCAAAACAAAAGTCGCCAACAAGAAAAGGAGGGTTATAGGTATTGTTGGTAGTATTTTAATCAATTTTTATCTGCTTCCAATACCATTTTCTTAATCAAAGTAATCTGTCCTAAATGATAGTAGCTATGCTCAATCATTGCATTAATATTTCTTTTATAACTTCCATATTTTTCATCTACGAACACTTCTTCTAGTTTTTTGTCTGGCATAAGTTCTACTATGTTAGCGAACTTTTCTGCATCATTCCACATTTTATCCAACAGTTTTTCCCAATCTTCCTGCGATTTGATGGGAGGAAGATCAAAGCTATATTTATCTCTAATATCGAGTGAACCTCCTTCAAATACATTCAATATTCCAGCTATATAGTAATTGATATGGAAAGTAAGAATTGCAATAGTATTAAGTTTTCCGATTTTGGTTGTTGCTTGTTCCCAAGTCAGGTCAGATAATTGGTCTTTAAAATTAGTAGCTGCAACCCAATCACCATTTAAAAGGATTTCTCTAAACCGATTAGCGATTTCTGTAGTTAATTTCATGTGTTTATACTTATTGTTTTTTATTTGTCACATGCTGTTCGCAATTAATCATTTCCTTTGGCGATAAAAATTTTAACATGCTCGTTTCATATTTACATTTATAAGAATAGTTAAACGAAATTAGTTGTTTTTCTAGCAAAGTAAAAGAGGCGCAAGTAAAAACCTCAAAACAGATTGGTTATGAGGTTAAAATATTTTAAAATGTAAAGTGTTTTACAAACCAAATACTTTTTTCACTTTATCGACATAATCTAATTTTTCCCAAGTAAAGAGTTCAACTTCAAGCGTCTTAGTTTCTCCATTAGATTGGTTAAATGTTTTGGTAACAACTTCATTTTGTCGTCCCATATGTCCGTAAGCAGCAGTTTCTAAATACATTGGTTGACGTAGTTTTAAACGCTCTTCTATTGAAGCTGGTCGCATATCGAATATTTGCGACACCTTTTCTGCAATTTCGCCATCAGTCATATTAAAAGGACAAGTACCATAAGTATCTACAAAAATTCCCATAGGCTCAACGACTCCAATAGCATAACTTACTTGTACTAAAATTTCATCGCAAACACCAGCAGCAATCAAATTTTTTGCAATATGACGCGTTGCATAGGCAGCACTTCTATCTACTTTACTTGGATCTTTACCAGAAAATGCACCTCCACCATGAGCACCTTTCCCACCATAAGTATCAACTATAATTTTTCGTCCTGTCAATCCTGTGTCGCCATGTGGTCCACCAATTACAAATTTACCAGTTGGGTTGATATGATATTCAATATTATCAGTAAACAACGCTTTAATATTATCAGGAAGTTTTGCAACTACTCGTGGGATTAATATTTCTTCAATATCTTTTCTAATTTTTGTCAACATAATTTCATCCTCATCAAAATCGTCATGTTGTGTAGAAACAACAATAGAATCAATACGTTGCGGAATGTTATCATCGCCATATTCAATAGTTACTTGACTTTTAGAATCAGGTCTTAAATATGTAATGTCTTTATTTTCTCTACGCAAAGCAGCCAATTCAATTAAAATACGATGTGCTAAATCTAAAGCCAAAGGCATATAATTATCGGTTTCACGAGTAGCATAACCAAACATCATGCCTTGATCTCCAGCACCTTGCTGCTCTTTTTCATCTCTATCTACACCACGATTAATATCATCGGACTGCTCGTGAATCGCAGAAAAAACACCGCAAGAATTACCATCAAACATATATTCGCTTTTAGTATAACCAATATCGTTTATAGTGTCTCTAGCAATTTTTTGAACATCTAAATAGGTGTTGGATTTAACTTCTCCTGCAAGTACAACTTGCCCAGTTGTTACAAGGGTTTCACAAGCAACTTTAGAATTTTTATCAAACGCTAAAAAATGATCTATCAAGGCATCACTAATTTGGTCTGCTACTTTATCTGGATGTCCTTCAGAAACACTTTCCGAAGTAAATAAATATGGCATATTTTTCTTTTTAAATTTTGGTTCTAACTAGGGGATTCTTGTGCAATTGCTTAATCACTAAAGAAGCTGATGATTAACTGCTTTAGCATTTTTTTATGAGGTTGCAATCAGACAAATTTTTCCTCTTTTTTCAAGAAACAAAAGTACATATAATATTATAACTATAAAATAAAGCTTATAAGAGTTTACTTTTTTATTGTTCGTTTAATTTAAACTATTTTGAAATTGGTTTTGAAATAAATCTATGGTTTAAATTTTAAGGTGCTGGATTAGGTATTGCAGCATGTATTGTATTAATCTGTTTTAAAATTTCTTTACTCAATACTACATCTATGCTTGCAATGTTTTCTTTTAGTTGATCCATAGTTGTAGCTCCAATAATACAACTGGTAAGAAAAGGTTGCTGATCAACAAATGCTAAAGACATTTTTGTTAAGCTCAAATTATTATTCTCTGCTATTTTCAAATATTGCTTGGCTGCGTGTGTTGATTGCTCGCTACTATATCTTGCAAAAGTTGGAAACAATTTTAATCGAGAGTTTTCTCCTGCAGTCCCTTTAATATATTTTCCGGAAAGTACTCCAAATGCTAATGGCGAATAGGCTAATAAGCCTATATTTTCACGTATTGCAACTTCAGCCATATCGCCTTCAAAAGGTCTGTTTAATAATGAATATGCATTTTGAATGGTAATCATTCTTGGTAAATGATGTGTTTTAGATTCTTCTAAATAACGCATCGTTCCCCAAGCTTTTTCGTTAGATAAACCAACATAACGAATTTTCCCTTCTTTAATAATTCCATCTAATGTATGTAGCACTTCATTAAAATTATCTGTCCAATTATCATTAGGATTATGATTGTAATCTCTAACACCAAAAGTATTGGTTTGTCGTTCTGGCCAATGCAATTGATATAAATCAATATAATCGGTTTGAAGCCTGCTTAATTCTTTATTAACTGCTTCTTTTATTGCTTCTTTACTAAATCCAGTTGTACGAATATGTGCTGTATAATCGCCTGTACCTGCAATTTTAGAAGCTAATACTACCTTGTCTCTATTGTTATTTTTCTTTAACCATGTGCCAATAATTTCACTCGTCCTACCGCTTGTTTTTGCTTCAGCAGGAACTGGATATAATTCTGCCGTGTCAATAAAATTGATGCCTTGATTAAAAGCGTAATCTAATTGTTCGTGTCCTTCAACTTCTGTATTTTGGTTTCCCCAAGTCATAGAACCCAAACATATTTTACTAACTTTTATATTGGTGTTTGGAAGTGTGGTGTATTTCATTGAAAGTTTATTTTTTCATTTCCGCGAAGGTGGAAATCTTAAAGATTGAAATTCAAATAATAATGGATTCCTGCCTTCGCAGGAATGACAAACACCTCTTCTAAATTTCATTCAAAAGTTTAGAAATCTCATCCAGTTTTGGTGTTAAGATAACTTCAATTCGTCTGTTCTTTGCTTTTCCTTCTACTGTATCGTTAGTTGCTATTGGCGCAAATTCTCCACGTCCAGCTGCTGTTAAATTTTCAGGATTAATTGAACTGTTTTCTCTAAGAATATTAACTATTGCTGTAGCGCGTTTGGTAGACAAATCCCAATTACCACTTAATTGTGTGCTTCCCTTGTATGGCACATTATCTGTATGTCCTTCAATTAAAACAGCGATATCTGGATTATCACCTAATACGCTTCCTAATTGCTGTACTGCTTGACGTCCTTGACTGCCAACTGCCCAACTTCCTGAACTAAATAACAATTTGTTTTCCATCGACACATAAACTTTCCCATCACGCTGTTCTATTGTTAATCCTTTGCCTTCAAAATCTGTTAAGGCTCTAGAAATCGCATTTTTTAAAGTTGTCATTGCTGCATCTTTTGCTGCGATAAGACTCTCCAATTCTTCAACACGTCTCGACCTGTTTTCTAATTCCTTTTTTAATTTTTCTAAACGTACAATTTCGGATGAAAGCGCCTGTTCTTTAGCTTCTAACTGCGCTAACAATTCTCTATTCTTTTTTGCGTTTTCTGCAATTGAAGTCGAACTGTTTTCCTCTAACGCATCATATGATGCCTTTAAATTCTCATAGTTTGACTTTGTAGCATTATAATCGCTTTGCAATTTATCTCGTTGTGCTACGGCTTTATCATAATCTTTTTGAAGTTGTTTTAAACTGTATTCAGCTTTGTTTTTTGCACTTAAAAGCGTTTCATTTTCATCGGAAAGCGTTCTGTTCTCCTTTTTTAAATTATTATACTTTCCTTCTAAATCCTTGTATACTTTAGGTGATACACAACTTGTAAATAAGAAAGTTAGGAATAACAAAAGTGAAATATATTTTTTCATGATTGATTTGATTTTAAATTTATAAAGTTTGCAGTATTCAGTTTACAGTATACTAAATTGATTTTAAAAAACTGCTTACTGCCAACTGAGACTGTTTACTTATTTTCTATTTCTACTAAAATTGGACAATGGTCACTATGTACTGCTTCAGACAGTATAACGGCTCTTTTTATGTTTTCTTGCAAAGGATTTGCTACCATAGCATAATCTAATCGCCAACCTTTATTGTTGGCTCTTGCATTAGCACGATAACTCCACCAACTGTAATGATGTGGCGCATCATTTAAGTGTCTAAATGAATCTATAAAACCACTGTCGATAAAACTTCCAATCCACTCACGTTCAACAGGCAAAAACCCTGAAGTGTTTTTTAATCCTTTTGGGTTATGAATATCAATTTCTTCGTGACAAATATTATAATCGCCACAAATAATTAGGTTTGGGTACTCTTTTTTTAATTCATTTATATACTTCTGAAATAGTGCCATATATTCTAATTTGTGCTCTAAACGAGCCATATTTGTACCTGATGGCAAATACAAGCTCATTACAGAAACGCCATCAAAATCTACACGAAGATTTCTTCCTTCAAAATCCATAGATGTTATTCCTGTGCCATATTCAATATGGTTTGGTTTGGTTTTACTTAAAATGGCAACACCACTATAGCCTTTTTTTTGTGCACTAAACCAGTAGTTATATTGGTAACCAGCTTCGGCAAAAATATCTAACTCTAATTGTTCTTTTAAAGCTTTTATTTCCTGTAAACAAATCACGTCTGGATTAGCACTTTTAAGCCAATCTATAAAGCCTTTATTTAAAGCAGCACGAATGCCATTTACGTTATAAGAGATTATTTTCATGTGTTATGTGTAATTATTATGAGAGCCCAGACTTTGTTGGGATAACTCACTTTATTTAAAATAAGTGAGTTAATTTCAGCTAAAATAAATAATGCTTTACTTTTACGCTATTAAATTAAACTCCATTTAACGAAAACTATTAACAAAATATTTTAGACTATTGACAGTTTAAGTATCAGATGAGATTTACGCTATCATTTTTTCTTTTTTTGTATTGTTTTTGTGCTTTTGCTCAAGACCAAACTTCTAATTATAGAACTAAAAAAATTGCTATAAAAGATTCTATTGTTATAGATAGTGTGAGTATAAATTCTAGCAAGTTTATACTTCGACAAAAAGATAACACTATAATAGATTCTTCTTTTTATACTATAGATTTTGCTAAAGCATTGTTAACGTTTAAGAAACCTATTACAACCGATTCTATTATTATTGAATATTTGCGTTTTCCTGATTTTCTAACTAAAACATATAAGCAATTAGATGAGAACATTATAGTAGAAAACACAAGCAATTTAGATAAGCTTTATAAATTATCTCAACCAAGCGAGGCTAGAATATTTACACCTTTTGATGGTTTAACAACTTCGGGAAGTATCTCTCGAGGCGTTACGATTGGCAACAATCAGAATTCGGTTTTAAATAGCGAATTGGATTTACAAATTACTGGAAAATTAAACGATAAAGTATCTTTAAGAGCATCAATTCAAGATGCTAATATTCCATTACAAGAAAGTGGTTATTCGCAACGATTAGATGAGTTTGACCAAGTTTTTATTGAGTTGTTTAGTGATAGTTGGAATATTAGAGCTGGAGACATCGACTTGTTAAATACCGATTCATATTTTGCTAAATTCTCTAAACGAGTGCAAGGTCTTTTGGTTAACATGAATTTAGATCATCCAGATTCTAAAACTAATCTTTTTGCTTCAGGTGCAATAGTTAGAGGTCAATTTGAAACCAGTCAATTTTCTGCTCAAGAAGGCAATCAAGGTCCTTATAAGTTACAAGGATCAAATGGAGAATTGTTTGTGCTTATTGTTTCTGGGAGCGAAACCGTTTATGTTAATGGTATTGTAGTTGAACGTGGAGAAAACAAGGATTATATAATAGACTATAACGCTGGTGAGATTATTTTTAATGCTACATTTCCTATTACTTCCGAAATGCGAATTACTGTAGATTATCAGTTTAGCGATCGTAATTATTCTCGTTTGGTGGCTTATGGTGGAGGAAAACATGAAAGTGAAAAACTGAATATTGGTGTTTCGGTGTATTCTGAAAACGATGCTAAAAATCAGCCTTTACAACAAAATCTATCGCTTGAGCAAGTCCAAATTTTATCAAATGCTGGAGATGATAGTTCATTAATGGTTGCGCCTTCAGGTGTTCCGGAAATTTTTAATGAAAACAGAATCTTATATAAAAAAGAATTTATAAATAGTGTTGAGGCCTTTGTTTTTTCTAACAATCCTGACGATGAATTATTTAGCGTGAAATTTTCTTTGGTTGGAGAAAATCAAGGCAATTATATTATAAGTAGTATTAATGCTATTAGTAATATCTATGAATATATTGAGCCAATCGCCGGAATTCCTCAAGGTAATTTTGCTCCAATTGTACAACTTATTGCTCCAATAAAACTTCAAATTGCTGTGGTTAACGGAAGCTATAAACCTTCAGAAAAAACCAATATAAATTTTGAACTCTCTGGAAGCAAAAACGACCTGAATCTATTTTCTGCTTTAGATGATGCTAATAACGATGGCTTTGCAGGACGATTAAAGGTAGAACAGAGCATTATTAAAAATGATAGTCTTTGGAATTTAAACGCCATTATAGATGGCAATTTTATTCAAAACGATTTTAGAACTATTGAACGTTTATATCGTGCAGAATTTAATCGGGATTGGAATATAGAAAATCCGCTTGGGGATCAGCAATTATTAATTTCAGGATTACAATTTTTTCATCCTAAAAAAGGGATAGCTAGTTATCAATTTGAGCACTTAAATTACTCAACAAATTTTAATGGTAATAGACATGTGGCAACTGCTAATTTACAACTAAACCGATTTAATGTTTTTTCAAACTCCAGCATTTTAAACGCTAAATCTGACTTAAATACCTCAACTTTTTTTAGATCATTTAACAGGATCACATATAATTACAATAAGGGTTGGATTGGTACAAAACTTGCTGTTGAAGACAACGAACAAAAGAATAAAAATACTAATGAATTGACTACTTTAAGTCAAAAATTTGCTTCTTACGAATTTTTTGTAGGAGTTGGAGATAGTGCTAAAGTATTCGCAGAAATTGGTTATAAAAACAGAGTGAATGATAGCATTAGAAACAATGAGTTAAAAAAAGTAAATACGTCTAACACTTATTATTTAAACTCTAAAGTTATTCAAAATGAAAACACAAATCTATACTTATATGTTAATTATAGAACACTAAAAAGCGAAGATGAAGCTGTAGAGGATGAGCAATCACTTAACTCAAGATTACAATACAGCCAACGGTTTTTTAAACAGCTCATACAATGGAATACTGTGTTCGAAACCAATTCTGGTTCTTTGCCTCAACAAGATTTTACATATGTTGAAGTTGAAGCTGGACAAGGTAATTACACTTGGATAGATTACAATAATAACGGCATTCAGGAATTAGAAGAATTTGAAATTGCACAATTTCAAGATCAAGGCAGTTATATAAGAGTATTATTGCCAAATCGTGTGTTTATAAAAACACACCAAAATAGATTGAGCCAAACACTAACCTTTAACTTTCAACAATGGGTTGGAGAGGAGAATGGAGCAAAAAAATTCTGGTCACACTTTTATAATCAAACATCTTATTTATTAGACAGAAAAATAAAACGTGATGGTAATAACTTTAATATCAATCCTTTTGAAAGTGATGCTAAAAACCAATTAGGATTGCAATTAAATTTTAGAAATGTGTTATTTTATAATAGAGGGAAACAGCGTTATACAACTTCATACACTTATTTGTCTAACAAATCTCGTAACATTCTAACGGTTGGATTTATTGAAAATAATTTAAAAAGTCATCAATTAAATTTTACTCACAAATTTGCTACAAGTTGGTTGATTACTCTACTCTCTAGTTTTGACACAAATGAAAGTGTTAGTGAAAATTTTGTGAGTAAGAATTTTAATATTGACGAAGTACGTTTCAATCCTAAACTATCTTATCTATTAAATGACAATACTCGATTTGATGTGTTCTATCAATACACTAATAAAGATAATACCATTGGTAGCTTTGAAGGTTTACAACAGCAAAAATATGGTGCATCATTTACTTTTGCTAACAATCAAAAAGCTGCTATAAGTGGTGAATTTAATCTTTTCTCTAACACATTTGAAGGCAATCCAAATACTCCAATTGGTTACCAGATGATGGAAGGCTTACAACCCGGAAAAAACTTTACGTGGAGCTTATTAGCACAGAAGAAGCTTACTAAATTTTTGGACCTCAACCTCACCTATTTTGGAAGAAAAACCGAAACCAGTAAAACCATACATACAGGGACAGTACAATTAAGGGCTTATTTTTAATTTTAAAAGCCCGAACTTAAATTTAAGTTCAGGCTTTTATCTACGGTTTAAATTTGGAAATTATGCTTCCCATAACATAATTTTATTGTAATAAAACTCTTTTAGATTCTATGCTAAAGCTACAACAAATCCTTGACTTTTTGTTGCGGAAAAACCGTAAATATTGTAATGAATTTTCCTACGTAACTATAAAAAATATTGCATCTTTACTTGGTATAATATTTGCTATATAAACTAAAATTAAAACCCAAACTATTAGCTTGGGTTCATTTTTATAAGATTTATCAAACCTCACAGGTTTTAAAAACCTGTGAGGTTTTTTCTTCGGATCACATTCTCATTAACCAAGTTTTTACATCTACTTCTTGTTTAATAATATCACGTAGTTCTTCAATCTTAACTCGTTGTTGCCCCATAGTATCTCTGTGCCTAATTGTTACTGTATTATCTTCTAAAGTATCGTGATCTATAGTTATACAAAATGGTGTTCCAGCGGCATCTTGTCTTCTGTAACGTCTTCCTACAGCATCTTTTTCATCATAAACCACATTAAAATCCCATTTTAAATCTTCTACAATTTTATGTGCTATTTCTGGTAAGCCGTCTTTTTTTACCAATGGTAAAATAGCTGCTTTTGTTGGTGCTAAAACTGCTGGTAATTTTAAAACTGTTCGGGTTGTTCCATTTTCTAAATCTTCTTCTTGTAATGCATTTGAAAAGACTGCTAAAAACATGCGGTCTAAACCAATAGAGGTTTCTACAACATAAGGCACATAACTCTTGTTATCTTCGTGGTCAAAATATTGTAGTTTTTTACCTGAATATTCTTCGTGCGCTTTTAAATCGAAATCTGTACGAGAATGAATGCCTTCTAACTCTTTAAAACCAAAAGGGAATTTAAATTCAATATCGCTTGCAGCATCTGCATAATGTGCCAATTTTTCGTGGTCATGAAAACGATAATTTTCTGCTCGCATTCCGAGAGACAAATGCCATTTTAGTCTATCTTCTTTCCATTTTTCGTACCATTCCTTTTGCGTTCCTGGTCTTACAAAAAATTGCATTTCCATTTGTTCAAATTCACGCATTCTAAAAATAAATTGTCGTGCCACAATTTCATTCCTAAAAGCTTTTCCTGTTTGTGCAATCCCAAAAGGAATTTTTAATCGTCCGGTTTTTTGAACATTTAAAAAGTTTACAAAAATACCTTGAGCAGTTTCTGGACGTAAATATAGATTCATTGCAGTTTCTGCAGAAGCACCAAGCTTGGTTCCAAACATTAAATTAAACTGCTTTACATCTGTCCAATTTTTACTTCCAGAAAGCGGATCGGCAATTTCTAATTCTTCAATGAGTGCTTTTACATCTGCTAAATCTTCATTTTCTAAAGATTTTCCTAGTCGCGTGAGAATAGTATTTATTCTTTCCTGATATCCAACTACACGAGGGTTTGTTGAAATAAATTCATCTTTATTAAAAGCATCACCAAAACGTTTTGCTGCTTTGTTTACTTCCTTGTTTATTTTGGTTTCAATTTTAGCACAATAATCTTCAACTAAAACATCTGCTCTATATCGTTTTTTAGAGTCTTTATTGTCAATTAAAGGATCATTAAACGCATCTACATGACCAGAAGCCTTCCAAGTTGTTGGATGCATAAATATTGCGGTATCTAAGCCTACAATATTATCATGCATTTGTACCATAGCTTTCCACCAATAGTCACGTATATTATTTTTTAGCTCTACTCCATTTTGTGCGTAATCGTAAACTGCACTTAAACCATCATATATTTCGCTACTCTGAAACACATAACCATAT
The DNA here is from genome assembly GCA_003650305.1 of Bacteroidota bacterium. Taxonomy (GTDB): domain Bacteria; phylum Bacteroidota; class Bacteroidia; order Flavobacteriales; family Flavobacteriaceae; genus PRS1. The sequence goes on along the minus strand of QMOV01000021.1, from coordinate 14,224 downwards.
TCCTTAGCATGAGAAATTACCTTCTTAAATTTATCTTCTTGATTTGCCATAGTGCAAAAATATAAAACCCTTTGATACTATAAGCATGTTTTTTTAGAACTGTGTGTCTTTTTTTAGTATTTTAAATCTTTTAAATTTTATGTTTAAGACAATTGTTAATTTATTCTTTCCTAAAGTATGCTATGGTTGTAGGCATTTATTAACAGACAATGAAATCCATATTTGTACAAATTGCAGACACAATTTACCCGTAACCAATTATCATTTTGAAAACAATAATACTGTAGAAAAAGTGTTTTATGGTCGTGTTAAAATAGAACATGCTACTGCACTTTTAAGATTTGAAAAGAAAGGAATTGTGCAGCAGTTGCTTCATAACTTAAAATATAGAGGTCATGAAGTTATAAGTACTCTTTTAGGTGAATGGTTGGGTAATGAACTAAAAACTGTTGAAGTCTATTCAACCATTGATATTGTGATTCCTGTGCCATTACATAAAAACAAACTTCAAAAAAGAGGTTATAATCAAGTGGCAAAATTTGGTGTTGAAATTGCTAAAGCCTTAAACGCAGAATATATAGACTCTGTTTTATTAAAAACTACAGCAACAAAAACACAAGTTTTTAAAAAACGTATGTCGCGTTGGAAAAATCCTAACCAAGTTTTTTCCATAAAAAACAAAGCCCTTATTAAAGGGAAACATATTCTTTTGGTTGACGATATTATTACCACTGGAGCAACTATTGAAGCTTGTAGCAATATACTTAATAAGGCAGATGGTATTAAAATAAGTATCGCAACTATGGCAATTGCGTAAACACTTTTTCGTTATACAATTTAGCATATGAAATTACCTATATTTGTGAAAATTTTTAATTATAAAATGCATAAATATCTTTCAAATTTAATTTTTATACTAGTTATAAGTTTAGGTTTTGCTAATTGCGCAAATCGTGGGACACCAACTGGTGGAGATAAAGACATTACGCCTCCAGTAATCACAAAATCTATTCCTGAAAACTTTTCAACTAATTTTACAGGCAAGGAAATTAAAATCTATTTTGATGAATATATAAAAATTAAAAACCTACGAAAGCAACTCATTATTTCTCCTCCTATGGATCCAGAACCAGAGATTACACCTTTAGGTTCGGCTAGTAAATACATAACTATTAAAATTTTTGATACACTACAACCCAACACAACTTACGCTTTTAATTTTGGTGAAAGTATCGTAGATAACAACGAAGAAAATCCTTATCCTTATTACAGATATGTGTTTTCTACAGGATCTTATATTGATTCCTTAAGTGTGAAAGGTGAAATTAAAGATGCTGTAAATCGAAAAGCAGACGAATTTGTTTCGGTATTATTGTATGACATAGATTCTACTTTTACAGATTCTATAATTTATAAGCAAAAACCAAAATACATTACTAATACATTAGATAGTACAACTACATTTAAGTTAGAAAATTTAAAAGCCGGAAAATATTTAATGATAGCTCTAAAGGAAGAAAACGGCAATTATACATTTCAACAAAAAACAGATAAAATTGGATTTCTAAAAGATTATATAACTGTATCTACCGATACTACAACTATACATACTTTAAAACTATTTAATGAGGACATTGATTTTAAAGCTACTCGACCAAAGTTGATTGCTGAAAACAAAATAGCTTTTGGATATGAAGGCGATTATAAAAATATGAAAATTAACTTACTATCAAATTCACCTGAAGATTTCGAGAGTAAAATAACAAAAGACCAAGAAGCAGATTCGTTATTGTATTGGTATAAACCAAAATTTGAAGCAGATTCTTTATTGTTTTTAGTATCTAACAAATCTTATGCAGATACATTGACTGTAAAAATAAAGGCAATTGAAAAAGATTCTTTAGTTATTAAGCAGCTTCAAAATAGAACACTTTCATTTAATGAAAATTTTGAAATTGAGGCCAATATTCCGTTAACAATAATTGATGAAGAAAAGATAACGATTCTGGACAAAGATTCTGTAAAAGTAGATTTTACAACAGCTTTTGATGCCCTCAAGAATAGATATACATTTATTTTTGAAAAGAAGGAACAAGAACGATACAAAATGCAGATGCTGCCTGAAACGTTTACTGATTTTTTTGGAAACAAAAACGATACTTTAAACTATTCGTTAAGCACAAAACAATACTCCGATTATGGCAATGTTAGACTAACTTTGCAAAATGCAGCTTATCCAGTAATTATACAGCTTACAAATGAAAATGGAGAGGTAAAAGCAGAACAATATTCTACAAACCCAGAAGTATTAGATTTTTTAAATGTAAATCCAAGCAATTATTATGTTCGTGTCATTTTTGATGCGAATGGAAATAAAAAATATGATACTGGAAATTACTTGAAGAAAATCCAGCCAGAACGTGTAAGTCATTTTGAAATAGAAGCAGTAAGAGCAGGTTGGGATATTATAGAAACTTTAAGGTTTAATAAAAAGTAAACTTGTCTTTATCATCAAGAAATTTCAATTTTTCTTTAATAGTGGCTGTCTGACTTTTAGATAGGGTTATAATTTCTATTTGTTCTTCATTTTCTTTAAAATTTGATAATTGTTCCCCTAAACCATCATAAACTGCCGAATGTCCTGGATATTCATTGTTATTTACGTCTGTTCCAACACGATTTACACCAATACAATAACTCATGTTTTCTATAGCTCTTGCTTTTAGCAACACGTCCCAAGCTTTTATTCTTGGTTTTGGCCAATTGGCAACATAAATTAACAGGTCGTAGTCTTCTACATTTCTTGACCAAACTGGAAAACGTAAATCGTAACAAACCAAAGGGCAAATGTTCCAACCTTGATAATTTACAATCAGTTTTTTAGTTCCAGAAGCAAATACTTTGTGTTCTCCTGCCAATGTAAACGTATGTTTTTTATCGTAATATTCTACTTTTCTTGAAGGGTGTACAAAAAGCAAGCGGTTATAAAAGTTGTTATTTTCTTTAATAATAATGCTTCCTGTAATTGCAGCTTTCATTTTAACAGCCAAATACTGCATCCATTTTAGTGTATCTCCTTCCATGGTTTCAGCAACAGAAGATACATTCATAGTAAATCCGGTTGTAAACATTTCTGGCAGAATAATCAAGTCAATATCTTCAGTCCCAATAGCTATCGGGAGAGCTTCAATCTTACCTAAAAAAGTATATCTGTTATGTAATGGATTTTCCCAAACTAAATCGGCTTGAATAACTGCTATTTTTAATTCGTCTTGCATATTATAAAAGTAATTAAATTCTATTTAAAATTTCTGCTGCGTTTTTTAAAGTATCCTCAGTTTTAGCAAAGCAAAAACGCAATATCTTTTTATCTAAATTATTATCATTAAACACAGATAATGGAATGGAGACAATTCCTTTTTCTATTGTTAATCGTTTTGCAAAATTAACATCGTACTCATTAGTAATTTCTGAATAATCTAACCCTTGAAAATACGTGCCTTTTGATGCTGAAAATTTGAACCTTGAATCCTTAATCAAGCTTAAAAACAAATCTCTTTTCTCTTGATAAAACTGTGACAAGCCTAAATAATGATTGGGTTCTTGTAAATATTCTGCCAATGCTTTTTGTATAGGGTGATTTACACAAAACACATTAAACTGATGCACTTTTTTAAACTCTTCCATGAGTTCTTTTGGAGCACAACAATATCCTGTTTTCCAACCTGTATTATGAAATGTTTTACCAAAAGAAGCCACTACAAAACTTCGTGATTTTAAATCAGGGAACAAACAAACACTTTGGTGTTTTTCGCCATCAAAAATTATATGCTCGTAAACCTCATCGCTCAATACAATTATATTTGTGCCTTGAGTTAACTTTTGAAGCTGAAGCATATCTGCTTCCGAGAAAATAGTGCCACTTGGATTTTGAGGTGTATTAATGATAATCATTTTTGTCTTATCATTAATCTTTTGTTTTACATATTCCCAATCTATATTATAATTTGGTGCTTCTAATTGAATTGATATGGTTTTCCCTCCATTAAGTTTGATAGTTGGTTGGTAACAATCGTAAGCTGGACGAAAAATAATAACCTCATCATTTGGTCTGACAAATGCTGAAATGATTGTATAAATGGCTTGTGTTGCTCCAGCTGTAACTGTAATTTCGGTTTCGGGATGATAGCTTGTATTGTAGAGCAATTCAAACTTATTGGAAATAGCTTCACGTAATTCTAAAATTCCAGCCATTGGTGCATATTGATTGTAGCCAGAATGCATCGCATTACTCACTAAATCTATCAATTTTTGGTCGCTCTTAAAATTTGGAAATCCTTGCGACAAATTAATAGCATTGTGTTTGTTTGCCAATGTTCCCATTACAGTAAAAATGTTGGTAGCTACATTTGGGAGTTTGGATTTATGTTGCATATTTAATAATTAAATTATCTCCATTTTCTTCAATAAAAAAGAAGCATTCATATTTTGACAAACTCCTTCTTTAAACTTGTAATCAAAATAGAGTTCGTCATTTATAATTTCTACATCAAAATAGTGGTTTTTCACCTCATCGAGTTCCTTCTCAATTTCACATAAACTTAAATCGTGAGTTGCTATAATTCCTTTAGCATTTGAAGCGACTAATTTCTCTACAAACTTACGAGAACCAATGGCTTTGTCTGTGCTATTCGTACCTTTTAAAATCTCATCTAGAACAATAAAATAAGGCTCTTTTACAATAGCATCTACAATAAATTTTAAACGTGTTAATTCTGAAAAGAAATACGAACTGTCGTCGGTTAAAGAATCGGTTGTTCGCATACTTGTAATAAGTTTAACTGGAGAATATTCACTTGCTTTTGCGCAAACAGGCAATCCAACATTAGCCATTACAATATGCAGTGAAACTGTCCTCAAAAAAGTACTTTTCCCTGCCATATTTGCTCCTGTAACAATAAAGAATTGCTGGTCGCTGATTAAAAGATTGCTATCAATTCTTTTATCAACAACTAATAAAGGATGACCTAAATCTTGAGCATTAATTACAGTTTTATTATCAGTAATTTTAGGAAATACATAATTAGGATGGTTAAATGCAAAATTGCCTAAACTGTTATAGGCATCAAAAAAAGAAACGACCTGAAACCAATCTGCAACTTTGTTTTTATATTGAGTAATCCATTGTTCAACTCTATAAGTATTCTTAATATCTGACAGTAAAAACCCATTTCCAAAAATGGCAGAAACTAAATTGTTTCTATTATCTAAAGCATCTAAAGATTTTGAAAATGTACTAAAAATTGCTGACGCTTTCTCTTCTTCTGAATTGATTTGTTGTTGTTTATGTTGCAATAATACCGAAGTAAATTTCTCGTTTTCAATTTGATCTAATAACAATGCATATTGCCTGAATGTGTCTTTTACTTTATCCGTTTTTGAGGATAAGCTGTTCGTCTTTTTTACATAGTTCCCTGTAAATAACAACCCAATAAGCAACCAGAATCCTAAAAATGAACCATCTATTATATTTAAAAAAAGTAACACAAATAACCCTATTGTAGCTATAGTAAATGCTAACGGAATCCATTGCATTGGTTTTGGCAAAAACGGTTGATAGTTTTTTAACCAATCAATAATTTTTATTGCTGGAGTTTCGATATTAATTAATGTTGCAATAGCCGAAAAATGTTGTCGCCATTCTGGTTTTGAAGCTAATTCCCTTATTGCTTCTTGACGTGTAATAATATTATTAATGTTATTAGCTGTTAAATCATTAGCTAATTTTTGAGTGCCTTCGTTTATAGTTGTTCGATTAATGAATTGAAAAAAAGAACCACGTCCAAACAAATCGATATCTAAACTGTAAAAATGATTTGGGTCTTGAAATAGTAAGCCTTCATTTCTATGATGAAAATCGCCAGAAGCAATTTTAATTTCCTCTTCATTTATATTTACTAAAGCTTTATTTAAATCTCTCTTAGACCTAATATCTGTATATTTTGAAAGTAGATATATAAATATCGTTATTCCTGCTACACTAATAATTAATGCTAATTGCCATTGGTTAAATGTATAATAGAGTCCAACTGCTGTTACTGAAAAAACTAACAGTCTTAAAGTGCTTAATCTTGTTAACTTTTGATTCAAGCTTTTTACTTTAAGCTGGAACTTTTTAAGCTGCGCTTGGTAATATGGTATTGGGTTTTTCATTCTTAATGATAATGGAAATATAAAGAAACAAAAAATCCCAAGATAAAACTCAGGATTTCTGTTTTTGGTAATACTTTATTTATTATTCTAATATATCCACTTTTTCAAATACAGAAAAAATAACGTTTACTGCTTCTTTATAAAATTCTGGTTGAATGTTTTCGTAATCGTCTGTAGGTTTATGGTAATCTTCATGATCTTCTACACTAAAAAATAGAAAAGGAATTTCTTTTCTGTAAAAGGAAGCATGATCGGAAGAGTAGGTCCAATCGTGTTTTTTATCTGTTCCGTCATGTCCAATAAGAAGTTTTATATTTTCAGGCAGAGCAATCTCTGTTATTAACTCTTTAAAAGATGGATTATAACGTGTGCCAACAACAAATAATTCGTTTTTATCACTACGACTAATCATATCTAAATTTAGATTAACTACTATGCTATTTAATTGAATAATAGAATTGTCAACAAAATATTTTGATCCTTTTAAACCAAATTCTTCAGCATCAAAAGCAGCTAAAATCACTGAATGTTTAGGTGGATATTTTTTAAAATATTCAGCAAAACTAAACAATGCACTTATACCTGAAGCGTTATCGTCTGCTCCATTATATATGTTTCCATTCTTAATACCTTCGTGATCGTAATGAGCACTTATTACAATATACTTCTCAGGAAAAGCACTTCCTTTAACGAATCCTAATACATTAACACCATTGTACATTTTACTCCTACTTGAGAAAGAAAACGGCTGCTCATAAGTTTCTCCAAGTGGTAGTATGTCTAATTTACTAAACTCTTTAATGATATATTGTTTCGCTTTTATTGCACCTTGAGTTCCTGTTTGTCTTCCTTCAAATTCTGCTGAAGACAAAATTTTCACATGTTGCAATAGCAACTCTCCATCATATAAAGTTGGATGCTTTATTTCCTTTTCAGATGTTGTTTGTCCATTACATGAAACACATAAAAAGAATATTAAAATGTTTAGGACAATTATTTTTCTATTCATTATTTTTATTTAATTAGGGCGTCAAATCTAATAAAAAATCCTAAAACAATAATTCATTTTAGGATTCCTTTAAGAGTTTTAAGTTTTGATTTATTATTTCAAACTCGCTTTCATGAGTTCTCTATTCATTCTAGCAATATTATCTAACGAAATACCTTTAGGGCATTCTATTTCACAAGCTCCAATATTGGTGCAATTACCAAATCCTTCTAAATCCATTTGAGCAACCATATTTAAAACTCTTTCTGCTGCTTCTATTTGTCCTTGAGGCAATAATGCAAATTGCGATACTTTTGCTCCTACAAATAACATTGCTGAAGAGTTTTTACATGTTGCAACACAAGCACCACAACCAATACAAGCTGCTGCGTCCATAGCCTCATCTGCAGCATGTTTAGAAATTGGTATATTATTAGCATCTTGTGTATTCCCAGAAGTATTTACCGAAATATATCCTCCAGCTTGCTGGATCCGTTCAAAAGACATTCTATCAATTACCAAATCTTTAATTACAGGAAATGCTTTTGCTCGAAATGGCTCGATAGTAATAGTATCTCCATCATTAAACATTCGCATATGTAACTGGCAAGTTGTAATGCCTCTGTCTGGACCATGTGCCTGACCATTTATGTACAAAGAACACATGCCACAAATACCTTCACGACAGTCATGATCGAAAGCAACAGGTTCGTCACCAGAGTTTACTAATTGCTCATTTAAAACATCCATCATTTCTAAAAAAGACATATGTTCTGAAATATCGTTTACTTTATAGTCAACCATTCGACCTTTATCTTGTGGTCCTTTTTGTCTCCAGATTTTTAACGTTAAATTCATAATGTCTTTTTATTTGTATGAACGAGTTTTCAACTCAATATCTTTAAACTCTAATTCTTCTTTATGTAAAACAGCATCAGAAGGTTCTCCTTTATATTCCCAAGCTGAAACATAAGCAAAATCTTTATCGTTACGTTTAGCTTCTCCTTTTTGCTCTCCATCAAGCTCAACCGATTCTTCTCTAAAATGTCCTCCACAAGACTCGTTTCTATCTAAAGCATCTTTTGCAAATAATTCGCCTAATTCTAAAAAGTCTGCTACACGACCAGCTTTTTCAAGTTCAAGGTTCATTTCGTTTGCATCTCCAGGCACTTTTACTTCCTTCCAGAATTCTTCACGAATGGCTTTAATTTCGGCCATTGCTTCTTTTAATCCTTCTGCATTTCTTGCCATTCCTACTTTGTCCCACATTATTTTTCCTAATTTCTTATGAAAATAATCTACAGATTTACTTCCGTTATTATTCATAAAGAAAGTGATTCTGTCTTTTACTTCTTTTTCTGCTTCTTCAAATTCTTGAGAATCTGTCGAGATTTTTCCTGTTCGGATATTATCAGATAAATAATCGCCAATCGTATATGGTAACACAAAATAACCATCTGCTAAACCTTGCATTAAAGCAGAAGCTCCTAAACGATTCGCGCCATGATCGGAGAAATTGGCTTCACCAATACAATATAAACCAGGAACTGTAGTCATTAAATTGTAATCTACCCAAACGCCTCCCATTGTATAATGCGTTGCTGGATAAATCATCATTGGAGTTTCGTATGGATTTTCGGCTATAATTTTCTCATACATTTGGAATAAGTTTCCGTACTTTTCTTCAATAATGGCTTGTCCTAATTCAATAATTTTTTCTTTAGAAGGGTTTGAAATACCATGAATTTTTGCTTGTTCTTTTCCGTAGCGTTCAAAAGCAAAAGCAAAATCTAAATACACAGCTTCGCCAGTTGCATTTACACCATAACCTGCATCGCAACGTTCTTTTGCAGCTCTTGAAGCTACATCACGAGGCACTAAATTTCCAAAAGCTGGATAACGACGCTCTAAAAAATAATCTCTGTTTTCTTCAGCTATTTCTGTTGGTTTAAGTTTTCCTTGCTGAATTGCTTTAGCATCATCCATGTTTTTAGGAACCCAAATACGACCATCATTACGCAAAGATTCAGACATCAATGTTAATTTAGACTGATAATCGCCAGAACGAGGAATGCATGTAGGATGAATTTGAGTGAAACAAGGATTTGCAAAATATGCTCCTTTTTTATGAATTTTCCAAGCTGCTGTAGCGTTACTTCCCATTGCATTGGTTGATAAGAAATACACATTTCCATAACCTCCTGTTGCAATGACTACTGCATGAGCAGAATGACGTTCAATTTCTCCTGTAATTAAATTACGTGTAATAATTCCTCTTGCTTTCCCATCAACAATAACTACATCTAGCATTTCGTGACGGTTAAACATTTCAATTTTACCACGTGCAATTTGCCTGTTCATTGCAGAATACGCACCTAATAATAATTGCTGTCCTGTTTGTCCTTTGGCATAAAACGTTCTTGAGACTAAAACGCCTCCAAACGATCGATTATCTAATAAGCCTCCATAATCACGCGCAAAAGGCACACCTTGAGCTACACATTGGTCAATTATATTTCCCGACACTTCTGCCAAACGATACACATTAGCTTCACGAGAACGATAATCGCCTCCTTTTACTGTATCGTAAAATAAGCGATAATTAGAATCGCCATCTCCCATATAATTTTTTGAAGCATTAATTCCGCCTTGAGCTGCAATAGAATGTGCACGTCGTGGCGAATCTTGATACGCAAAAGCTTTTACATTATAACCTAATTCGGCTAAAGTTGCTGCTGCAGAACCTCCAGCTAAACCGGTGCCTACTACAATAATATCAATATTACGTTTGTTCGCAGGATTTACTAAATCTATTTTATCTTTATAGGTTGTCCATTTATCTTTAATTGGACCTTTTGGTATTTTTGAATCTAAAGTCATATAAATAAGATTAATGGTTAAAATGATGGTAAAGTGCAATAAAAATAAATCCTAAAGGGATAATAATTGAATAGGCTTTCCCTAAATTTTGTAGCCCTTTCTTTCGTCCTGCAGTTACTCCCATCGATTGGAATGCAGAAGTAAAACCATGTAATAAGTGCAGTGCTAAAAACACAAAGGCTATTACATACGCTCCAACTCTAAATGGATCTTCAAACTTGTGTTTTAACTCTTCATAATATCGAAATCCTTCAACGCCTTCCATTGTTCCAGACATATCACCTATAATATATTTCGTGTTAATTTCAGGAATCCAAAAATCGATAAAGTGCAATACAATAAATGCTAAAATAGCAGCACCACTATATACCATGTTTCTACTCATCCATGTAGAATTTGCGCCTCCATTATTTCTGGCATAGCTTACACCTACTGCTTTTCGGTTTTTTAGTTCTAATACAAATCCCAAGACAAAATGAAAAACCACACCAAAAATTAATACAGGTTGCATTCCAAACTGTATTAAAGGATTCGTTCCCATAAAATGAGAAACTGTATTAAATGTGTCTTCACTAAAAACAGATATTAAATTTATGGTAATATGTATTAATAAGAAAAACATGAGGAAGAATGCAGAAAGCGCCATGGCTACTTTTCTTCCAATCGAAGATTTAAAAAATCCGCTCATTATTTAGAAGTTAATTTATTGACAACAAATGTAAGACTTCTTATGTTTTAGGAAAAATGATTTTAGTCATTAATTAATTTTTAAAATGAATTTTAAAGAGATAGATAATTCTTTATTTTATTTAACTTCAAAAGTTGTTTTTTCAGAACCTATTTGAATGGTGTATTTCCCTTTTGGTAAATACTGTTTTCCGTTTTTAGCTTTCTTGATTTCTATGCTTGTATTTTCTTTAAGTAATGCTTCTTTTCCTGATTCTGTTAGCGTTAAATCATAGTCTGTATAATTAAAACCTTTGTCTGCACTCACAGATATTGAATTTAATTCTACATTACTTTCTGACAGTATTTTAATTATCTGTTTTCCTGAAGCATTAGCATAGAATTTAATAATTGTAGATGGCTCAAAAGCATCACTCCATTTATTCCAAGAATTTCCCCATCGTTGTGAATAACGAACATTTTTAGCTTCAAAAAGTGTTATGTCTTTAGAGTTCATTGAAGGATTCATCTTTTGCAATGCAGTAATATTTGTTTTATAAATACTTCTTCCGTGAGTTCCTAAAAGCAAATCTTTAGCTTCAGCTTGTACAGCAATATCATGAACTGCTACACTTGTTAAGCCTTTACTAAACGCTTCCCATGAATCTCCATTGTTAAAAGATACATAAGCACCATTATCTGTTCCTAGATATAAAAGATTATCGTTTTCAGAATCTTCTCTAATAACATTTACTGGAGACATTGGAATATTTGAACTAATGCTTTTCCACGTTTGACCATAATCTTCACTCATATAAACATAGACTTTAAAATCGTCCCAACGATATCCATTTAAAGTAACATAAACACGTTCCTTTTTGTGTTGTGAAGCCACAACTCGCGATATCCAAAGGTCTTTTGGAAACGAAGCCGAAATATTATCCCAATTTCCTCCTCCATTTTTTGTTATATGTAACAATCCATCATCACTTCCTGCGTAAATTAACCCAAACTGAAATAGAGATTCGCTAATTGCTGTTAAAGTCCCATAAGCTACATTTCCTTTTTTTCCACCTTTAGTTAAATCGTTGCTTATAGCTTCCCAATCATCACCTTGATTCATAGAGCGCATTAACTTATTGCCTCCTAAATATAAAATATCTTGATTATGAGGCGATAATAAAATTGGTGTTTGCCAATTAAATCGATACGGATTATCTCCTAACTCGTGCTTTATAGACAATCGAGTTGTTTTCTTCGTTTCTCTATTAATTCTAAAATAATTCCCAAACTGAAATCCTGTATAAACAATATTTGCGTTTCGAGAATCTACCTGTACGTGCATACCATCTCCTCCCATAATACCTTTCCAAGGATATTGTCCTTGAGCGTGCCACGATTTATTATCTCTGGCATTATTTGCACCTACCCAAACACCATTGTCTTGCAATCCTCCGTAAACATTATAAGGTTTTTCATTATCGACAGCAATCGCATAAAATTGTCCTACTGATGGTGAATTGTTCTTAATCCAGTTTTCTCCATCGTCGTATGTTATATTAACACCTCCATCATTTCCATTTATTAAATGATTAGGATTGTTAGGATTTATCCAAAGACTATGATGATCGACATGCACATTTTCTGCATTAATTGAAGCGAATGTTTTTCCGCCATCTTTAGATTTTAGGATTGGAACACCATACACATAAATATTATTTTCATTATTTGGAGCAACATAAATATGCCCAAAATAATAACCATAACTATAATACAAACCATCTAAAAAATCGTCATGTGTTTTATTCCAGGTTATTCCACCATCTGTACTTTTATACACTTCGGCTCCAATTACTGGAGTATCAAAAAGCAAAGAATTGGCATTCTCCAAATATTTAGCAAGGTCTATAGGTTTTACGCTTCCGCTTCTTACCAATTGCTTCACATTTGCTGCACGATATTTTTCCTGAAACCCATTTGTTTTTAAAAATGCGTTTAGCTTTTTATCGTCTAAATTTAAAAGCGCATCCACACTCATGGTCTTAAAATCTTCTTTAGTTAAAGTGCTTGATTTTTCTTTTTTGTCTTCAGAAGATCTTCTAAACTGACTGTCGTGGATGGCATAAATAATATTATCATTATAAACAGCCAATCCAATTCTGCCAACACCTTGTCCAGTTGGAAAACCGCTGTTATAGGTTGAAACTTTTACCCAAGTTTCTCCAGTATCAGTGCTTTTATAAATGGCTGAATTATTTCCGCTGCCATCAAAATTCCAAGCTTTTCTATCTTTAGTCCAAGACGAAGCAAACATGATATTAAAATTATTTGGCACATGTTGCATATCTATAATGCCGCTCACATTATCTACAAACAATTTTTGTGACCACGTCTTGCCACCATCTGTAGTTTTATAAACTCCTCTTTCGCTATTTGGAGAATATAAATGTCCTGTTACACCAATTACAACTTCATTTGGATTATTAGGATTGATTAAAATTCTACCTATATGATGCGAATTTGGAAGCCCAACGTTTTCCCAAGTTTTACCATTATCGTTAGATTTTAAAATTCCAATTCCTGCATAAGATGAGCGTGACGCATTATTTTCTCCTGTGCCAACCCAAATAGTTCTTGTGTCCCAATGCACTGCAATATCACCAACATTTTGAGTGTTTGACGTATCGAGAATTGGAGTGAATGTTGTTCCGTTATTTACAGTATGCCAAACACCTCCAGAAGCATAAGCTGCATAAAACTCGGTTGGATTATTTGGGTTTACAGCCAAATCGGTTATACGACCACTCATAATTGTTGGTCCTATATTTATAAAAGGTACATTCTTAACAATTGAGGTTTTTTGCATTTGTTCTTTTTGTAGCAATGCATTTTGCACTAAATCTGCTGAAGAAGAAGGTTGTTGTGCGTTAGTTTGAAAAGCAAAAAGAAGGCTTAAGGATAGAAGAAATTTTATAGTTTTCATTGGTGAGTTAGTTTAAGTTTTGAAATTACTTAAACTAGATGAAAGTATCAAAATTCACTGAAGAAAAAAAGTGATTTTAACATATTATCTACTTTTTTAGTAAAGTAAATAATAAAGTAAAAACCGTAATTAAAAGAACATAGAATTATAAACATCCTCTAATTACGGCTCATGAAGATTATTCCAAAATAATTTTTTTAGTAACAACTGCATTTTCAGAATAGATACTCACAAAATACATGCCTTTGGAAACATTATTTAAAGGAATAGTTTTAATTCGAGATGTATTGGAAATATCATGTTTAGAAATAAGTCGTCCACTAATATCATATATAACTACTTTTTCTAAATTAATAAATGAAGCATTACTAATATAGAATTCGCCATTTGTTGGGTTTGGAAATACTGTAATAACACTACTTAACTCATTTTCACCAACACTTAAAGCACATCCAGATGTATCATAATCTGTCATTGAAGTTGTTCCGCAAGGT